>CAZPYX010000031.1:0-28832 GCA_964590635.1 uncultured Bdellovibrio sp.
GTACCTTGAAGAAGTCCCAACCGTGACTAATCAATGTCGGGGTTGGTAGGGACGGTGCGGCTCGTGTTTTAGACATCAATCATCTTCCTCTCGTTAACAATCATGTCCTTCCTTGGGATGTTGAATCTTATGTTCACCGTATCGGTCGTACAGGCCGTAACGGTCAAAGTGGTACTGCGATCACTTTGGTAAACCCAGAGCAATTGAACCTTCTTCGCAGAGTTATGCAGTCCACTAAAGCCGTTATGGTTAAAGGTGTGATCCCTTCTGCTGATGAAGTTGCTGGTCTTAAGATCAAAGACGTTTTGGATAAAGTCAGCACAATGAAAGAAGATGACGTTGCATTGAACCTTGCGAATGATTTGATTCGCGTGTTGATCACTGCTGGCGATACAGATCTTTCTGCTTTCACTAAAGAAGACTTACTAGCTCGCTTCATCGCGGCTTACTTCCCGAAAGTTTTCGTTAAGAAAGATTTGATGCTCGACTACATGGGCGACCGTGTTCCTCGCGAACTTCTTCCTCGTGATCCTAACGACAACCGCTTCACTAGCGGCCGTGGCGATCGTGATGGTGGTGGTCGTGGTGGATACCGTGGCGGCAGAGGCGGTGGTTACCGTTCTGATCGCGGTGGTGGTTATAATGCAGAACGCTCTTCAGGCTACAGCGCTGATCGCTCATCCGATCGTGGTGACAGAGGCGACCGTGGCGGCTACAGCCCTGACCGCTCTTCTTCTGACCGTGGAGATCGTGGTGGTTACACTCCACGCAGCGACCGCGGTGGTTACAGCGCAGATCGTTCTTCTTCTTCGGAAGCTCCTCGTCGTTCTTTCCGCAGCGATGATTCTGGTGATTCTCGTCCAGCTCGTTCTGAGTCACGCGCTCCACGCGCTGATTTCAACGAAGCACCGTCTCCTCGCGGCTTCCGCAAGCGTGATGATGCGGCCGGCAGCGACTCTCGCCCGCCTCGCAAAGACTTCGGCGATCGCCCAGAGCGCAATGACCGTGGTGGCCGTCCTGGCGATCACAGCGGCATCAAACGCGTTCGTCCTGGTGGCGGCTCTTCTCGTCGTTTCCGCGACTAGAACATCTGGATCAAAATATTGTGAGATTAATTACAGGGGTGACATAAAGTCGCCCCTGTCTTTTTTTTAGACAGTGATTTCCGCTGAGATAAAATTCATTGTACTTTGAGACGGGCACCGATCCTGCTCATAGATCAATATGATGCATATTCTCAAACACCTCATCATTTCGACGGTTTGTCTGATGCCTTTGTGGGCCCAGGCAAATGCCCCAAACAGACCCCATGATTTCAGCTCACGCTCGGGTCATTTCGAGGCTATGCCGCCATGTGCGGGCTGCAACACCTCTGAAAACAAAACAGCAGCAACCCTCGTTCGAAATATACGCAATACCTTAACGGCCAATGCCTCTGCAGAGCAGATCTCTGCCGTCAGCGATAAAATGAAATGGGGGGACGCCTGCGACAACTTTACGTCTGATGACGAGTTCGGCAAATGGGGAACCATGATCATGAAGGAACTTAAGACCAACGAGGCAGAAGCTCTGTTGCTTGGTTCAGATGACTTGGTACGCCAGTGTCCTGGATATAAAAGTTTAAAAATCGAAGGTCGTCAGAATGTTTGGGTTCTGATTATTAATGCCATGGCTTTCTATGAAAGCTCTTGCAATAAAAACAGCAAAGCTCAAGGACCGAATGGATCCTTGATCGGCCTCTTGCAACTTCACCGTGGCAAGGAACATGTCTATGCACCTAACTGTAAAAAAGGCGATGGCAATACTCCAGCGGGAACCTTCCGTTGTGCGATCTCGATGTTGAATTCTCAATTAGAACGCGGAGAGCCTTTATTCAGTCGTAAATCTTACTGGGACGTCTTGCGTCCTCAAGCGCGTAAGAAGCAATTTGCGAAGATCCAGAAAGCCATCAAGGCCTTCCCTCTTTGCCACTAATCTTTTTCTCCACCGTGAATCATATCGGATACTAAACCTTGATCGCCGCGAAGTTCGGCGATCACAACTCTTCATGCCACCCTACCGAAAGAAATTAGTGCCGTACGCAGATCATCAGTGACTTCCATGCCTCTGACAACCCCCATTCGTACTAACTTTTCTCTCAGTCCGTCTTTAAGCGAACACAGGCGTAATTCCACCCCCCGCGCACGAATCTCTCTTTGCATTTGTGCAAGCACAGGGATCGCTTCCGGGGACACTGTTCCTACTTGTTGGAAATAAAGAACCACACACTTAATATCCTCTTTCGCAAGGATCTCTGTGCGGCAAGCTTCCAATCCGGGTAACACCACGGCGGTGAGTTCCCCTGTAAAAGAAACAACAAGCATCTTGTTTTTATGACTCAGCGTATAGCCGAACGACTTCTGATCTATCAACGTACAACTCCTAGAAATCGATTCTTATAATGTAGGTAACGATTGCCATGATCTTAACACCGCTAGGGCAAAGATTAAACTTTTGGAACACCGTTGGCTCTGATTGAAACGAGATCTAAGAACACCCGATTTTGACCAATTGTTAACTCACTTAGGGCTACGAATATTCCTACTGAAAACAAGGGTTTGACAAGCCCCACCCAGAGGAATAATTCTCATTTTCTCAGAGGGGGATTCTGCATGGCATGGGCGATCATTAAACGACAACTTTCTATGGCTCTGGTGGTCTTAGGATTCGTAACGTTTTCGTTCACAGCAGCTTTCGCGGCTCCGACGGCAAAGCAACCTGCTGTTGTTAAGATCAATCCCGACTCTTTAAAAAATTTGCTTCTTGAGCAAAACATTTCACTGATGATTCAGTTGAACAAAGTTTATCAAGCCAAAGAAAAAGTGAACTTGAGCCGTGCGCAACTTCTTCCATCCATCAACCTTGGATCTGTGATTTCCAGCGGACCGAGCTTCGCTCTGACAACTGTTTCTATGTTGCTGCCATTCCTTATGCCTAGCAATTGGTTCGATCTCAAAGAAAGCCAATACCTTCTCAATGCGCAAGCGACTTCTTACTATATCGCTCAGCTAAACACTTACTCATCTGCGTACTCTGTTTACGCAACTGTAGTTGGCGATATGGAACTTCGCGAAGTTCTTTACAAACAGTATCTCAACTACCGTGACATTGAAGACCTGATTGCCATGGCCGTTGATGCGGGCATGATGCAAAAATCAGATTTGTTACAAGCCCAAGCGCAAACACAGCTTTCATCTATTCAAGTTTCCCAAGTCGACGACTTGCTACAACGTGAAAAGGCAGCCATTCGTGAGATGTTGGCGTTGCCACTCTCGCAAGAAATCGTTTTCGATAAAGTTCACATAGCGCCTTCCTCAAGCGAACTCTTGCCTGCACAGGTTCTCTTGGATCGCGCGACTGCGAAAGCACCGGAAATCAAACAGATGAACTCTATGATTTCTGCAGCGAACACTGCGAAGTGGAGCAAAGGTTTCAGCTTCCTTTCGGGCAGTTCTTTGGGAGCCTCTCGTTCTGGAAGCGGATCTGCTTTCGGATCTATCACACAAACTGGATCTGTGAACTTAGGCTTCGGATACTTCCCAGCATTGAAGCTTAGCGACTACAATATTGATGAGTTGAAGTTGCAAAAAACTCAGCTGACTTTTGACCAAGCTCAATTGATTGAAGCAACCTTAGGATCTTTGGCCGAAGCTCAAAAACAAATTAATCTTGCACAACAAGCTCAAGCAAGTCTTGAGCAAGTCTATGAAGGTGAAGTTGAAAAGTTCAAAGGAGGCCTCACGGACCTTCTACACGTTCTTTCCGCTGCCAATTCTTTGACGACTGCTTTGACAAACAAAGTGAAAGCTCAAGCTAATCTGGACACTCTTCGTGTCAGCTTGAATCGTATTATGATTGATGAACGCTTTGCCCAGGTCGGCGCTTGCCAGTTGGAACGCAAAGGTTCTGGTGGCATTACAGGACGCCTGGGACGAGTCTTCAATCCTAAAAAGGATCAAGTTTCTCTCGACGAAGCTTGCGGGCCCCAGACCGTTAACTAAATAACTCGATCTTATCTTTTAAAACTCAATGACTATTTTGCCCACGGTGTTGCCGGATTCTAGCATCGCGTGGGCCCTTTTGAAGTTTTCAGCAGTGAAACCTTCGAAGATGTGGTTGATTGTGGTTTGGATTTTTCTGGTATCAATAAGGTTCGCTATCTGATTTAGAATCTTACCTTGCTCTGCCATGTCAGGTGTTTCAAACATTGATCTGGCGAACATATATTCCCAGTGAATACCGACGCATTTTCTCTTGAAAAGTTTAATATCAAAATCCTTCGGATCATCGATCAAACAAATGTGGCCCTGGGGAGCTATGAGCTTTTCCATTTCTTCTTTGTGTTGATCGCTATGGGTCAGGCTGAGGATATATTTAACCGTATCGATACCTAAGGGTCTTAATTGATCATGGATGTCTTTGCTGTGATCGACCACAATATCCGCACCTAGTTTTTTGCACCAGGCAGTGGAATCTTGCTTTGAAGCCGTAGCAATAACTTTCAAGTGAGTGAGTTTTTTTGCCAGCTGAATCGCCATGGAGCCGACGCCCCCTGCTCCGCCATATATAAGAATGGCAGCGGGTTCATTGACCAAGACATTTAATCTTTCAAAAAGAGCTTCATAGGCAGTGATACTAGTCAGAGGCAAAGCGGCGGCCTCTTCAAAAGTAATTGTTCGAGGCTTCAAAGCGACAATTCTTTCGTCGACTAAATGAAATTCGCTATTGGCTCCTGGGCGGTTGATACTTCCCGCATAAAAAACTTCGTCCCCTACTTTGAAGTGTTCTACCTTGCTACCGATTTTCTCAACGACGCCAGCGGCATCCCAACCTAGAACTTTGAGCTCGCCTTCATTTGGTTTTGAATTTCTTCTGACTTTGGTATCAACGGGATTTACTGAAACCGCTTTAACTCGAACTAAAAGATCTCGAGGTCCCGGAGTCGGTTCTGAAACTTCAGAAAGAATTAACGAGTTCTCTTGGCTGATATCTTGAGATTCGCGATAGCCGATGACTTTCATAAACACTCCTAGACAACAAGACTTTGAGCTTCCTCTATATTCCGCTCAAATAAAAAAGTTATCAAGGGTGTCATTAGACAGTCCATTCTTGCTAGTTAAAGCAAGAATGGACCTTTTGTTGTCGCACTAGCCGATCAGCTTCAGTGCTAATTGATTTGATTGATTGGCTTGAGAAAGCACCGATGTCGCTGCTTGCATCAAGATGTTATTGCGGGTCATCTCACTGGATGTTGCCGCGATATCTGTGTCACGAATTCGACTGTTTGCCGCAGAAAGATTTTCTTGCGTCACACCAAGGTTGTCGGCTGTCGAAGTCAGACGATTTTGTAAAGCTCCCATATAGGCTCTAGTCCCATTGACATGCGTTTGCGCATCATCAAGTTTCGCCAAGGCTTCACGGGAACCTTCTTTTGTAGAAAAATCCAAACCGTTCAAGCCCAAGGCTTCCAAAGTTGCGGAATTGGATCCGGCATCGAAAGAGATTCTGTCAGCTTCAGGATTGTTTCCAATCCCCACTTGAAAATCAAATTGTGGTGCCGTACCGTCCAACAGTTTTGTTGTGCCCCAAGTTGTGGTTTTAGAAATACGTTGAATTTCGTCTCTGAGTTGCACAACTTCTTTGTTCAGCATTCCTCGTTCAGTTTCTCCGACTGTGTCAGAGGCCCCTTGGATTCCCAGCTCGCGAAGACGAACAATGATATTGCCAATTTCGTTCAATCCACCCTCAGCCGTTTGGATCATTGAAATACCATCGTTGGCATTTCTTTGTGCCTGTGCCGAAGAACGAATCTGCGCTTTCAATCTTTCCGAGATCGCCAGACCAGCAGCATCGTCCGCTGCTTTATTAATGCGACTGCCTGAGGCAAGTTTGGCCATCGAATCGTTAACGATTCTTTGTGTGCCCATCAGATTTCTCTGAGCATTGAGGGCTGCTATATTTGTATTAATCCTCATTCCCATCTGCGACTCCGTTAATGTCTCAAATTCATAGCGCTAGCCTCCTTGTGTTGTTTCCAGCCGGCATCCGAGCCCGCTTGCGCTTCGGTCTGACCGAAGGCCTCTCTTGCTTTACCTCTTGCAAAACTGAGATGCTGACTTTTCGGGAATCAGTGAATTCACTTCACGGGACTATGGGTGTATTTTTTGACTGCTTCTCAACAATCTGGACGCTGCTACAGAGGAGAAAAATCCCTTTTCTCATTTTGAGATTTCAGTTCTTTAAGCGAACCCACTACTCTGGTCGATGTTGTGCTTTTCTGACGCAGTACTAGGCTGCTACAAGCTGAGAAGTCAAAATAGGGGCAACAAAACTTTTTCCAAAACCGAAATTACGGTGGAGGTTTTATGAAAGCACTGGCCGCCTTACTGATGACAGGAGCTCTCTCTTTATTCTCACAAGGAGCATTTGCAAAAGGTATTGTCATACCTATGGATGCCACTCAATCAAGTATTGATTTCGGCCAAGTGGCCATAGGTTCTTACAACTATGAGGTCATTGATGTGATCGCGGGAACGGATACACTCACCATAGATGTCGGTCTGACCGGAGATATGTTCAGCGTTGCGCACAACTGCCCTGCTACCTTAGATCCAGGAAAAACTTGCCATATCTTTGTGATTTTTGAGCCCACTTCCGATGGAGACTTCACTGGTCAATTAACCGTGAACACCAGCGGAGGCGATTATCTTTTTGATCTAACTGGTACGGGCTTCACTGACAGTGGCAACTAGGCGTGGCAATTAGATAAACTTGCTGAAAAAGCTAGAATTGAATCTTCGCAGACCAACCAGCAAACCAGGAGCTAGGAATATAAGCTGTTCCCGTTTCCTTCCGACCTAGCCCCTGCCCTTCATAAAATGAACGGTCGTACGCTTGGCCCACTTGCAGTTCGGTGAAAATAAACTTCGCCACAAGAAATCTGGTTCCGACAAAAATCTTTTTCTCATCGAAATATAGTTTGTTATTGGTATCCTTCACATCGTGACGAAGCCATGTTTGTTGGTTCCAATCAAATCCCAACATGTATTGGGAGGTCTGAGGTCCATAGGACACTTCGGCTTTCACGATAGTCGCCAGGTCAAACAATGTAAAAGTCCAAGGCGCCTGCACCGGAGTCCAACGTAAAAAGATAAATGGAATTCCGACGGCTCCCATGATCGTGTCTCTTTTAAAGAAGTAAGCCACTGACGGAATCGGAGCATCTTTAAAAATCGGATTGTTATTTGAGTAGAATAGAGCCCAAATCCAACGATCATTTTTTTCAGATGGAAAACTGTAGAAAATATTTGCGCCAATGGCGATGGACTCTTTCGTTGAAAACAAGCTGTCACTGGCAGATCCATAACTAATTCCTCCGCCAATGGTTTTATCTCCCTCAAGTCGCTTGGTGTATTGCACCCCCGCCTCGACACTGGAAAGCGATTCTGGAACTTCAATCAAATCACTACCAGGAATGTTAATTCCTTTTGAAACTTCCAAATGGCTGCCACGCAAAGACATCGAAACCGTATCTGTTTCGGAATAATAAAGGGGAAACTGAACATTCAAACGATTGAAGTTCATTGGCTCAACAGGTTCTGTCCAGCCGGAGTATTCAATTTTAATTTTATTAGACGGAAAGCCGTTCATGCTATCAAAAGGAAGATCCGCGGCCTGAGCTTCAGAAATATATGACAGAGCGAAAAATACAGCGGCCAATGCAAACACGGTCTTTAACTTATACATTTCTTTCCTCAACACGGATTACCTTTTCTTAAAGCCTCTTTCGGCCGATCAGAAAAATACTACTGAACTGAAAGCCATTCGACAAGTTCAGGTTTCCTTGGTACTCCGAGGTATCGGGCGTGCTCTTTGCTTTTCAATTCCCCAGAGCCAGACCTAATTATTTATAACCACGTAATCAGAGTTCATCTGGTAAACGGCGACATATTTGGGCCCATGGCGTTCTTTTAGACAGTCAATTTGGAGGAGTTTATGAAAAAGACCATTCTTATGTTTACGGTTTTGTTGCTTTGTTCATTAGCCAACGCCAAAGTCTTGGTAATTTCCGATATCGATGACACCCTTAAAGTAACAAATGTTCGTTCCAAAGCTGGTGCCGCCTCTTCCTTCTTTGATGACACCAGCCGCTTTGCGGGAATGGCAGAAGTCTTTCAAGCTCTTAAAAAGTCCCATGCTGATATCGAGTTTCACTATGTCAGTTTGGCTCCAAAAATTTTGATGGAAAGACGCCACAAAGAGTTTCTGCAAGAAAATTATTTTCCCATCACGGCTCTTCATACCAACCCAGGAATACAACAAGACCCCGAGTTGAAACAAAAAGTGATTCGCAGTTTACTGGAAACGGAAAAACCTGATCTTGTTGTCTATTTTGGCGATAACGGTCAGTTCGACACCTTGGTTTATCGTCAAATGGATACAGAGTTCCCACAAATTCCCTCAGTGACCTATATCCGCGAAGCCTATTCACAACGTTCTTCTGATATTCATCCCGTTTTAGATGGTCAAATTGGATTTGTAACATCTTTGGAAGTGACCATTGACTTGATTCAAAAAAAGATTCTTCCGGTTGGAGTTTACACTTTCATAGAACAGCTCGTTTACAAAGCCATCCAAGCAGATGACGGTGACGAACATTTTGGAAAAATGGTATTCCCTCATTGGCAGGACTGCCATGATCTCAAATGGCGTTGGAATACTGTCGCACCGACCGCAAGATTTCTATTTATTAAAGATGCCATCCAAAAGCGTTGCCAATAATTTGAACCTCGCAGCGTCAGATCTGTATTCCTACAGAACCCCATGGTTTCTCTGCCCCTGAAAAATAAGTCCAAGCACTCTTATCCCAAGGAGTGCCTATGGAAAGAAATGCCGAAGTTCGCTGGAATGGAAGTCTTAAAGAAGGCCAAGGTCAAATCTCTACACAAAGTGGAGCCATGATTCATGCACCCTATGGATTTGCCACTCGCTTCGAGGGAAAACCAGGCACCAATCCCGAAGAGCTGGTCGCGGCGGCTCATTCAAGCTGCTACTCCATGACCCTTTCAGCAACCCTTTCTGAGTTCAAGTTTGAAGCCCAATCTATTCATACAGAGGCGCGGGTTTCACTCTTAAAAGATGGAGATGGCTGGAAAGTCACCGCCTCCCATCTTGCCGTCGAAGCGGTCATCCCAGGTCTGAATAAAGACAAGTTCTTAGAAATCGCAGAAACAGCAAAGAAGAACTGTCCAGTTTCGCGCTTGTTGAAAGCGAATATTAGTTTGGAGGCAAAACTTCTTTCCAACGAAAAACAATTTCCCACCGCGGCACCGTAGAATTTGACAGGTATGATCTAGACCTTAGCCCGCGAATTCTTTGAATATTACATGTTTGAGTTCGATCAAAGTTTATTTTTGTCTTTGCGTAGTTGATCTCTTTTGTGTCAATGAATAGTCTTTTGTTGGCAGACATCACTGATTTATCAAAGGAGATAATATGATGAAATCGCTTTTCGCAGCCCTTGTTCTTGTTGCGGCAACAACAGCTCACGCAGCAGATACATATAAAATCGACACTAAAGCCAGCACTGTAAGCTGGACAGGTTTCCACAAAGTGGGCAGCCCGCATCACGGCAAGATCGCTCTTAAAGATGGCGAAGTTCAAGTTGATAAAAAAGGTCAACCAACATCTGGTTCCTTCACTATCGACATGGGAACTATTTCTAACGAAGACTTGAAAGACAGTGCTGAATATCAAAAGAAACTTGTGGGTCATCTTTCTAGCGCAGATTTCTTCGACGTTGCTAAATACCCAACTTCAACATTCAAAATGACTAGCATCACTGCGAAATCAAAAGACGAAGTTGTAGTTAAAGGTGAATTGACTATGATCGGCAAAACAGCTCCGATCGAATTCCCAGCAAAAGTAACAACTGCAAAAGGCGTTATGACTGGCGAAGCCGTTGTTAAAGTAGATCGCACAAAATGGGGTCTTAAATACGGTTCTGGCAACTTCTTCAAAGAGTTGGCAGCTGATAAAATCATCAACGACGAATTCGAATTGAATTTGAAACTTGTTGCTAAGAAATAGCCTGAACTCCTAATTCTGTTTTTAAAAAGCCTCTCTTCTCCAAAGCGAGGCTTTTTTTTTAGTCTAACTGGGACTTTTTTACCCTCAGCCAGCCTAAAATCCATAGGATCCTTCCCGCCGCTCCCTATTTGCAGAAAATGCCGCGATAGCTATTGCCGAAATCTCGCCTTCAATGCTATTTAACTGCCATGATTAGCACTTCGAATGTCAGTTTAAGATTTGGTGGAAAAAAGCTCTTTGAAGACGTGAATGTGAAATTCACTCCGGGCAATTGTTATGGACTTATTGGCGCCAACGGCGCAGGGAAAACAACCTTCCTCAAAGTTCTTTCTAAAGAGATTGAACCCAATACCGGCGAAATCATCATCCCAGGGAAACTTCGTCTTTCCGTTTTAAAGCAAGATCACTATGCCTACGACTCCGTGCCGGTTCTAAAAACCGTATTAATGGGCAACGAACGCCTTTTTAAAGTGATGCAGGAAAAAGACGAGCTTTATGCAAAAATGGACTTCACCGAAGCCGACGGAGTTCGCGCCTCTGATCTAGAAGGTGAATTTGCTGAACTCAATGGCTGGGAGGCTGAATCCGAAGCCGGCGTTATGCTGGCAGGCCTTGGTATTTCCGATGAGCTTCACACGAAGCTTATGAGCGAATTGGATGCCGGTGACAAAGTGAAAGTACTTTTGGCGCAGGCTCTTTTCGGACAACCTGATATTCTTTTGCTGGATGAGCCGACGAATCACTTGGATATTTATGCTATCCAATGGCTTGAAGAATTCCTTTATAATTTCCAAAACACTGTCATCGTAGTCTCCCATGATCGCCACTTCTTGAACAAAGTGTGCACGCACATGGCGGATATTGATTTCAACAAAGTCACCATCTACTCAGGCAACTACGAATTCTGGCGTCAAGCCACAGAGCTCAGCCAAAGACTTCGTTCAGATCAAAGCAAAAAGAACGCTGACAAAGCCGAAGAACTTAAAAGCTTCATTCAACGCTTTAGTGCAAATGCCTCTAAATCGCGCCAAGCTTCTTCTCGTCAGAAACAATTGGAAAAATTGGATCTGGGTGAATTGCCAGTGTCTACTCGTCGTCAACCTTTCGTCGGATTTGATCCAAAGCGCGAAGCGGGTAACGATCTATTGACAGTGAGTGGTTTGAATAAGTCTATCAATGGTGAAGTGATTCTGAAAAATGTCAGCTTCACGATCAAAAAAGGCGATAAAGTTGCTTTGGTCGGAAGGAATGACGTCGCTAAAACCTTACTACTAGATATTCTTGCTGGCGAAGTCGAGGCGGATTCAGGCAGCATTGCTTGGGGTATCACAACAACTCGTAGCTACTTCCCGACTGACAACTCGAAATATTTCGAAGTGGATGCGGCAAGTTTAGTGGATTGGCTTCGTGAATACTCTGAAGACAAAGACGAATCGTTCTTGCGTGGCTTCTTGGGCAAAATGCTCTTCAGTGGCGAAGACGCTTTGAAAAGACCTCGTGTCCTTTCTGGGGGCGAAAAGGTTCGCTGTATGCTTGCGAAGATGATGCTTTCTGGAGCCAATGTTTTACTTTTCGATGGACCGACGGCCCATTTAGATTTGGAAAGTATCTCTGCGGTGAATGAAGGTGTTAAACGCTTTAAAGGCACTGTCCTTTTTACATCCCATGACCATGAGTTCGTACAGACTGTGGCGAATCGTATTATCGAACTGGATACAACTGTAACTGAAGACATGACTTCTTCATATGACGAGTATCTTGAGGCCAAAAAGCCTGCGAACTAGGTTCTGTATTTTGTTGTAGCCCTCCAACGCAACAATTAGTGGCGTTGGAGAAAGGCAGCACCAAGCTCGCATTAGTTTCCTATCTTAGCAGACTCCTCTAGAACCTTTAGACGAGTCTGCCTTCCTTGTTGCAATTTCTTTTAAGATTTCATAGTTGCCTTTTGTTGTGTATCTTAGAGGCATGACTGTTGGTAAAAATAAGTTTAAGAAAATGCATCCTATCGAATCCCTTGGAATTTCTCCGGCTTCGCGTGGTGATATTCGCATTGAGCGTTTGGAAGATCGCTTAACTCCAAAGGTGCCTTTTCCGCATAAGCATAATTTTTTTCAAATCGTCGTGATCATGTCATCCAGCGGCTGGCATGAAATTGACTTTAAAAGCTTCGCTGTAAAAACACGCCAAGCCTTTGTCATAAAACCGGGACAGGTTCACTCTTGGAAGCTTTCTAAAAAAACCAAGGGTTTCATTATTGAGTACACAGAGGAGTCTTTTTCTCAGCATTCTTCGCGCCAAGACAATTTGGCCAGACGCAGTCGTCTTCTTCCGGATCACTTTAAGTTTGGCAATGTCGACTCATCTCTCTCTTTGAAATTCTTAGAACTCATGGAGTCTGAGTACCTACAAAGAAAAGAAAACTTCGAAGCCTGCTTGCAGAACTATTTAGAGATCTTTCTGTTTCATTTGTTGCGCGTGACCGGCGTAGAAACAAGCAGTCATACAAGACAAGAAGATTTGATCACGAACTTCACCGACTTGGTGGAGGCGCACTTTCAAGAGGAGCATAATCTCAAGTTTTACGCTGACAAATTGGGCTTATCCTCAAAGTCGCTTTCAGTCAGAATTCAAAAAGTTTTGGGAAAGCCCGCTAAAGAAATCATTCAAGAGCGCTGCCTGCTTGAGGCTAAAAGGTTGCTTGCAAATTCGCAGCTGTCCGTGGCTGAGATTGGATATGAGTTGGGATTCGACGATCCCAACTATTTTAGTCGTTTCTTGAAACAGAATATGCGTTTAAGCGCGATGCAGTTTAGAAAACAGAAAAAAGACAAGGCAACTGCTTAAAACTTAGGTTTAAAATTTATCAGACACATGGGGAGGTGCGACTTCTCCATCAATATGACTTCGCTCTGTCATAAGAGCCACTTTACCAGTGATCCCAACCCATTCTGGAAAGAAAAAAGCCAAAATGGCATAGGCCAAAAAACTAAAAATCGTAATTGTGATTCCGCCGATGATAATCCATTCCATAATTGACCTCTATTTCTAGACCTATCTTAGAGGGAATCTCTAAGAATTTCCATGGAGGAACAGCCCCAGGAATAGCACAAATTGCCTCTTCCTTGGCTCTTCTATGGCTTTTTGCTCGGTAAATTATGCCAAAAGCCGCCATAACCTTGATTTCATAAGACATTTTCTAGCCGCTCAGTGCGGAATTCTGGTATGACAAGGGCGAGCTTTTTTAGTTTTTCATTTGAGGTCTGTCTTGAAGTCTACTGATTTTTCATCTCTAAATCTGTCCCCTGAATTGCTTTCCGTTGTCCAAGAACTGGGCTATGAGGAAATGACTCCCATTCAGGCAGAAAGTATCCCTTTGCTTTTGGATAGCAAAGACATCATCGGACAATCAAAAACTGGCAGCGGCAAAACTGCGGCGTTCTCTTTGCCTATCTTAAATAAAATCGATTTAGCGAATCAAAATATTCAGGCTTTAGTGATCTGCCCCACTCGCGAACTTGCGAATCAAGTTGTCGGCGAAATTAGAAAACTAGGTCGTCGTCACGTGGGCCTTAAAGTACTTCCTTTGATCGGTGGACAAACGGGTAAAGAGCAAGCGCAGTCTTTGGAAAAAGGAGTGCATATTGCAGTGGGGACTCCGGGGCGTATTCTAGACCATATGAACCGTGAGCGCATCGACTTGAATGATGTGGCAACTGTGATCTTTGACGAAGCCGATAAAATGCTTGAGATGGGTTTTGAAAAAGAACTTCGCGGAATTATGAACGATGTTCCAACTAAACGTCAGACTGCTTTGTTCTCTGCAACTTTTCCGGAAGCGATTCAATCTTTGAGTCGTCGTTATCAAAAAAATCCAATGCAGATTATTGTTGAAGAACCCGATGGCCAAAGTGCATCGATTGAGCAAATCGTTTACGAAACCGAGGCTGAGTACAAAACCAATACTCTTATGCGCGTGCTGCACCAACATCCTTCGAACTCGACCAT
The DNA here is from genome assembly GCA_964590635.1 of uncultured Bdellovibrio sp. GTDB lineage: Bacteria > Bdellovibrionota > Bdellovibrionia > Bdellovibrionales > Bdellovibrionaceae > Bdellovibrio. The sequence continues at coordinate 14,134 of CAZPYX010000031.1, forward strand.
TGTTTTCTGTAATATGAAAGCAACTGTGAATGAAATCATGGAGACTATCCAAGAAGATGACGTGCCTTGTGCAAGTCTTCATGGGGATCTTGATCAAAGAGAACGCGAAAGAGTCATGGCCATGTTCCGCAACGGCAGTATTCCCCTCTTGATTGCCACTGATGTCGCAGCTCGCGGTCTTGATATCGAAAATCTTGAAATGGTAGTGAATTACGATCTTCCGGCTCAACCAGAGACCTATGTTCATCGCATAGGTCGTACCGGCCGTGCTGGTCGTTCGGGAACGGCAATCAGCCTTGCTGGACCTCGCGATACTTTGAAGCTTCTCGAACTGGAAAAACTAACTGGCGGAAAATTCCTCCGCCCTACCTTGGGTTTTAAAAACCAACATGGTTTGAACAAATTTGCACACCAGGCAGCTATGCAAACGATTTCAATCTCTGGGGGACGCAAAGACAAGCTTAGACCTGGAGACATTCTTGGCGCACTTACTGGAGCTGCTGGCGGCTTAGCCGCGGCCGATGTGGGTAAGATCGAGATGCATGATAAATTTACCTATGTGGCGATCTCTGCCAGTGTTGTCGATCAAGCTTTAGATCGTCTTCGCACAGGCAAGATTAAGGGACATAAGTACCAAGTTAAGATGATGAAATAGGCTTTGTAACAGCTTCTAGGACGACAAAATATTTTCCGTCTTAAATTCTCCGGTGGCCTTTCCGAAGCTGGACCAAGTGCTTCCACTAATTCGTGGAAGCGATAGTAATACCAAAAAATGCTTTCGAAATTGTGACGGCACCTTAGCCATGCTAGACCCTCTCATCTAAAAAATAATCGGAGGGTTTATGAAAGCCATTTTTTGTTCCTTAGTTCTTCTTTTGACTGCCAGCTCTGCTTTTGCCGTCAATTTTGATGATGGTTCAGGCGACAATGTTCGTCTGGAATATATCTCTTGGTGCAATGGCACTCAAGTCATTGGACAAAACAGCCATAATGAATCTTACGTCAAATATGATTGCGCAGAGACACAGAAGGTTTGCAAAGAACAGTCTTTCTTCCGCTTAGAAAGAGTTGTTGTCATGGCTTCTTGCTTCGAAAAAACAAACCACTAAGGGGATGCCCTCGATGATTAGACAGAGTATCTCTGACCCGGGAATATGATTTTCTATGATTAGAATTTACTTAGTAAGTATCTTATTGATCTCTTTAGCCTCTGGTTGCACAAAAAAACAATCAGAGACTTCTGAACACAATCCAGTTGCTGCAAAAGACGAAATGGCAGCATCCCCATCAGCGAGTGGTCATAAGGCTTATGATATCGTGCTAGAACAAGTGCCCGATTCAATTCCGGAATACTTTAAGATCGTTAAAACGAGTTACGATATTTGTGTAAATGATGGGCAAACCTGTGAAGAGTTTCCCTGAGTTGCCAACTCATTTTGTGATGGAACGCACACACATTGTGACCGATGGAAAATCCTGGCTCAGAAAAGTCGACAATCCATTCGCAATCAATAACGACAAGTTAAATATTGAAATGGGCTGCGAGGTCAGAATACTTCGAGTCAAATCTTCTCAAGTTATAATCCGTCATAATGGCAGAGCGATTAATATCGGCATCACTGAAGATGGCACTAGAACCGTCGATAATGAAGAAGATCTCGAAGCGCCTTTCAATGCAAAATTGCCCCTAGTTGATACTTCCAATTATTCGGAAAAAAGAACTATCAATGGAGTACGGCTACGTTGCCTTCCAAAGACAGATATCGCAATCACAAGCAAACTGGCTTTGGATATGTGTATTTATGAAAAAGATGGAGAGATCTTTGAAGCAAATAAATCTCCGATCATTTTATATCATCGTGTAAAGCCACCGATAGAGTCGGCCTCTTTTCAATATCTCGTGGTCACTCAGTCGAGTTCATTTAAGATTTTATATCATATTGACCCGAGTCTTCTTGATCCAGATCCATAGCAGTAAGTTATCTAGATTTCATAAAAGTTAATCAATATATGTGGTCGCAACTATTATGTCTTCACCGCATGATGTAACCTTAAAACCGCCTCCAGAGCCAGTTTTAAGCTTATTAGATCTCAATATATCTGTAATGCAATCCCGCTCATTCTGACATTCACTCCCCTTGGACAGTAGGAATGCTTCCGACCTTTAATGGAACCGCATTGATGCTCGAAACGTTTAGAATACCTCGCTAAATTCCGATAAGAACTTTGGATGAGTCGTTTTTTTATATCCCTATATGAAAAGACTCCTCCAGAAGGATCAATCTGATGCAGTCTTGTACGTTTTCTCAGACCGCTGCCAGACGATATATTTCGCTCTTCGCAGTCACCGTACTCTTGCTCTGTGCAACTCCAGCATGGGCGGCGCCAGCATCTTTGACCTATCAGGGGCGAATTCTTAAAACAGACGGCACTCCTCTCGAATACAGCAATGTGTCCTTCATCTTTCAGGTGACTGACCCTTCTGGCGCTTGCGTGATTTATCAAGAGCAAGTGAACGGCTACAACATGGTGAACTCGAACGGCATTTTTGATGTCTCCATCGGAAATGGTACAATCACCTACCCAACCTCTGGATCATTTACAATTTTAGATGCCTTTAATAATAGCGGATCTTTTACTTGCTTTGGAGGCTCGCCTTACACGGCTTCTGCCAATGACTTGCGTAAACTTCGTGTTCAATTTCACGATGGCGTGGGATGGAAGGTCATCAGTCCAGACTCCGTGGTGCGCTCTGTACCTTTTGCTGGATACGCTCTTTCATCACAAAAATTAGGTAACAATGTCGCTGCTGATTTTCTTTTAAAAGTTGGATTGCCAACTTGCACTCCCGGTACTTTTCTTTCTTGGGATGGTGCTACAATGACTTGCTCCCCGATCCCCGGATCTGCTGGAGGAACAGTCACGAGTGTTGCAACTGGGACCGGCCTCTCGGGCGGACCAATCACAACTAGCGGTACTATTAGTTTAGCGAATACCTCAGTGATTGCTGGTTCATATGGATCTGCAACTCAAGTGGCAACTTACACCGTCGATGCCCAAGGGCGATTGGCCTCAGCCGCCAACGTCACGATCGCTGGAGTTTCACCAGGGGGTACCGCAAGTGGAGACCTATCGGGAAACTATCCTGCGCCTACGGTGGCCGCTCTTCAAGGAGTCGCTGTTAGTTCTGCGGCGCCAAACTCTGGCCAGGTTCTCAAATACAACGGCACGAGTTGGAGTGCGAACTCCCTCACATCAAGTGATATCTCGGGACTGTCAGCTACGCTTTCAAGTTATGTCACTCAATCAGCTTTCAATGGTTATGTCGCTTCTGCGTCTTGTACTACTAGCCAAACGATGTATTGGAATTCCGTTTCCGGAAATTTTCAATGTCAGACATTTAATGCCACACTAGTTGGCGATGTCACGGGATCTACGGCGGTAACAAAGGTCGTGGCTCTGCAAAATAATCCGGTCACAGCAACGCTACCTTCAAGTGGACAAGTGCTTCAGTGGAATGGAGTTGCCTGGGCACCTGCAAATATTTCTGCGGGAGCAAATTCTTTTGTCAATGGTGGAAACTCTTTTGGCGGCGCCGCAACTCTTGGAACAAATGATACGAATACGCTTGGATTCAAAACAGATAATACAACAAGAATGACATTAGATACTAACGGAAAGGTTGGAATCGGAACAGCCACTCCATGGGCAACATTTGACGTTGTCGGCAATATACGCGCTTTGACTTTCATCAGATCTGGCGTCACTAATTCAGCTCAAATCAGTGGAGATTGGGGCGGATTAGGAGAGGCGCCTTCGGGTGCTGTCTTTGCATCAACTCAGGCATCACTCACGCTATTACCCAGTACTCAATCAGGAACCGCTGGAGATAAAGTCATGATGGCTTACTTCAGCGGAGCTTCTGCAAACAGTTCTTTAGAAGTTGCGAACGTCAGCAGCGGCTACAGCAATCTTCTTTTAATGAAAAGCGGCGGCAATGTCGGAATTGGAACGACGGCTCCAGGACAAAAACTTTCCGTTGCCGGAACGGTCGAATCTACTTCTGATGGTTTCAAATTCCCCGATGGAACAACACAGACCACCGCAAGCGGCAGCCCTCAATGGACAACCAATAGCAGTAATATTTATTATAACACTGGCAATGTCGGGATCGGCACAACTACTCCGACTTATCCTTTGGATCTGCAATCGGTGACAACTGCAACTGGAACCAGTAACGTCGCCCTTCAAAATTTAAGTTTGACGGCAAATCCTGGTGCTGATTCCGCTGTCACAATGATCGGATCTATATTAAAAGTTCAAACCACGGCCGATGCCAGTAACTATTCAAAGAATATTACTGGATCTAAAGTCATTGTTGCTCATAACAGCACAGGAACTCTGAATACTTTGACCGGACAAGCTGTTAGTCTCAGCTCTGCTGGCACAGTAGGAGCTGTTAAGGTCATGGATGTCTCTGCCTCGGGCAATGCCACAAATGCCTATGGCATTTCGGCTGGCGTCTCGGGCACATTCACAAATGCCTATGGTATTTACACAGGACTTATTCAAGGCACAAATAAATGGTCCATCTATGCCTCAGACGCAACAACACCGAGCTATTTTGCAGGGGCGGTCGGTATTGGCACAACTTCTCCTGCTTACACTCTTGATGTGAATGGAGCGATTAATTTAGCTTCGAACAGTTGGATCAATAGTGGCGGAAGAAATCTTTTGGTCATGGGCACGAGTGGAAATACGTACTTTAATTCTTATGGCGCTGGAACAGGAATAACGCTCCAGCCTAATGGTACTAATATCGCTCGTTTTAGTACGGGTTTATCTGTCGGAGCAAGCTATGTTGCAACAGATGCTCCTGTTGATGGCGCCATTATCAAAGGCAACGTCGGTATCGGGACGACAGCTCCCAGCTACACCCTTCATGTCGTAGGAACTGCTGGTCTTAGCACAGGCACGGCTTGGACGAATGCTTCTGATTTAAGACTCAAAGATATTCATGGCGATTATGAATATGGCCTTAATGAAGTTCTGCAACTTCACACGGTTCGTTATAACTACAAAAAAGACAATCCATTAGGATTACCATCTGATTTTTCTAAAACAGGTTTTATTGCGCAAGAAGTTCAGAAAGTAATTCCTGATGCTGTTAGTACTCGCAAAGATGGATATTTAGAATTAAACGTCGATCCCATTCATTGGGCTGTCGTGAATGCGATCAAGGACCTTTATAACAAGTATATTTCACCAATGCTGGAGAACTCTAAAAAACAGGATCGAGAAATTGCTTCTTTAAAAGAGGAGAACGCGCAAATCAAAAAACAAAATGAGGAGATCTTAGCGCGCTTGAAAAAACTCGATAGCAGGTCTCCTGCGTCTCAAAAGTAAAGCAGACTTAAAGAGTCTTTTCTTCAGAGGACGGCTTAGAAGTTCCGTTACCACCGACCTTATTATTCGGTGAATCCGTACAGCCCAGATTTTTTAAATAAATATACTCAACTTCTGTCGTCGCAATTACCTCTTGCCCTTGACAGTATACGACTGTGTAGTCCGTACCGTTACCCTTTTCATACCAATCCCCGCCGGCCATGACCTGTATTGACAAGAACATGAGAGCCACAAAAATAAAAGTTTTCATATTACGGTTCCTCGTGAGAGAGAGGGAAAAGTTGAATATTCAAAGCATACACTTGGTTGCGAGAACCTTTAGAAAGAAAATCAGCAATCTTCCGTCTAAAGTTTTTTATTAACTTTTTCGCCTCAGGAACTTTTCTATCATCAATAGCCAAGGTGATCGAGGAAAGGTCCCTTCGCTCTACGCCTTCTGCAGATAAAGTATCGGCCATATGTCTGAACATGTCTTTATGAGAAAGGCGTAAAAACTCATTCGGAATATCGCCCACGGTGGACACAGCACCTTTTGTGACTTCAATTTTATTATTTTTTATTTTAATAAAATTCAATCTCTCCAAACGCTGGACGGAAGCTTCCGCAAAGGCTGGCGAAATTCTTAGACGATTGCCAATCCAATTGTAGTCAAACTGAAAGCCACTCGTAGAGATCAAAGAAAGAACAGCAAAGTGATACCACTCTACGATCATGGCAAGCTCATCGTCTTGAAGAATGCGCAACTTATAGGGATCTTTGTTCTTTTTATCTAAGCCAACAAGATAAAGAAAATAGGAGGTTTGCTCCGAATCCAACTCAAGCTGTCGCGCCATTTTTTGTGCAGCTGCGCTTGTAATCGGACGATCTCCTACAAAATATTGAGACAGTCGACCTGAATTGATCTCAAGAAGCTTTGCAAACGCACGTTGTGAATAACGTCGGTTCTTAGCACGTCGTAAATTGTACTGCATGATCAGAAATTCAGAGGCTCTAGACATGGATCAAGGAGTTAATCGAAGAAATAAAATCTGTCAAAATTTTATTGTGTTGAGATTGGTTCCGCTGACCTTTGGAAGCAGTTTATAAAAAATTCCTTCGCACCGACGAAAATGCAAAAGGTCTGCTGAAGCAGACCCCCCAAGAACATTACAAATAGATCCCAACTAAGCGGCCCGACTCAAACGTGGGATCGACGGAGCTTCAGGAAGGGCTTCTTGATGGTGTCCCCCATCGATTAAAATCCCCAACTCATGGATCTGACCTTGCACAGCTTCGGTCTGACTAGCAATCTCTGCCGCTGTCGCAGAAATTTCTTCTGCGGAGGCCGCGTTGGTTTGTGAAGAGGTATCCAATGCTTCTAAGGCCTGAGATAACAGATGAATTCGCTGGGATTGTTCTTCACTTCCTAAGGCGATCTCATTGTTGATCACGGTCACTTTATTAATATTCTCTAAGATTGAGCGCAGGACGTGGCCGCTCTCCTGGCTGGCCTTCACGCCCTCATTCACCTGATCTGCTGATGTGGAAATAAGTTGATTGATATCTTTCGCAGCTATGGCACTTCGCTGTGCCAAAGTTCGCACCGCATCTGCGACAACAGCAAACCCTTTGCCCTGCTCCCCCGCGCGCGCCGCTTCTACTGACGCATTCAATGCCAACAGATTAGTTTGAAAGGCAATGTCGTCGATAACGTCGATGATCTCCAGCATCTTAGAAGATGATTGCGAAATATTTTGCATGGATCCAAAAAGACTCTGCAATTCCTTTTCACCTTTAGAAGCGGTTTCACTAGATTGATGAGCCAATTCAGAAGCTTTTTTTGAACTTGCTGAATTAGTACTAACCAGTGCACCAATTTCCTCAACCGTGGCTACAGCTTCCTCTAAGGAGGCTGCCGTTTTGGTGGATGATTGAGCCAGCTCAGTACTGGCCGCTGCCAGCTGCTCGATGGCCACTGCGACTTGGGCGCTGGCATCTTCAACGGTTTCTGAAGTGACCGACACTTTACTAACTATTCGACGGCCCAAAAGAATCAATAGCAAAGCCACGCCACCGCCAATGAGCAGTGTCACCGTGATCAGAAAGGAAATGATTTTTTGCTCTGTAGCTTGTGCCGTTTTTTTATCGGCTTCGGCATCGGCATATTCCTGTTTAATTACTTCTTCAGAAAAGGCGCCGATGACTTTATCAAGTTCATGCATGCGCCCATCCATGATTTTTTTTGCGGCCTGAAGGTCTTGGGAATTTTCGGACTTAAGAAGACTCTGAATTCCCTTTATCTGTGAGATATACGCATCAGTGGCTTCTTTCACCGCTGGGAAATGTTCTTTTTCATAGGGACCGAACGGAGTCTTTTGATAGCTCGCAATGGCGGCTTGAACGCTAGCCATATCGTCATCCAAATCTTTAGCCATCTCGATACGATCTTCTGGATTATTTTCGTGGGCCAAGGCTTGCCACACATGTCCATTTAAAGTTTCACGAGCAAGATCGAAGCTGCCGATGCTTTCAATGGTTGGCACAAGTCCTGTGTGCACGTCATTCAAAAGTCCATTCAGACTTTGTACATCCTTAAATGATGAGTATCCCGTAAAGCTAAATCCCGCGATAGGAAGAAGAGCTAAGAACAAAACCTGATACTTTAAAGACTGAGCCTTTTGTTGAAACGATCCCGCCGCCGACATGTATACTCACTTTCATTTATCTCGTGAGCCAAATCTATCGGATGTCCTTTCACAAAAGTTAACAGGTTTTTTGTTTATATCTCCGCAACCTTAAGAACCACAACTGCCCTCACTTGACCTCATTTTTCTTTGCATCTCAATAATCTTAGGAACATTAATGGCTTAGCAATCCTAGACCTGCTTTTTTGAGACAGCCTTTGCTTGCTTCCGACTCTTTTTCACTTCTAAAATGAGTTCGGTTTATTGCTAATGCCTACACATGAAGGATCTTATGAAAACTGCCCACGCAGCTCCGATAGCCCCGAAACATCCTAAAAAATTCGTAAATCACAAAGACATTCGTATCGATGATTATTTCTGGCTTCGCGACAGAAAGCATCCCGACACAATGAAGTATTTAAATGCAGAGAATAAATACTTTGAAAACCACATGAAGCCCCTCACCACATTGAAAAATAAATTGTTTAAAGAAATGAAATCTCGAATCAAGGAAAATGATTCAACGGTTCCTGCGCCAGACGGCAATTATCTTTATTCAAGCAAATTTAAAAAAGGCAAACAGTACGCCATTCACGTGCGTAAACCGAAAAGAGACGGAAAAGAAAAAGTTATCCTCGACGGCAATGTGATTGCTAAAGGAAAAAAGTATTTCCAACTAAGCAATTTGGATTTGGCCTATGATGAAAATCTTTTGGCTTATGGAGTCGATTTCGATGGTTCTGAAAGATACTCTGTTCATTTTAAAAATTTGAAAACAGGAAAGAATCTTTCCGAAGTTATTAAGAACACAAACGGCTCTTGCGTGTGGGCTAAAGACAGTGAAACTTTTTTCTATGTTGTGCTTGATGCCAATCTTCGTCCTTTCCAGGTATACCGTCATACTATTGGTGAAAACCCTAAGAATGATAAGTTGGTTTTTGAGGAAGAAGATTCTCAACACTTTGTACATCTTTACCAGTCAGAGTCGAAGGACTATATCTATATTCACACTGGCGGCAAAGTAACTTCAGAAATCTGGTATCTTCGCGCTGATGAGCCACACCGAAAATTCAAGTGTATTGAACCTCGCAAAGAGGACATTGAATACAACGTGATGGACCGTGATGGCGAGTTCTGGATCCACACCAATTATAAAGCGACAAACTTCCAAATCATGAAAACCTTGGTCGACAAGCCAGGTCGCAAACATTGGAAAACAGTTTTCAAAAACTCAGACAAAATTCTGCGCCAAGGTGTCGCAGTATTTGCCGGTTACATGGTGATCAGTGAGCGCGAAGCAGGTTTGCCGCAATTGCGTGTGTATGACTTCAAGAAGAAAAAAGATCATCTTATTTCCTTCTCGGACAAAGCTTATGACGTTGAAATGGGCGGCGGCAATCGCGAATACAAAACGGAAGTTGTACGTATCGCTTACTCTTCCCCAATCACTCCAGATTCGATTATTGAATACAACATGAAGACCCGTAAATCGAAAGTCCTTAAAACTAAGGAAGTAAAAGGCCATAAAAAATCAAACTACGTTTGTGACCGCGTATGGGTGAAATCCCATGACGGCGTGAAAGTGCCTTTGACTTTGATTTACAAAAAAGGCTTTAAGAAAAATAGTAAGGCTGCTGGCTATCTCTATGGTTACGGATCTTACGGCATGAGCATCCCTGATGCTTTCCCTGTGCGCCGAGATGTTTTCCGTCTGATTGATCGCGGCTTCGTTTATGCTTTGGCCCATCCTCGCGGTGGCTCTGAAATGGGACGCTCTTGGTATGAAGATGGTAAATTCTTGAAGAAGAAAAATACCTTCAAAGACTTTATTGCTTGTGGTGAATATCTAGTGAAAAACAACTGGGTTGCCAAAGATAAGTTGGCAGCTTGTGGTGGCAGCGCCGGCGGGATGTTGATGGGAGCTTGTATGAACATGCGCCCGGATCTTTTCACAGCAGTCGCCGCGCACGTTCCTTTCGTGGATGTTATCAATACAATGTTCGACAAAGATCTTCCTCTGACTCAAATTGAATACAAAGAGTGGGGAAATCCAGACGATAAGAAGTATTATAAATACATGAAGAGCTATTCTCCTTACGACAACGTCGAAAAGAAAGCTTATCCAAATCTATTTGTAACCTGCGGATTGAACGATCCACGCGTGACTTACTGGGAACCGGCAAAGTGGGTGGCAAAGCTTCGCGAACTAAAATCCGACAGCAACACAGTGGTCTTCAAGACAAACATGGGTGCCGGCCACTTCGGTGTTTCCGGAAGATTTGATCACCTGTGGGAACAGGCTGAAGAATTCGCGTTTATCCTTAACAAATTTGGCTTTAAAAAGTAAGGTTATTGACGACTCCATTTTTGCAGGGGTCCTTCGTTCAGAGAAAAATAAATCTCGTTCTCGCGAATGAAAGGCACCCCGCTCAGGCGATGCCCCAAAGAAATTTTTGACAGGAGCTTTCCATCGCCGGCGCGCATCCAGCAGGCTTCGGTATCACTGCAGGAAATCAAGAAATCTTCCTCTGGGCTTAGAACTACCACCGGACTTGATAGAAGTTTTGTCATAGTAAATTTCACGTGCCACTTGGGGGTCCCCGTTTCTGGATTAATCCCATACACATACCCCAAGGAATCACCAATAATGATCAGCCCCGCCTTCGGAGCATAGCTCGCACTGACCTGAGAGGCAAAAGTCAGATTCTTCATCCAAACTTCTTTGCCGGACTGAACTTCCAGACAATGAAGCCGGGCTCCCCAGTCCGAAAAGAACACGCGATCTCCTAACACCAAAGGCGTCGACTTGACCTCACCATTGGTTTTGACGCTCCAACGAACCTTCCCCGTTTCCAAATCCAAACCGAAAAACATCCAATTGTTAGCTCCCAAAAGAACCAAGCGATTTGATTCCGAAATCACTGGAGAAGAGTGACTCTGTTCCCCCAAGAAAGGAGACACCCATTTTATCTGACCGTCCCGCGCAGAAAGACGAACGACAAAGCCATTCACGGGCCTGGCAGTTTCCACCGCCGTTATCAAATCCCCTTTATAAAAAACCGGAGAAGCGCCCAAAGTTTCTCCAACCTTTTTGCTCCACATCAACTGTCCCGTATTTTTTTGAAAGCAATAAACCATGCCGCTATATGAACCTACAAATACATAATCACCAACAATCACCGCGGTACTGTGAAAGCCCCGCCCCGAATCACTACCAAAGAACTTCCATTTTAACGAGCCATCCGGCTTGAACGCGAAAAACCACGAGGTATCGGTTCCCACATACACACCCGAATCGTCTGCCACAGGACTTGCCTTCGATGCCGTATGAACCCCAACATTGAAACCGATTTTTTCCCATTCCTTTTTAAAAGACCCTTGAGAAAAGTGCGTTACATGTCCCTGACGTTGAAGATCTCCTCTGTAAAAGATGGCCTGAGCATCCTGAGGTAAAGTGACTTCGCCCCACAAGCTTGTTGGTTGAACAAAAAGATCCGGCGTTACCGAAGCCTGCTTTACTGGCGACATCCGCAGAAGATGAGGATTGGCTTTTATCAAAAGAGTACTCGCGGCAATGAGCACTATGAGAAAGAATACTTTCAATTTCATTGAATCTCTCCCAACAGGCCGATCTGCACGGGATGACTGCATACAGATTTCAACTTTAAAACTTCGTCAAATTTTGTATCACTTGATCTTCTAGCATAAAGAGCCAAGTCCAGATCTATCTGAGGTCGATCTGACTGCAGTTTTTTACAAAGGGCTTGAGCCTCATAAATATATACCAAAGGATCACAGCGTACTCGAATACCATGCACCGATGCTGTCAAGCTGGTTTGATAAGTAGTCTCATGATCCTTTACAAAAACCTTATTCTCACAAACAGCCCGTGCATCCAGCATATTCAAAGAAAGCAGCCGCCCCTTTCCGGTAATTGCCGAGTCGGGATAAAACACCAAGGGAATCAACTGACAAATGGAGAAAGCGGCAAACGCCATAGACCCCCAAAATGGCGATGGATTTTTATCAGATGTCTTTTCCGGAAAAATTTTATTCAATACAAAAATTGAAAGCAGGCAAAACATAATGCACGGATAAAAATATCCCACGATATGCCACGAAAAAATATGGAAGAGGATAAACTGTGCTAGAGACAACCAAAAAAAACACGCCCGTTTCGACAGTAAAAACCACGAGCCAAGAAGTTCAAGAAGAACCACATAGGCCAGGGACAGCTCAAGCAACTTTCCTGAAAAAATACTGGGCCTTAAAAGGGCATGCCCACCCAGCCAGTCCATGTTGAATTTGATCAAACTTGCGGCAACATAGAATCCCACAACAAAGTATTTTGCGAACTCAATTTTTCGAGGAAGAAATAAAAAAACAAACAGCGCAATGTGGGCCATATAATGATAGTTGCCCATCATTCTATAATCCTGAAACATGATTAAAAGCTTCAGAAAAGTTGCAGTCATCAGACCTGCATAGGCCCAGGAAACATATTTTTCAAATATAAAAAGGATAGCCGCTATAATGGCCAACAGAAGCAATCCATACAAGGCCGACTCAGTTACCATCGCTGGCAGTGGCCGCCAGGATCCACAAGAGGGATTGAATGTCCAACAGACCGGCACATCATCAGACAAGACTTTCGCGACATTGAAACTTGCCGCATTCCAGAAAAAAAATGACAAAATGTGAGTGCCAGAAAGAAAAATACCATACCAGCGCAAAGCGGTGGAGTTGCGGATCTCTTCCACATTTCTCTTTAAAAAAATCCTTATCGCCTTCATCGGTGCTTCATTCCTTTTTTCAAGGCTTCCGCCACTGAAAAGGGCAGGATTGTTTTGTCATCAAACAGGGCACCACGAAATGTCCCCATTAAAACTACGGCATTCGTAAAATCTGCTCCAGAAAGATTGGCCCCCACAAAAGAAGCTCCCCACAAATCGGCGCCGATGAATTTTGCTTTTTCTAAATTAGCCCCATCAAACCTGATACCAGAAGCCTTAATTCCCGAAAAATCCGCACTCTCCGCAAAGACCAGCCCCAGATTGGCATTTTCAAAATAACTTCCAACAAAACTGCTTTTATTTAATTTCGCCGAAAGCAAATTCGCTCCAGAAAAAAAAGTCTGTTGAAAATGACAAGCGTCTATCTTTGCTCCGTTCATTTTTGCGAATCTCAGATCACCAAACTCCACCTGTGATCCGGTCAGTTTAAAATTTGTCATGTCCTTGGAATACCACTTGGGATGTCTTGCAAAAGTGCATTCGGTTGGAGCCCGAGGGTTGTAGCCGGACAACTGGCTCTCTCTGTCTAGACAGTTTTCCGTCTGATGATCATATTGATATGACTGCCCCAACGAAGCTTCAAGGCCCATAAAAAAAATGAAAAATCCGATAAGACTATTTCGCATCCAGAATATCTGCATGAATAAAACAACCCTCCGCAGGAACTTCCTTCTTCGCGATAGTCTTACCGGCAACCGCGGCCTGCAAAGCATCTCTTAAAGGTTGTGCTGAGTGTTCGTAGTCATTGTAGTTCTCAATCAAGACCGCGCCTTTATAGAGCAGCTCATGTTTACTGTTGAACACAAAAGCCGTTGGGCTGACTTCTGCACCCAAGGCATCGGCAATTTTTGTGTCCTTGTCATATATAACCTCAGCATCTAGCTGAAAGTTCTTCTTGTAGCGATCCGAGGAAGCCTGATCCAAGGATCCCACATCGATAAATTGAAATTCCGCTTTGCCTTTGTAGTCGCTCAACAAAGACTTCACTTGTCCCATCATCCTTCCCGCACAGGGGCACTTGGAGCTTAAGACAATTTTAACAGTGTAGAGCCCCTCTGCCTTCGCCACTGAAAAAGAAAACACTATAAATATTCCTACCAAAAAATTTCTCATTTTATCCTCCATCACAACCATCTCCACCACCATCGCAGCCGTCTCCGCCATCCCCGCCGTCGCCACCATCACCACCATCGCCGCCGCCATCACCAGAAGGAGGTGGTGGCGAACTACCTCCTCCGCTTATGGATGGACCGCTACTGCCGCCACCAGAAGGAGGTGGTGGCGAGCTACCATCTCCACCGCCTATGGCTGGACCGCTACTACCGCCACCAGAGGGCGGTGGTGGCGAGCTACCGTCGCCCCCACCGCCGCCACTCCCTCCAGTAGGAACACCCACTATCGGTGGCGGAGGTGGGGGTGGACAGACAAGTTTACTTCTGCAGTCCAATGAACCATCTGAGTTAATCCCGACCATCACTTGATTGCCTGGGCAGTTGCCTACAACGGCAAGACCGCAGTTTATATTCATCGAGGAATCAATACTTTTAACCACCATCGGAGACGGACACATCCTATTCAAACCAGACAAACGACATTGACGAGTGATCGGATCAAAATTTCCCCCAACCGATGAGCATGAAATGCTCAGGCTGTTCTGCTCGGCCATCTGAATAAAATCAAAAGCAAAACGTTTTTCATTTAGTTGGATCGGAATAGCCGTGGATGACTGAAATCGCGAGATCCCCCCAACAAATCTAACTTGAGGGTTGTAGCAGGTCCCAGAGCTGGGACATACGGCAGTCCAGGACAACTTCACAGAATAAGGACATGCTGAAGT
>CAZPYX010000032.1:0-28793 GCA_964590635.1 uncultured Bdellovibrio sp.
GCAAGCGTAGGAAGGATCAATGTGGTATTGCTTAACTTTACGGTACAAAGTTGCGCGACCGATACCCAAAGCTTTTGCAGCTTCAGTCAAGTTGCCTTTGTATTGAACGATTGCATTTTCAATCGCTTGTGCTTCCAACTCTTCCATCTTCTGAACGTTAGAAGAAGTTGAAGAAGTTGTTGCAGATGGGAACTGAAGAACATTGCCACCAGCATCAGTAGTCACAGGGCTATTGCCTGATACCAACGCAGGTACACCCGCTGCAAGTTGTTGTCTGAAAAAATTATTGTCCAAGCCTTCACGCCATTGCGCTGAAGAATAAGCATGAACTGTCACATCATGGTTCTCCCAGTACTTTTTAGCGTTCTCTACGGTTTCCTGGTTATCGCTCACCACGATCATTACTGTACGTGACATTCTAGTCCTCCCCTTTTGAAACATTAACAAATCCTATTTGACTCACTTTGTACCTATCGGCGTTCCATCGTGAGACTAAAGAGCCAGAATCAATTTTTTTTTGAGACAGTTTAAATCTGCCAAAACACTCGACTTTTGGTGGGTCCGGGAAATGGGCTTGCTTTTTGTCTTTCTTCGAGTCGCTTGTTTGCCTCTTTATAGAGGAGATGGCGCTTGGTCTTTATTATCGGAAGTGCGAGGGTTTGGGGATGAGAGTAAGGGCTTGCTGGTGCTTCGGGCGGCACGGCATCGTGCCTCGGTCAGCGCCGGCTTCGCCGGTTCGCGCCATCGTGGCGCCGCTGAAGGCCGCCCTACGAGTATCAATCCCTTACCCTTACCCTTACCCTCACCCCCAAACTCGTCTTCGATATAGGAAAGGTCTTCTTCTCTTTCGAGGAATCTGCGATTCGGTAGAGGGGAAAATGCAAATGCGCTTCGAGGGCCCAAGCAAAGCTTCGAATGAAAGACATCGCTAAATACGACTGTTCAAAAAATGGGAAATTGACGACGTGTTTGTGGGCTTGGGATTTCATGCGTCGATCATTGGTCTGCGAGGTTGATGATTTGTTTTTTAAAACCCAAAAAGTTCTTAAATGAATTTTCTTTTTCACTATTCCAAAGGACATCGCACACCACGAAGAGATCGGAGGCAAAAATTTGGTGAAAGCTTTTAGCTTTGCTAGTGCGAAGAGAGGCCTTCAGCGGGGCCCGGACGGCCCGAACCGGCGAAGCCGGCGCTGACCGAGCCACGATGGCGTGCCGAACGAAGTCACTAGCAAAGCTAAAAGCTTTCACCAAATTTCTTCACTTTCGAACTCGCTCTAGGTTTTGAAGCCGAGTTGGATTTTGGGCAAAAAAAAGGCCGTCGTGAAGACAGCCTTTTTAATGGTTTTTTGAAGAACTAATTATCTGCGACCAGATTTGATCTTAACTTGAAGTTTAGAGATCAAGTGGACTGCCATTTTTTCTTGAACGCGACACATTTTAAGTTCGTCGCGGCGATAAGAACGTTGAGACGGAGTTAGAGTTCCTGTTTCAAGTTCCATTTCGTAATCAAGTTTAGAAGAACGGATGCCTTCCAATTCTTTAGTTTGTTGTTTGAAGAGTTTTGTTACGCCAGACAATGGAGCAACTTCGATCCACTCTTCTTTACCACGGTACCAGCTTACCATTCTTAGGAAGCGAGCCTTATTCTTAGCCAAAGTGAACTTTGGATAACCTGTATCTGGCAATTCAAGAATGTTTTCGATCTCGTCGAGGTTTGTATCGTCCTCTTCACCTTCCATAAGAAGGCTGCCTGCCATTTGTGCCAAAGCTGCTTCGCTAAGGTCCTCATCCATATCTGCTTCAAAAGCAGAGGTTTTCTTCATCTCCTTTTCGTTCTCCATCTCGGAGTCGAAGTCGGTTTCAATTTCTTCGGCCTGAACATTAGCGCCTGGATTGATCAAAAGGAGCCTCCCCAAAAGTGCAATTCGTAATAAGTGATTGAAGTGGGAACGGTTATATCGCAACTTTCAAAATGACACAATATGTTAATTGCATGAAAAAAGGTGAAAATAACGAATTCTCCTGACGAAACCGAGGTTCTATCGACTTCCAGATAACCACTTTGAAAGCTTTTCGTGCGTACACTTTAAACAAAATCTATCGGTAAGCGGCCACATCTACGCGAAAGTTTCCAGGTTTTTTCCAAAAGTAGGAGGCGGAGGCCTTCACTTTTATGCGATAAATAGGTCGCGCATCCAAACTAATTGTGCGTGTTTCGCTGGACCTCAGTTCTCCGGGAAGAACATAGTCCAAACGCTCATCCAAATAGTCAGCATATTGAATGCGCACTTCCTTGATTTCGATATTATTTCGACCCCCTGTCAAACTCAAACGAGCCAGTCGATTCAAAGCCACCTGTGGATAGAATGTGAACTCACGTTCTTTAAAACGCGTCAGATCCGCTGTGCCTAAGGAGTATCTAACAGCCTCACTAGATGGCGGAGGTTGTTGTGGAGGTGGCGGAGTGGGCTGCTGCTGGCCGGGCTCTTCGGGAAGAGGCTGTGGAAGATCATTCCAAGCAAAGCTGGAGTTGATAGAAAGAGCCGTAACTAAAAAAACGATCCACTTCAACATAGGGCCTCCTACTTAGATCCTCTAAAAATAGGCAGGCCTTATGGAAGTTGAAAACTGGAGAACTGATTTTTTGTTTTAAATCAGTCCCAGCGCATGTGTTTCACGGATTCACCGGAATCACGAAGCTCACGAAGAGCATCAATACCGATAGAAATATGTTTATCGACAAAGTTTGAAGTGACCTTCTTATCGCTCTCTTCAGTTTTCACTCCGTCTGGAATCATTGGGTTGTCTGAAACCAAGAGCAAAGCACCGCGCGGAATTTCATTCACAAAACCCGTCACGAAAATTGTTGCTGTCTCCATATCAACGGCCATGGCACGTGTTTTCGCAAGGTACTCTTTGAATTGCTCGTCGTGTTCCCAAACGCGACGATTGGTGGTGTACACTGTGCCCGTCCAGTAGTCGCAACCATTTTTTGCGATCATGTTTGAAACGGCTTTTTGCAAACGGAAAGAAGGCAAAGCCGGAATTTCCGCAGGAAGATATTCGTTACTTGTTCCTTCACCACGGATCGCGGCGATTGGCAAAATAAAGTCGCCCAATTGATTTTTCTTTTTAATACCACCGCACTTACCCAAAAACAAAACGGCCTTTGGATTGATCGCAGAAAGAAGATCCATACATGTTGCAGCCAAGGCACTGCCCATACCGAAATTAATGATCGTAATATTTTCTGCTGTAGCCGACTGCATTGGTTTATCTAGTCCGCGAACTGGGACATTGAAGCGGTCCGCAAACGTCTTCACATATCCGCCAAAGTTTGTAAGCAAGATATAATGACCAAAATCTTCAAGAGGTACACCTGTGTAACGCGGCAGCCAGTTTTCGACGATTTCTTTTTTTGTTTTCATCTTCTCACTCTTTCTATCTCTTTTTATCTCTGCCTAAGATCTTTAGGCACCTTCAATTTTATTCACTTGATTAATTAAGCAAGTGTAGCATCCTTTTCCTCGAGAGAAAAGAGGCATCCTTATGAGTTCCACACAAAATGATATTCTTATGGAAATTGCGCCGCGTTTGGTCTCAGTTGGAGGCCCACAAGTCCATCGTTTAATTCCCTATAAAGAAAAACGCATGGTTGGCCCCTTCATTTTCTTCGACTATTTTCCAGCAACGGATTTTCCACTGAATGAGGGCATGACAGTTCGGCCCCATCCTCACATTGGTCTTTCAACTTTAAGTTATCTTCTGGAAGGTGAGGTTCTGCATCACGATAGCGAAGGCAATAAACAGCTGCTTGAACCAGGCGATGTGAATTGGATGACAGCAGGACGCGGCATCGCTCATTCTGAAAGAACGCCGCCGCACCTTTTAGGACAGCCTCATCGTTTGCATCTTATGCAGTTCTGGGTGGCTTTGCCATTAGAGCATGAAGATCGTGCGCCTTCTTTCACTCACCACCCTAAAGAAAGTATTCCCAATTTCAAAGTTGGTTCCGCTGATGTTTGCCTGATTGCGGGATCTGCTTTTGGCAAGAAGTCCCCCGTAGAAGCTTTTTCCCCGCTGTTTTTTATCGACGTTCAATTGAAGACCGGAGAGATTTTTGAATTCACTCCTGAAAAACATCACGAGCTGGCTTTTTATATAATTACGGGTCAACTGCAGATCGAAGAGAAAGCCATCACTCCCGATGACTTCGTCGTGTTGCATATGGAATCAAAGCTTCACGTTGTTGCCTTGAAAGACACGCACTTTGTCGTCCTTGGCGGCGAGCCTTTCCCAGAGCCACGACATATCTATTGGAATTACGTTTCTTCTTCCAAAGAGAAAATTGAAAAGGCGAAACAAGGTTGGCGCGATAAAAGCTTCCCGCAAGTTCCTGGCGAGCCCGACGTTATTCCACTTCCTGGCGACTAAAGTGAGCAAACTCTCACCTCGTTGTTCTTATCTGAGACGATAAGCGAAGAAGTGTTCGGGACACTCCGGACATGGGCTGAATCGCGTGTCCCACTCCGCAGTTTTTCCTACGTTTGCCGAAATGCAATTGTAGAATGACTCGCAAGGGAGCGTTGAAAATGGATGAAGCAAATAAAGTTCTCGTGATTCGCAGAAGAGCTACGATGGAAACCTCGACCTCAGCCGCACCTAATAAGACTGAAGTCTTAGAAACCGCTCGAAAGCATTTGCAAGATTTTCTGAATCTCATCGTTGATTATCCAGCTGAAGTTCAAGTCAACATTCATCAAGGCGAACGCACCACCATCTTTAAGATCGACTGCTCACAAAGAAACCTTGGCAAGATCTTAGGCTGTAAGGGTCGCATGATCACAAGTCTTCGAAATATGATCTTGGCCATCACGGCCCGTCACGGTTTTCGCTCTGTCATTGAGGTTCCCTATTATGCAGCCAGTGCCAGCGAAGAACCCTGCCGTCAAAAAGTGGTTAATGACTTTTAACAGCTAGACTCTCTCTCACATTTTCAATCAGATAAGATAGCTTCTATGACTACTGAACTGATTGAAATTGATTCTGAGGCCCTTGCTTTATTCCTCGATAAAAAAAATCTCGCCCGGCAGGAATTTGCACTGAAACTTGGTATTTCAACAAAGACTATTCAGCGTTGGCTGAATGGTTCCGTGCGCAGAGTCCGACCTGAAACTTTAGGCCGCATGGCACATGTCTTAGAAACCACACCTGATCAACTTCGTAAATCTTCAATTCCCTTGGAATTACGACCTATCAACAGGGCCCTTGAAGAAATTTGTCGGGATTCATTTCTATCCCGCATTCGTGCCACTGACGAATACGCAAGTTACTTAAAACTTTTAAAGGCGTTCAATCCCCAAGAGCTTTGCTCCGCTCAGCGGATGACTCTGTATATGCATATTGGTTTTACTTCTTTCTTTCTTGGGAAGATTCGAGCTAGCCGTTTGTATCTTGACGAAGCCTTAAAAACTGCGCAGTCATTGAATAATCCAGGCAAAATAGTTTCTACTCTTACCTGGTCTGCCCTACGCGAACAAACCTCAGGCAGCAGTGACCTTGCATTGTCCATGATCGAAGAAGCCGAAAGCTATCTTCCTTACATCCAAGACTTGCCCAGAACGCACGCTGAATTTCTATTTCGCAAAGGCTACGTTCTGTATCTTCGAGAAAATTTTGAAGATGCTATCCCGCTGTTGCGAGAGTCCATCCTTATCGAGCACAAGCAACCTGCGCTCAATTTTTTTCTGTTAGGCATGCGCTATTTTCATCTGAGCGAGTGTTATTTAAGGACACGGAACTTTCCGAAAGCTCGCGCGGCTTTGCTGCGAACTGGACGTATCGCAGAAAAAGCCGGTTGGGTTCGGGGACAATGCTACAGCAACTATAGCGTCGGGATTATCGATATCTTCCAAAATAAAGACTGCCAGTCCGTGCGCTCCTCTTTCAATAAGGCGCGCACGCTGCGCTCTTGCACTCCGGCGGAAAGAATTAACATCAAACCCGAACAACGCGAGTTCATCTATCTCTTGATCAAAGGACAATTGAACGATGCTAGAAATCTTATTATGAGTAGCATTCGACTCAATCGCCGCTATGCTCATTTTTTCGCTTGCTCAGTGCTGGACGGACTCTTCTTGCAGAAGTTTGCTCCCCACGCATTTTCACTGCGACGAAGTCTTATAGACAGAGCCACCAACCATTTTGAAAAAAACAATATGCAAAATTCGTTAACCGCCCTGCGAGAACTTCAATCGAGAGAGAAAATCACACTGCCTGAACTTTTAGAACTCTACGTTTTTTGAAAGGCGGCCCGGTTCGGAAGTTCTGTCCACCGCAGGAATCTTCCAACCACCATTCAAGACGGTTTGTTTGGGCCAGTATAGGCGCATTACAAGATTAAATTCCTCGTCCGTCGGAGCTGGCAACCAATTAGACTCTTTGCCTTTTCCTGGGGATTGCGCTTGAACATAAAGATCCAAAGACCCATCGGCATTGAAGCTTAAATGATCCCGGTCCCCCACCGCAAATTTGTTCATATAATTTTTCACAAAGAAATTTTTCGAGTTATACATTGATAACGACCAAAACCCATTTACTGGAGGAAGTTGTTTTTTTGAAAATCTTAAAACATATTTGTTACGTCCATTAAATCTTTGTCCCGAAGAATCGGAAACCGCACGATAATAAACGGCATCTTCTTTCAAATTGGCGCCTGCCCCAGTCAATGCAACGAAAGCCCGATCAAAATATTTATCTCCATAGGCCCCAAGGACACTTCCCGTCATCCAACCATTTTCAACGGACATGCTCGGAGCCACCTCCGCACGCAGACGTTTATTCCCATCTGCATATCCAACCTCCATGGCTCGCTGTAGTGCGGGAGATAACTTTTCATAATTAAAACTTCCCCCGGGATTAATTCCAATCGAACGCATTTTTACAACCATGGCAGCATCTGCTGCTAAAGGTGGATTGAGTTTCATTTCTTCAGCAAGGTGAGTATAAAATTCCCGTGCACTCATCTGGGTCACTTGATCAACGGGGGCCATCTGCCTATCCACCATGGTGTTCACAGTCACATTGGATGGAGGTATGTAGCCTTTGCCATAATAACTGAGCGGCGTAAGTTCCCACTCGTCCTGCAGATTATGAATGTGCACATAATCATTCTTTCCATTTGTCTGAATTCTTCCCAACAGCCACACATTGTTCGTCGGAGATTTTACCTGTTGAAGATTTGCAGGAACTGTCCCTTTCCACCGAGGGCCAATGATGACAATCTCTTGGCGATCATTTCCCGTTGTTCTTGTCCCAGGAGAAGCAATGACTTCAGTCCATGCCGACAACAACGGTGCCAAATAATATCGGTTCGAACTTGGCAAAGTTAAGACAATGGGTTCTTCAGAAAGATCCAGCCAAGCAGTGCTATAAAGTGTGTCCGCGTTGGGTGTTACGACTGCGGTGAATTTATCGTCAGGAAAAAGACGCTTATGCAAAAGTTGATTGATGGGAGCTTTCGACTTGGTTGTATAAGCGGCGCTGGTCTCTACGTCCCGAGTAATTCCAGTTAGGACAACAGGAAAGCCAAAAATAAAAGTTTCATTGGCTATGACCTTAGCATCCTCTGGAGTGGCTCGAACGACTGCCGCTTCTTTGGTCGTCGTGCAACCAGCAGTGAAACCCAGGACAAGCACACACAGGATCAACGGTCTCAATAAGAAATTCATTTTTGCTCCTCCTGATTATTATAACTCCATCCACCACCAAGGGCCTTGTACAAATCCACAACCGAAACTAATCGAGCTTGTTGTGATTGCACCAAAGCTAATTGCACTTGAAACAGTTGCCTTTCCGCATCCAGAACATCCAAATAAGGCGACTGTCCATTTTTATAACGAAGATTTGCCAAATAGAGATTTCTTTCCACGGCGTCGACTTGTGCCTTCTGCGCGTCGATAACGGATTTTTCACTGTCGTAGGTCTTTAAGGCATTACGAACTTCGGTAAAGGCAACTTGAATGCTCTGTAGATACTGAACCAGGGCCTGCTTCTGGCGAGCTGTGGCGGCATCAACCATGTATCCGGTTTTTCCAGCATTGAAAATAGGCATGGTTAAATTCAAACCATAGGACCATGTTTGTGAGGGACCTTTAAATAAATTTTTTAAATCTTCGCTTTCTGTACCCAGTCCGCCGATCAACGAGAATGAAGGAAAATAATAAGACTTCGCCAAGCCAATACGCGCATTGGCTGCAATCAACTGTTGCTCTGCAGAGGCGATATCAGGGCGTCGCTCCAAAAGCTTCGATGGCAAAATCATCGGAAGTTTTGGCGGCATAATAAAATCACGCACCGTTTTTCCTCGGGGTATCGGGCTCTCAAAAATTTCTTTCGCATTTCGCCCCAAAAGAATCGACAACGAGCTTTCAGCACGACTGACAGAATCCTGAAGTTGAGCCACCGATGCCGCCGCCGCATGCATCTCAGCTTCAGATTGCCGAGCATTCAATTCCGAAGTAAGTCCACCTTTAAATCTTTTTGACATAAGATCATAGGAATCTTTACGACTGTTGTAAGTGTCCTTGGCGATATTCAATTGCAGATCCAAGGATCTTAACAAAAAATATGTCGTCACGACCTGAGAGACCAAAGTTAGCTGCACATTCGCACGATTGAAATCCGCTCGAAACAACTCAGCTCGGGCCGCCTCATTGCTGCGACGAATTTTACCCCAAAGATCAATCTCATAGCTCAAGTTCAAACCTAAAGAAAAATCATTGTATGTACTTGATTCCGAGGGAATTGCTAAGGCCGTTGTTTCCGAGATTTTTTGACGTGAACCACCGCCTTGCAAATTTAAAGATGGAAAAAAATCCGCTTTTGATATGCCCAAGCTGGCACGAGCCTCTTCAACCCGGGCCAATGCCAATTCCAAATCGAGATTGTGATTCACCGCTGTCATGACCATCTCGTCAAGTTGGGGATCATTAAATAGCTTCCACCAATCAATATCAATTTGGTCCTTCTGTTCCAGCTCTGCCGAGTTGATTGAAGGTATTGCTGACGGCACCGGAGTCTTTACACGTTTATAGTCAGGTCCCACTGCACAGGCGCTCAACAGAAGACACAAAGAAAGATATTTACATCGTGAGGTCACGGGGCCCGCCTGTCTCTGGTTCCGGCTGCATGGGAGGTAACTCCTCTGCTGGTGGCGGAGCTTCTGCCCTCGGGGCTTCTTTTGGCTTACGACTAAAAAGTGTCACCACCGATACGAAGAACATCGGAACAAATAAAGTCGCGATAATTGTATTCACTAACATCCCACCGATCACACCTGTACCAATTGAATGTCGACTGGCCGAGCCGGCCCCGGTTGAGATTGCCAATGGCAAAGTTCCCAAAATGAAGGCCATGGAAGTCATGATGATCGGACGAAAACGCATCCGTGCCGCTTCAATGGCGCTTTCGACAAGAGGCTTCCCTTCTTTTTGTTGTTCAATGGCAAACTCGACAATCAAAATTGCATTCTTGGCCGATAGACCAATCAAGGTCACTAAGGCAATTTGGAAATACACATCGTTCGCTAGGCCCCGTAAATAGTTGGCAAGAATAGCTCCTAACAAAGCATATGGCACTGACAGCAAAACTGAAATTGGCAATCCCCAATTTTCATATTGAGCCGCCAGAATTAAGAACACGAAGATCAGACCATAAATAAAGACCTGGAAGGATGTTCCACCAGTTAATTTTTCTTGGTAGGCAGGGCCTGTCCAGCTTACAGAATAATCTTCTGAAAGACTTTTCGCTTCATTTTCAACGGCGGCAATGACTTGCCCGGTTGAATACCCAGGATTAGGATTTGCGATCACACGAGCTGCCGGAAAGATATTAAGACGCTCTAAAATTTCAGGCCCCGTAGTGCGCTCAACATTCATCACTGATGTCACTGGAATCATATTGCCGCTGTCAGAACGAACATAGACGTTGCGAATATCTTCAGGACGAGCCCGGTAATCGCCCTTTGATTGCAATTCGACTTTAAAGGTTCGTCCAAATTTATTAAAGTCATTGACGTAATAAGCGCCGAAGGTCGAAGCCATCGAAGAAAAGATAGAGCCGATCGGCACACCGTAAGCCTTCGCTTTCTCCCGGTCTAAATTCAAATAAATTTGTGGTACGTTGGCGGCGTAGCTCGAATTCGCAGCGGCCACTGCTGGATTCTTTTTTACTTTATCAATAAAACTGCGCATCGTTTCACCAAGTTGCTTAGAACTCACTCCGCCCTTGTTTTGAACATAAAACTCAACCCCGCCGGTAGTACTCATCCCGACGATGGGAGGAGGATTGAAGGCAATAATATTTCCGTCCGGGATTGTCGCATTCAAGCCAAAAATTTGGCGCACCAAGAATTGAGAACTTTGATTAGGCTTTTTTCGTTCTTTCCAGTTTTTAAGGATAATAAAACTCAACAAGGAATTTGTGCGCGGAGTCCCTGTAATCAGATCGTAACCAGCCACCGTGATGGTGTCCGCTATTAACGGCGAACTGTTAGTAAAACTATCCAACTTATCTGCTATTTTTTTTGTGCGTGAAAGAGAAGCTCCATCTTGCAAACTAGGAGCTGCGATGACATAGCCCTGATCCTCATCGGGCACCAGTGCCCCTGGCACCTTTTGAAAGAGAAATGCTGTCGCACCAATTGTAAGAACTAAAATCAGCAAACTAATAATTTTAAAGCGGATAAAAAAACTGACCGAGTGAACAAACCCATCGGTCACTTTATCAAAGCCTTTATTGAACCAGCGGAAGATCGCCATGGGTTGATCTTCATGTTCTTTTAACAACAAAGAACACAGCGCCGGTGTCAGGGTCAAAGCCACCAGACCAGAGATACTTACCGACACGGCAATGGTGATCGCAAATTGTTTGTACATCTGCCCGGCAAGTCCTCCGGTAAAAGCAACCGGAATGAAAACCGCACAAAGCACCAGAACAATCGCAACTACAGGCCCGCTCACTTCATCCATGGCCTTAATCGTGGCTTCCTTAGGTGGAAGTTTTTCCGTTCGCATGATACGTTCGACGTTTTCCAATACGACAATCGCGTCATCGACAACCAGCCCGATGGCCAGCACCAGACCAAAAAGCGTTAAAGTATTAATTGAAAAACCCAGCGCATACATTCCCGCAAAGGTTCCAACGATGGCCACTGGAACAGCCAGACAGGGGATCAAAGTGGCTCGCCAGTTCTGCAAGAAAAGAAAGACCACAAGGAAAACTAGAATCACTGCTTCGATAAGAGTGCGAATGACCTCTTCGATGGAAACTTTGATAAATTTTGTGGT
The DNA here is from genome assembly GCA_964590635.1 of uncultured Bdellovibrio sp. Lineage (GTDB taxonomy): Bacteria > Bdellovibrionota > Bdellovibrionia > Bdellovibrionales > Bdellovibrionaceae > Bdellovibrio. The sequence continues at coordinate 11,352 of CAZPYX010000032.1, forward strand.
GTCGTAAGGAATTCCGTAAACCAAGCCTTCTGGGAATTTCTTTTGTAGCTCCTTCATCTTTAATTCAACTTGATTGGCAACATCCAATTGATTCGCCCCCGGAGCCAAGTAAATCCCAAAGGCCACAGCACTTTTTGTATTCCACTTCGACTCAACACCATAATCTAAAGACCCCAACTCAACAGTGGCGACATCTTTAATGCGAATCTTAGATCCATCAGGATTAGCACGAACAATAATATTCTCGAACTCTTTTGGAGTTTCAAAACGTCCCTTAGTAGTGACCGTGTAGGTAAAATCAACTGGATTACTTAATGGCTCAGAACCCACCTTCCCCGCTGCGAATTGCGTATTCTGCTCACGAATAGCATTGATCAAATCCTGAGAAACGACTTTGAGTTGCGCCATCTTGTCAGGCTGAATCCAAATGCGAATTGAATAGTCCTTTGTACCGAAGATAGAGGCATCCCCGACCCCTTTAATCCTTTTAATCTCGTCGATGACATTGATCAGAACGTAATTGCTAATATAGGTCTGATCGTAGCGCTGATTCGGAGATTCGATGGCCACAACTTGCAAAATAGAAGACGACTTCTTATCGACCCTCACACCTTGACGACGAACCTCCTCTGGTAAAAGCGGCAATGCGGCCTGCACTCGGTTGTTCACGTTAATGGTGTTTTGATCGGGATTTGTTCCCACCTCGAAAGACACGGTCATCACCATGTCGCCACTGCTTGAGTTGGTCGACTGGATATAAAGCATATTGTCGACGCCGTTAATTTTTTGCTCTAAGGGAGCAGCCACCGTGGCAGAAATAGTTTCAGCCGAAGCACCAGGATAGCTGGCCGTAACAGAAACCTGGGAGGGCACAATGTTAGGATACTGAGCGACCGGCAAGGCCTTGATGGCCGCATAGCCCGCTACTAAAATAACTACAGATAGAACCGTCGCAAATACAGGTCGATGGATAAAAAAGGCAGAAAACATGGGAACTCCCTGTCAATTTTTTGCGCTTGCTTGCAGCGCCTTGATAGGTACCGGAACAACTTTGGCCATGGACGGACCTGAGATGATCTTCACTTGCATTCCATTGCGAACTTTTGCAGAACCTTCGACAATAACATATTCGCCACCCTTAAGGCCTTTGTTCACGACCACCTCATTGCCGATCTCTTCGCCAGTCTCAATGTTAATTTGTTGCACTTTATTTTCAGAGTTCACAGAAAACACAATCGGACCTGTTTGTGTTTGAATCACCGCTCTGAGTGGAACTGCGATGGTATTTGTACGAGCAAAGCCATTAACAAAAACCCTGACAAACTGCCCGGGCTTTAAGAAACCATCGGGATTGTCAATGATCGCCCGCGCCCGCACGGTTCCCGTAGTTGAATCGACAATGTTGTCTTTGAAATTCATGAAGCCGATGCGTGGATAAAAACTGCTATCCCCCAGGCGCAATTGAACTTCTAATTTAGTCGGATCCGAAGGCTGAGAAAGTTTTCCCATGGCCGTCAGACGTCGTAGATCCAGAAGTTCATTATCTGTAAATGAAAAATTCACGTAGGCCGGATTTGTTTGCGAAATCGTCGTCAAAAGTGACTGATCCGTATTAGCAACGATCAAACTGCCCTCTGAAACTGTCTCTTTACTTGTATAACCATCAATGGGAGCTAGAACAGTTGTGTAGCCCAAATTAATCTGCGCTTCTTCCAACTTAGCCTTGGAAGACTGCCAAGCAGACTTCGCCGAAGCAAAGTCTGCCACCGCATCGTCGCGATCTTTTTGACTGACGGCATTTTCTTTATACAATGGCAAAATTCGATTCAGAGCTTGGCGAGCATTCACCATGCGGGCATGGGCCACGCTGACATCACCTTGAGCTTGATCTAATGAGGCCTTATACGGAGCCGAATCAATTTTAAAAAGCAGGTCGCCAGCTTTGACTTTGGCTCCTTCCGTATAATATCTCTTCAGCAGTATTCCGCCTACACGAGCGCGTACTTGAATATCGCGAATCCCCGAAATCTGACCGACAAATTCTTTTATAATAGGAATAGTTCGTGGAACCACTTTGATGACTGTCACTTCAGGAATCATCGGAGGAGGTGCCTGCGCGACTTTCTTTGTGCAGGCGAATATCAGACAAGACAATAAAAGTATTAACAGCACCTTTTTCATTCCAGCCTCTTCCCTGAGTTTGGCGTGATTGAGATGTGGCCAGGATATGTATGAAATAGGATCCTTAAGTACTTACATTTTTTTAAGCACAGGCGAAGGTCAGAGTGATTTTGTAAGATAGCAACGAAGAAAATAATTTTAAACAGATTTTTGCAAAGAACTTTTCAGAGCTAAGAATGCAGGCTTGTGAAATGGCTGTCCTAAAGTTACTTCAATAAAGGTTATGGCTGCCAAAGCATTTTTAGGATTTGGATTGTTCACCGACTTCATCACCACTTCAACAAAACAATCTGCTAAGGCCACAACCCGTGCGAAGGGATTTATTTTGAAGTCACGCAGGCGACGGGGATACCCTTGCCCCGGTGCATTCTCGTGATGTTCTAGAACAATGGAGATAATGTCGTCAGAAATGGACGGCATAGATCTTAAAATCTCAACGCCACGATAAACATGGGATTCATAGATCGCTGCTTGTTCCCGATTCATAGCGTGACGAGGCAAATCTAAAATTTCATCTGGAAGTTCTTTCATCCCCACGTCATGCAAAAGTGCGCCCAGTGCTAATTTTTCCAAATTAGCCGACATAGTCCACTTCATGGAACGCGCAATAATCACAGAGACTGCGGAAACCATCATCGCGTGGCGAATAAGATCATCGCTAAGATTCGCCATCAAATTTATCACAAAGCTGATATCTGATTTATCTTCGACCAAAGCTTGGATGGATTTACTAACAACTTTCGAGTGCTCTAAGGCTTGATGATCAAACCCCAAGTGTTCAATCTCTTTAAAAATAGAATCCGCCGCTCTGGAAAGAACCGCCGTCTTCTTTTCAATACTAATCTTATCACTGTCCAGAACAATTCCCGCAACGGTCAAAGCTTTGCCGACACATTTGTGGTAGTCACTTTTACGAACATAAAGCCATTCTGCTTTTTCGGGAAAATGCATGTCATCAAAATGAACTTTCGCGCCTTCCTTCAGGATCATGACGAAGTTTCGCTCTGACAGCTTCAGAAAGATATCCACGGGAACCTGCGTACCAGGAATAAACTCATCTCTGGACACAGCCATGAAATCATCTGGATCTGTGGGTGCACTTTTAATGTCTCTGACATTACTCATACTCATTTATCGGAAGATTCTAGGATTTCCTGTAACCAAACGTCCTAAAATGAGACTTTGAATTATGCGGACTTTTGCGGCAGGCTGTGTCCATGAAATATGTTCTATGGGGGCTTTGCCTTCTTCTTTGTGATGTTTCCGCGGCATCGACTCAAAAAGTGGCCGTACGCGGCGCCATCCCAGAAGGTCTTGGAGCACCTCTTTTATTTGTCGAAGAGCACTCAAAACTAAAAGGTATTGTGCCGGCTTATACTGAGGCACTTATTAAGGCCCTTGGCAAAGAAGGCTCGCTGACTCTACTGACCCGTTATCGTTTACAAAGTTACCTTGAAGAAGGAAAGGTCGACTTTCTGTGCTACACCAGTCGCGCCTGGGCAGAGGACAAAGATGAAGTTGATTGGTCTAAGACTTTGTTTATGAAAAAAGAGGTCATTCTGGGGCCGGCCCCAATGCCCAAGGAAGTAACCGGCCTTGACGGAAAAACCATTGGCACTATTCTAAATTATCGCTACCCCCGTCTTGATGCCTTGTTCGCTTCAAAACATCTTATTCGCGAAGACTCTTCCAGCGAGGACGCGAATTTAAATAAAATTCTTAAAGGTCGCATTTCCTATGTTGTCACCGATGAAATCTTTCTGGATTACTATAAAACAAGGCATTCTTCGGTTGAGAAAAATCGCGACCGTCTTTTTATGCAGGAATACCCAATTGCATGCTCGGTCAGTCGCAAGGGCCGCGTGCCGGCGAAAGATCTGAATAAAGCTATCGATTTGATAAAAGCAAATGGAGTTCTTAAGGCAATCTTTAAAAAGTATGGCGTCACTCTGAATTGATGATCTTAATACTAATTGAATTTCAAGAGTATGTATGAGAACGATTTTAAATGACACTATCGCGCAAGAATACCCAGACTATTTCACGCACTGCACTTCCGACTCGATTGGCACAGGCCCGTGGCGATCAAGAACTTGATCTGCTGATCACCCATGTTCAACTCCTTGATGTTATTACCGGTGAAATCTATCCCACTTGTATCGCCATCGGTGGTGAATACATTGTCGGAGTCGGCTTGGAGTATGCGAATTGCAAAGCCCGTCGGATTCTTGACGGAAAAAATGCCTTTGTGACCCCGGGGTTCATCGACGGTCATTTGCATATCGAATCTTCTATGATGTCGCCTTTTGAATTTGAAAGAGCCACCCTGCCCCTCGGCACGACCACTGCGATCTGTGATCCCCATGAAATTACCAATGTAACCGGAGCCACCGGCTTCGAGTGGTTTCTGCGCTGTGCGGAGCTGACTCGCCAAAATCTTTTTGTGCAGATGTCTTCATGTGTACCGGCACTGCCTGGCTTTGAAACAAATGGTTCGGATTTTACCCTTGAGGAAATGCGCAAGCTCAAAGATCATCCTGCAGTTTTAGGTTTGGCAGAAATGATGAACTTTCCCGGCGTTATCAATGCCAATGCCGATGTCCTCGATAAAATTGAAGCCTTCGAAGATTTAAATCTCGATGGTCATGCTCCCCTTTTGCGCGGCAAAGAGTTAAATGCCTATTTACTTGCTGGCATCCAAAACTGTCATGAAACCGTCACCTTGGATGAAGGCCGAGAGAAATTGCAAAAAGGCATGGGACTTATCATTCGCGAAGGCAGCGTTGCGAAAAATTTGAAAACCCTTGCCCCATTGGTCAATGATTTTTCATCTCCGCAGTGCTTGCTTTGCACGGATGATCGCAACCCCTTTGAAATCGCTCACGAAGGTCATATTAACTTCTTAATTAAAGAATTAATTAGCAAACACAATGTCGCGGTCCATGTGGCATATCGTCTTGCGACTTATTCGGCAGCCAAGCACTTCGGTTTGAAACGTTTAGGCTTGATTGCTCCGGGTAAAAAAGCGGATCTGGTTCTTTTGAACGATCTTAAGGCTGTGGCCATTCATGACGTCATGATTGGAGGCAAGCTAGTTTCGGAATTGAACTTGAAAGAGGACTCTGCAAAAAACTTGCAGCTTTCAAAACCACCAATGATGAATACTATCAAACGTCAACCTATGAAGGACTCTGATTTCAACTTTCCGAAAAGTCCCGGACTTTATAATGTCATTGAAATCGTTCCGAATGAAATTATCACGAAGCATATCACCACTTCTTTTGATGGAGAGCATTTCTTGCAAGACGATGTTTTATTCATGGCGAATATCGAACGCTATGGGAAAAACTTGAAGCCCGGTTTAGGGTTTGTCAAAGGAATGGGCTTAACGTCAGGAGCTCTTGCTAGCTCCGTGGCCCATGACTCCCACAATATTATGGTTATTGGCACTAACACTCAGGATATGGCCATTGCCGTGAATGAGATTATTGCGATGGGCGGTGGCTTTGTTGTCGCCAACAAGGGACAAGTTCAGGCCCGTGTTGAGCTCCCGATTGCGGGGTTATTGAGTCTGAAAAGTGCTGATGAAATTAAATCCGGTATCGAGGCTCTGAAAACTGAGTTTAAAAAACTGGGTGTGCGCCTTGAAGAACCCTTTATTCAAATGGCATTCTTGGCTTTGCCAGTGATCCCAGCGCTCAAGCTGACTGACAAGGGCTTGGTAGATGTCACAAAGTTTGAATTCATCGAGCTGGCGTGTGCACCGACTCCGTAAGGTTCATAAGTTTGCTCTCTGTGCTGTGGCAGATTCTTTTCTTTTAAATGCCATCGCCTCAACTCCGAGGCGTAACATTTTTCAATGGATTCTCTATTTTCATCCGAATATGTTTTTACACGGCTGATTTTTCAGAAGGCTTTAGGATTTATTTATCTACTTGGCTTTCTTATTGCCGCGTTTCAAGGAAAAGGCCTGCTTGGTGATCACGGCATCTTGCCCGCCAAGATTTTTCTTGAGCGCACTTCTTTTTCCGAAAATCCCAGCATTTTCTATTTCTATTACTCTGAAACTTTCTTTGCAGTTATTTCTTGGTTTGGCGTCGCTCTGGCTTGCTTTGCCATTCTGGGTTTTTCCGAATCCTCAGGCTATTTTCTTTCCATGCTGACGTGGACACTGATGTGGGCTCTCTATATGTCCATTATCAACGTTGGCCAAGTCTTTTACGGATTTGGATGGGAAATTCTTTTACTCGAAGCAGGATTTTTGGCGATCTTTTTGGGACCTCATTCACAACCTGTACCCTTGTTGATTATCTGGCTTTATCGATGGTTGGCTTTCCGTCTTATGTTCGGCGCAGGATTGATTAAAATACGTGGTGATGACTGCTGGCGCGATTACACCTGCATGTACTATCACTATGAAACTCAGCCTTTACCGAATCCTTTAAGTTGGTATTTCCACCATTTTCCCAAGTGGCTTCATCGCTTTTCAATTATCATCAATCACTATGTAGAATTGATTGCTCCTTTTGGTCTGTTCGGACCGCAGATGGTCCGATATGTCGCCGGAGCCTCGATAATTCTGTTTCAACTGACTATCTTTGCCGGCGGCAATTACAGCTGGCTAAATTGCATTAGCATCGTTGTATGCATTGCTTGTTTCGATGACGATTTCTTTCGCTACTTCGGCAATATCTCGGTGGCCTCATTTCCCGCCGCACCGGATTGGTTCGGTGTTGCGGTGGGGCTCGTCTTTCTTTTGATTTTAATCCTAAGTTATCAGCCTTTGTTGAATCTCTTTTCTCCACGACAGGCGATGAACCGTAGCTTTGACCGATTGAATCTTGTAAATACCTATGGCGCCTTTGGTTCGATCACGCGCGAGCGCATGGAGATCATCATTGAAGGGACCATGGATAAAGAAATTACCACGCATACTGTCTGGTTGCCCTATAATTTCAAAGGAAAGCCTGGAGATCCCGTGCGACTTTCTCCGCAGGTCAGTCCCTATCACTACAAACTCGATTGGCAAATGTGGTTTGCAGCAATGTCAGATTTCCGCTACAACCCGTGGATCTTGAACCTGGTCGCAAAACTTCTGGATGGAAACAAAGATGTCCTCGGCCTTCTGCAGGACGATCCTTTCAACGGGAAAAATCCACATTTTATTCGCGCCGAGCTCTACCACTACAAATATACCAACCCCGGGGAAGCAGGCTGGTGGAAACGCGAACGCGTCGCAAGTTATCTTCCTCCCTTGTCGCTGGATAACGAAGCTTTTAAATCAATTTTGCTGGAGCAAGGTTGGAGCGAATAAACAAAACTCATCACAAAGCGAGCTTTCGTGAGGTCGAATAGGACACCTCATTTTTTTGGTCGGATGAGTATAAACTTCGTGAAGTGTGGACTCCAATGGATGAGCATGGGGCTGGAAAAACGTTTTCAGGATTGACTATCAAGTCAGTACAGTGTCATTTGGAGCTAAGGCGAGGTCTCCTGTTATGAGAGCTGTTTTATTTGCGATCCTTCTCTGTTCCGCTGGAATCGCATATGCAAAAAAAACCGTTCGCATTACGACTGGTGAATGGTCTCCATATATTTCCAATTCAATCGACAACAAAGGTCTTCTTTCCCAAATTACCACGGAAGCCTTTGCCCTTCAGGGCTTTGATGTTGAGTTAGGATTCTTTCCTTGGGCCAGGGCCAACGAACTTTCCAAATCCGGTGAGTGGGATGGAACAATTGCTTACGCCCGTCTTAAAGAGCGTGAAAAATATTATCTCTTTAGCGACCCGATCTATATAGGACAGTATGTTTTTTTCTATCTAAAAGTGCACCCCTTTGTGTGGACACAATATTCAGACCTTAAAAATGTCCCCATGGCCTCCACCCGCGGATTTGGCGGAATGGGTGATAAGTTTTTGCAGGCTGAAAAAGATGGCGTTATTCAAGTTACAAGACTGACTTCCGACGAACAAAGTTTCAATATGCTTCGCGCCGGCCGAGTGCAAGCTGTGCCCAGTGATTTAGAGGTTGGCTATGTTCTACTGAAGAAACTCTATGGAAAAGACGCGAAGTTATTTTCTCACAATCTCTTGCCAATTCAGATCTCTCCATATCATTTAGTTATTTCCAAAAAAGTCAAAAATGCGCAGCAGCTGATTGATACGTTCAATGAAGGACTTAAACGTCTTCGTCGCACTGGTCGATATCATGAGATTATTAAAAACTGGTACGGGAAACCAATCTATCAAGATTCGGTTCCGACTCAGTACTTGAATCTTTCCAAATAGCTTTTAAATCAATGCTTCTTCTTTAGATAAGTTCCTACCAACTCGGTCTGCCCCAGGACATGACCTTTCATTGATTTTTCGAGATCTGCCTTAGTAGGTCTTTCCATCTCTGGCAAAATCGTATCGAGTGCATAAATTTTATGATGATAGTGATGCTTGCCAATTGGAGGGCAAGGACCACGATAGCCCACGGCCTGCCAATCGTTAAGGCCTTCATGAGACTTCTTTGGAAGTGAATGAACATCTTCTGGCAACGACGTGATGCTTGGGGGAATATTGAACAGCACCCAATGCACCCAAGTCGTTTTCGGTGCTTGAGGATCTGGCGCATCTGGGTCATCGACAATGATCGCAAAGCTTTGTGTGCCTTGCGGTGGATTGGACCACTTTAACGGAGGAGAAATGTTCTTTCCCTCGCAAGTGTACACTGCAGGGATCTCGTAATTATTTTTGAATGCCGCCGACTCAAGAGTAAATTCCGCTGACACCATAACAACCTCGCTGCTTTGATCTTTTCACCGCAGATCTCTGGCGGCAATTTTTATATCAGCAACGGTTTGTAGAACATCAAGGGATTGAAGTTTAACAGTTAAAAAAATCAACTCAAAAATCCCTGATCTTGAAGGCATTTCATAACGGTCTCGGAGTATCCTTGGTGAGATTCACGAGTATACTTTAATTTCGTATACACTTGTGCCAAATTTTTAACGCCACTTTCCTCGATGGCTCTCTTAAGATCTGGGTGACTCATATATCTCTTCCACCCCGCCTGCTCACGATCTCGATAAGAATCAAGAATTTCACTGTCAGTTTTCACTTCATAGCGCTCGCGATGAACCAGGGATGTTAATGGAAGTCGGTCTCGTGGCGCGGGCTTTTCATCGGGATAACCCAGCGAAAAACCAACAACAGGCACAACTCCCTCTGGACAGTTCAAAATTCGCGCTATTTGGTCGCAACTTGCCAAGGTGGTACCCATATAACAAAGTCCAAGGCCCTCGGCCTCCGCAGCCAGAGCCGCATTTTGACTTGCTAGAACTGCATCAATAGCTGCGATCATGAAGCTCATAAAGTTATCAAAATTCTCGGGAGCCTCCCGCAGTTTTACCCATCTTTTCATGCGATGAAAGTCCGCACAAAAAGTCAGTATGACTGGCGCATCCAGAACCATGCTTTGCTTAAAATGGGGTTCATAAAGCTCTTGCTTGATCTTTTCATCACTGGTCACAATGACCGAATAAGCCTGCATATTTCCCGAAGAAGAGGCTCGCGTTGCCGCTAGTAAAATCTTATTCAGAATTTCTTCTGGAATGGGGGTGCTTTTATAGGCTCGAATTGATGTATGTTGATGAATCAGATCAAAGATATTTTCAGAACCCATTTTTAAAACTCCTTATTGCTTAGCCGCTTGGAAAGCCCCCGAAAGGCTGACTATCATTAAGAGCAGCAGTTCGAGCGTGAGTTGGTTAAAAAACCTGCGTTGGAATTTAGGCTATTAATATGTTGAATAAAAGTGCATAATAGATGATATCATGTGACTTATGGATACAGATCGTCTGAAGTACTTTTGCCTCATCGCGGAAACTGGAAGTCTGACTAAGGCTTCCGAGTTATTAAATATTTCTCATAGCGGTCTGTCCAAGGCGATGAGCCAATTGCAGAATGAGCTGGATCAAGCACTTTTCCGTCCCCAGGGCCGCGGACTTGAACTGACAGAGGCTGGTAAGGCTCTTTATGGCAAGAGTAAAGAAATTCTTCAATTGGTAGACCAGCTTAAAAATCAGGAAGCTGTAGCTTCCAAACAAATTCTTCGCATTGGCCTGACCGATATTTTTTCAATAGCTTTTGCTGCGGAAATATCCAAGGATATCGAACCAGCCGTCGATCTTCACAATCTTGATTCTGGAGAAATGGAAGTCAAACTTTTAGACTCTCAGATTGATTTTGCCATTTCATCGGCACCCTTTCCTCATCCGCAGTTGGATCATCTGAAAGTCGCAAAAGCTGGCATGGGCGTTTTCTTCAGAAATCGTGACTTCAAAGCCTTACCTCTGGAAGAGATCCCCTTTGTCGGTCCGAATTCAGAGATTAAAAATAATCCACTCAGCATTCGCTCTCGCGACGGGTGGCCCGAGCTGCAAAAACGAACTCTTAGTTTTGGTGCCAGTACTTTTTCAGCGGCGTTAGGAATCGTTGATTCAGGACGTGCCGCCGTCTTTGCACCGCGCTTTTTAGCAAATGCGATCAACGAACAAAGAAGCCACCAGTCTCAGCTTCTAGAGTACGAGGCCCATCGCGCTGTTTTTAAGAGCGCCACCCGTGATATCTACTTAGTGAAAAGAAAAAATTTGGATGAATCGAAGGAAATGAAGATCATCGCACGAATTCTGCGGAAGCGATGTTAAGAAGTGGGACGCCGTTTTCATGAAATCGTGAAGGGCCGAGACAACAAGCAATCTATCAGAAGGCGTTCCAACTCAATATCAAAATACGCCCAAATAAAATTTTAAACTGGTAGCTTCTCGGCCTCATCCAATGGCGTCGTAATTGGTACAAGCTGAATATTTAAATTGAAAACCTCAGTACGGTTCTCTCCGAGGTCCGAAAGCAACTTGGCCATGCGCAATCTGAATTTTCTAATTTCAATTTTTGCTTCAGGCAAAGATGCCATGTCCATACGAAACGATATAGAACTGATATCTCGCAAAGTCACAGGGTCCGCTTTAAGTGATTGCAAGGCCTGTTGAATGTTCTGACGGTGCGACTCTTGAAGAACCGGAGAGGGAACTTCATTCGAAGTCACCATATTTTCATGAACAGCGGTATAGGCTCCGTCATTCATTGTCAGAAGATTCATACGCAGCAGCCGCTCCAAAGCCGCATGCGCGCGCTCTATGCTTAGATTTAAACGTCCAGCAATCCAGGCGTCGTTAGATACAAAATGGTCTGTTTCGACAAGAGTTAAAATAGCAAAGTGTTCCCAGTCAGCAATTAAGGCCAACTCATCCTCACGAATGCGGTAAACACTTGAAGGAAATTCGTGTGAAGACAAAATCTTCTTTTGGTCGACCAAGGCACGAAAGCGATCACTTTCTTCATCTGACAATTTAAGCTTTTTGATAATCCGATCTTGAATCTTATCTCCAGGGATGTATTTCCCCTTCAAAATATCGGAAAGACGTCCAGGAGAAAGTTCCAGATCCCGAGCAAACGCACGCAAAGAATAGCGACGATTGATTTTCTTACGACTCATCATCTTTTCTAAAAGAAAAAGAGCCATAGGACAATTTTCGAGATCATTCCCCTGCTTGATCATAGATTAGAGCCCCAAGCTGCTCAGGGTAGACTGATACTCTTGATCCTGCATGTTTGAAATCTCGTTTGAAATTAAAAGCGCCACAAAAAGACGAACTTTCTCTGAAGATTTCAAAGCTGGATTCTTCGTCAGAGCTCCACGATAAACAACTTCATGCAAGATTCCGACAGCTCTGTTTTGTGAATCCATTTTATTCCAAAGATCAGATGCGACAAAATATCGAGCGTCGTATTTTGAAAGTGGCTGAGGGTTTTGAACGATCAACTGTTTCAAAGAACAGCCTGTTGGCAACATGCCGATTCCTGAGTCAGGAACTTCTAACAAAGACGAACCCGCAACGAAACGAGCTTCCGCCAAAAAAGTTCCGCTCCACAACATATAATTCTGCGCACGTGCAGGATCCTTAACAGCCAGACGAAACAAAACGTCGTTGACGATTTGCAAGGCCTCTTGATCCTTGTCTGCAGCTGCAGAAGCCAAAGGAAAAGCCGGGCTTAAACTATATCGTGCTAAACTTTCATAGTTATCGAAGAAACGAACTTCTATCCATGGCAGCGCTGGAGAACCAAAGTCACAATAGAGTGCATTTCCGCCGTTACCTTTATCGATCCAATCCATGGCTTGAGCTTGAAAAGATGAGAACACCAAAATCGTTAGCAAACATAGTAAACGCATAACAGTCCTTAATTTAGTGGGACCAAAATAGAACGTCATTCATATTGGGTCTATTGTTCCAATTCACAACGGGAACACTTGATATGACTTCTGCATTTACAAGGCAATGGGGAAGATCGAAAGCCCGGCGAATGGACTCTATTTACAAATCGCTGCTTGAGGGTCCTGCTGACAGATATGCATTTTTAATAGCAAAATATCCTCTCGAAGCTGTTTATTTTGCTCCTGGAGCTGCTGAGCGGTCTCTTCCGCCACGGCCAAGCGACGGGATTGCACTTGGGAGGCTCCTTGGAGCTCTTGTAAAAGTTTCTCGTGACCGAGCCATTTTTCATACAAAGATTGCAAACCTGAAGTCAAAATCGATGTGAAGTGAGCATAGTTTACTTGTTTCAAGCCGCTAGCTTCGGTTTTTACAAATTCAGGGAATATCTTTTCTAACTCTTGGGCAATGAAGCCGCTTTGTTTTTCATGCTGAGGATCTTTCTTCCAAGTGAAGTTCACGGGTCTTACTTTAAGTAAACTTTCGAACGTCGCTGCGCGATCAATGCTCGTTATATTTTCCTTCAATCGAATATCCGAGGAACAACTTGTTCCATTCCACCCGATACTGCAGCCAGCGCCTCCAGCACCTGTTGATACAAAGCTTGCGATGTTACCGGTTGTCGCAGTTGTACTAACTTGCAAGCGCGCCGCAGGGGTTGAGGTACCAATACCAACGTTGCCAGAGTTCGTAATGCGCATACGCTCTGTATTAGAACCCGTGGTTGTCCAAATAAAATCGCCTGTCCCATTAGTGACCTGCATGAACATTCCATTGGGACTGTCCGTTCCGAAGCCTCCACTAGCACCTCCTGAACCCTGCTGGTAGAGCCAAGTATAGTTGCTTCCGTTTGACAAAAGCATCTGCGCTTTGCCTAAGGCGTTTGTATTTGCAACTTGAATATTGGTGGTTGCGGCTTGGTTGACTCGAACTTCAAGAGGGTCTGATGGTGACGTCGTTCCAATTCCTACTTTTCCCGCAGACGTCACAACGGTCATGGCTTGCTCTCCAATGTTCTGCCATTCTTGAAGATTCGCAGTTGAATTGCCTTGCTGTCTGACCACCACGGTCGGATCCGTATTTGAGTTGTTGCTGCTTTGAAAAAATCCTGAATAAGATGAATCCGACCGGGCCCACAGACCAATTCCAGCTGTACCTGTCGCCGATGCCATAACACCTTTTCCGGAAACTCCGCTTGCGGTCATCATGGCGGCTACACCCCAAGTCCCCGTCGCGTTCCCCTGGAAAGCGGCTCCATTGTTGGGTTCATTAGCAATGATATTTCCTGAGGAATTCACTCGTGCGAGCACTCCACCCGTTGCGCCCTGCCACTGTGTCAGGTCCCCAGCCTGAAATGACCCACCGCGAATAGCCTGAACCACCGTTGCGCCTGGTCCTGATCCATCTGCGTTTCTTATAGTGAAAACTGCCGCAGTAGGGGCAATTCCAATTCCCACCTTCCCCGATGAATCAATTGTCATTTGAGGGTTGTTATTTGTGCGAATTGAAAAAGAATTTGCGTCATTCGTTCCCACGCTAGCCGTTGCTCCGAACGAATTTCCACCATTCTTAAAATATGTTCCGTCATACATGGCTGCTGGTAAATCCGCCGCCGTTAAATTTCTAAAGACCGGTGCTCCACTCGCACCATCTGGTCCCGCAAAGAAAGTATTGGCCGGTTTTGCCGCATAAACAATTTGTGAATCTGCCATAGAGATATTGCTGCAATTCCAAGTTCCTGATGGCGAAGAGAATGTCAGCGTCTGTCCCGCAGTACAATTCGCTGGCATCTGCGAAGCCTTTATAAAACTTGCCGCGTCCGATAAGTTGGCGCTGGATAAACTAGTGTTCACCCACTTGCTGCCATCATACTTTAAAAAATTTCCTATGCTTAAAGAAGAAATTAGCAAATCCACACCGTCGATTTTAGCCAGGGTTGGATTTGGATAGGTGCCGCTCAGATCTCCACCCGCGGTGCCCTTCGGTATGCGGGCATCGCTCAAACGTGAATCATCTCCGGCTGCCACAGTGTTCGCGCTCGCACCCACGTTGAGAGTCAAGGAGGCTGCGCCGGCAACATTTGCAACCGTAAGATAACTATTTGTTGAAGAAACTCCTGTCACAGATCCACCAACGGGACCACTCAATCCTGCGCAAGAAAGACTCGTTCCATTCCAACTCAGGAAAGTATCCGTTGTACAACTAGGCAGGCCTGCCTTCGTCACAAAGTCACTCACACCTTTGTCACCCAGCTTTTGCGCAGACAACGCATAACCTGCATAGGGTACGGAACGAATCACTGAGTCAGGTGAGAGGGTTTTCCATCCAACACCATCATGGAACTGCACACGCAACTTTCTTAGATCTCCAGCGGAAGCATTATATGGCGATCCACCAAGGCAAATGTAGGCAGTTCCATTATTGAATGCATCCAACACTGAAAATGAACCCGATGTTGGGTATGTGATAGTACCTTGGCCAATCGGCAGATCGAACATCCCGCCAGAATTCACCATGCTATATCCATCCACTTGCTCTTGATAAATCACACAGGCGCCACTGGGATCAGTGATCTGAAAAATAAAACTGACACTACTATGCTCTAAGGGAGTTCCATCCACTTTCATGATTCGTCCCTGATAGGTCAAAGAGGACGGCGCAGCCAGCGCACTCGATGTCACAAAAAGTGACATTAATAATAGAGTTACTTTTACGTTCCATCTCATAGTCCTCATATCGGTCAAAATCCATTAACTGAATAGACAAACTAAAATTTATTAACGTTCCAAAGTCGTTCTGGGGAACACTTTCAGTCCAATTGCCTTCCCGAACGACTAAGGTGCTTTGAGGTTTGCGATAAATTTTCTGTTAATTTTGGATTTACTAAGGAGGTTACTTAAATATTTTGTGCTTTAACAAAAGAGAAAACTCAACTCTCTCCCATGAAGTTTAACACTTCAAACGAACAGAAGACAGAGCTACAAATCAATATCCTAAAAAGCGTTTCAAATAACGCTTTTTAGGATTCATAGTACTTTTACTGCACTTTCTTTAGCTTCATGAAAGTAGCACGCGCTTCGCCACCTTCAACATACGTCACATAAAACAACTGATCGCCAGAAAACGTAATTTCGGTGACGATTGGCTTCAGTAGCAAACCTTCACGCTTGATAGAAATTTTGTCAGAAGTACAAAGAGCGACGTATGTTTTTCCCGTGTTAGCATCACCAACATGAACCGCACCATCAGCGATGTAAGACTCGATCCAGCCTCTCCACTGACTTGGTTCGCTGTCCGAATTGTATGTTAACTCCATTGAAGAGCCGGCAGGATACACTGCAATCTTTAAACCCTGAGAAGAAAACGTATCGCGGTTATCAACTTGCTTTGAATATCTACCCGCAAATTTGGAACATGGACTAAAATCAGAAGCGAAACCAGTAGAGCCCGTCACAAGCACCAAGAATAGAACGAAAAACTTATTCATTACTAATACCTCCGAGCTCAAAGAGTATTGAAGAAATGTCAGAAAATAAAACTCATAATACTCAGGTGCAGAGCGTAATTCTTTGGTCGAGACAAAGTCTCTGAGCATTAAAGAGACGGACTCAATGAGATAATTCATCGGACGCAGAATAAGAATACCAATTCGCTCAGTGGTTTTTTAAAATTTGATGTTCCAAAAAAAAATTGAAACAAATTTATCTCCTTAAAAGTATTCTTACCGGCCCGGTAATGAAGACCTGCTGACTTGATCGGTGAAAATCTATACAAATGCTCCACAAACATCATGGAGCAGTAGACGAGATCCTCTTAAATATTTTATCTCTCAAGGTCTTCGAGGTACTTATGCGATTTTTAGTTTGGAGCATTTTTGCACTTTTTTGCACTCTTACAGCGCAAGCTTCTGATTGGGTCTACAAGGGCAACGGTGGGGATGCTGTTTACTGCCTAAGTCAACAGGGTACCTGGAGAGGCACTCGAGTCACATTCTTCGATTTGTTTGAATCTCAAATTCGCTATAAACTGAATCCTCAATTCCCCAATTACACTCCGATCAGTCAAGACAATAGCGATGACGCCGTCTTTTATCAGGAGTCAGATGCCCAGAAGCAGCAGGTTTTAGAGATCGTTGGCAAGCTCATAACACGTTTGAAAGCTTTAGACCCGCAGCGAGCCTCCCAGTATGCAACCTGGGTGAGTTCTTTTTATTCTGAAGCAAATTTTATATCCGGGCATCTAGCTGACATCAAAGATGTGGGGATCGGCATATATCAAGAGGGCTGTACATTAAAACAATTGATCGTGCAGAATCCCACACCTAACTCTGAATATGACTTCCGCTACTTCGTCGATCAATCCTTGTGGCTCCTTATGTTTCCTGAGGATAAAGCCGCCGCCATTCTTCATGAAGTCGTCTATCGCGGGGCTTTACAAGCGAACCCGTCAATAGGCTCCTCTGAGCAAGTTCGCTTGTTCGTTGCTTTGATTGTTTCAGATACCTTTGCTAATAAATCCGCCGATGAATATGCAGAGCAAGTGAAGAAGCTTGGACTTTAAATGAAATCAAAAAACAAACTCGAGCCTTGTCCGTTGACTTTATTTTTCAGTGAAAAAATGGCTTCGCGAAAAAAAGCCAACTATCGCTATTCCATGCGTGCTTTTGCTCGGGATTTGCAATTATCTTCCGGTCGTCTCTCCGATCTTCTTCATGGCAAGCATATCCCAGGAAAAAGACTGCAGGAAAGAATCATCGCAAATTTGAAACTTTCTGATCAGGAACGCGACAGATTTTTGGCCATTATTGAAGCCAAGCGTCAGTTAAAAAAATTTGGCATCGATAGAAATACCTATCAACTTCGTGAGGATGAGTTCGCACACATCTCCGACTGGGAGCACTTTGCAATCTTAAATTTAATCTCTACGGATAACTTCATATC
>CAZPYX010000033.1:0-28695 GCA_964590635.1 uncultured Bdellovibrio sp.
AATAAGGTATTTTTGGATCATTTGAAGTCAATCCTTGGATCGATAAGAACATAGATGATATCGCTCAAGATACGACCCACCATAAGTAGCATTGAAGAAATGAACGTCAAACCCATGATCACGTTATAATCACGAGACAGAACCGATTGATAACCAAGCAAACCGATACCGTCCAAGTTGAACATCTGCTCGATGATCAATGAACCCGCAAGGAAAGCTCCCAAGAAACCACCAAGACCGGTAGCGATTGGAATCAAAGCATTTCTAAGGGCATGTTTGAAGACAACCACACGCTCAGAAAGACCTTTAGCGCGAGCCGTTCTTACGAAGTCAGACTTGATGATGTCCAACATCGAGTTACGCATCAAAATAGAAAGTTCTGTAAAGCCACCGATCATGTAACAGATCAATGGAAGAACAAAGTGATGAACACGGTCAAGGAACTGCTGCCAGTTTGTCATAGACTCGTAGTCATCGGACTGAAAACCACCAATAGGGAAAAGATTTAACTTCCCGGCAAATACAACGATCAAGAAGATACCGAGAATAAGTGGCGGAATCGCGTACGTGAAATTCAAAATAATAGAAGAGATACGATCGAAACTTTTTCCCGCCGTAATCGCCTTACGTACACCGAGCGGAATACATACGAGATAAGTCAGAATCAAAGAAGCAATACCGAAAGTAATCGAAACTGGAAGTTTGCTTTTGATAACGTCGATAACTGGCTCTTGATAAGTGAAGCTTTCACCGAAATCTAGAGTTGATAGGTTCTTCAACCAAATCAAATATCGAATGTGCATGGGTTTATCGAAGCCGTATTGTTTTTTTAAGGCTTCAATAACTTCTTGGTTCACAGACGTGTCACCACGCTGGTTAGCACCACTTGATCCACCGCCGCTAGCAGCCGATCCGAAACGGATCGCCTGCAGCTTCTGTTCAATTGGGCTCCCTGGAGCCAAATTAATAAGGACAAAGGTAACTACAGTGATCCCGAGGAATGTCGGGATCATTAGCAATAATCGACGGATAAGGTAAACGAACAAGGCCCTACTCCAAATTTCTTCTTAAGGTTTCATCCACCAGTAGTCTTTACCAATATCGAACTTGAAAGTCTCTGCTGGCATACCTACTTTTGAAGAATTTGCATAGAAATCGAACTTATCGTTGAAAAGGAACGCATACGGAGCGTCGTCAGCGATCTTTTTGTAAACTTCTTTAAGCAATTTCACACGCTTAGCTTTAACTGGTTCAACGCGAGCTTCGTCGATCAATTTGTCAACTTCAGGGTTTTTGTAAGCGATGAAGTTAGATCCGCCTGGAACTGCGCCAGAAGAATGCCAAATTTGTTTCGGATCTGGATCCACGGAACCGCCACCCCACGCCATTGTCACAGCGTCGAAGTTACCTTCATCAACCAATTTCAAGAATGAGTTCCACTCAAGATATTTCAATTCAAGGTCGATACCGGCTTTTTTTAGGTCTTCACGGTACATTGTGTAGTATTTCTCTACATCTTTATTTGGGTAGATCAATGTGAACTTAAATTCAGTTTTCTTACCGTTGATAACTTTATCAAGGACACCGTTCTTGTCTGAATCTGTCCAACCAGCTTTAGCCAAAAGTTCTTGAGCTTTTTTCGGATTAAACTCAATCGCTTTGTTGCCAGGGTTGTATTCAGATCTCAAGTAAACAGCACCGTTTGCAAGATCAGACATTCCATAACGGAATTTTTTGTTCATCTCTTCACGGTTCAACAAGTGAGCTAGAGCGATACGAACATCTTTGTCTTTGAAAAGATCTTTACGGAAGTTCCAACCGATGAAACCGAAAGATTTCGGAGCGTCGTTAGCAACTTTGTGTTTGATAACTGTTTTGCCCCAAGGAGCGCCATCAGTTTTCTTCATGTAAGATTCGATACGAAGATCGATATAGTCCAATTCACCTTTTTTAGCGCGCTCAAGGATAACGTTGTCATCTTTGTAGAAACGCATAGTGATGTTTTCGAAATTGTACATGCCTTTGAAAGCTGCATCGCCGTTGCCGTACCATTTGTCGAATTTTTTCAATTGGATCAATTGACCACGATCGAATTTAGACAAAACGTATGGACCTGCGCAGATCAATTCTCTGTTCATTTTTTTTGACTTAGCAACATCACCGTAAACGTGTTTCGGGATGATTGTCATAGTCGCAGCAGATTCGAAGTTTTGGAAGTAAAGGTCTTTAGCTGTGATTTTCACAGTCAAAGGATCTACAACTTCAACTTTTGCCAATCCTTCATAGTAAGGACGCAAGTGAGCTGCTTCATATTTTGGTTCAAAAATAGCGTCGAAAGAGAACTTTACGTCTTCAGCAGTTACAGGTTTGCCGTCATGAAAAACAGCGTTTTTACGAAGATGGAAAGTGAAGACTTTATTGTCTTTAGAGATCTCCCACTTTTCTGCCAAGCGCGGAGTCCACTCATAAGTTTCGATGTCATGAGTTGCCAATGTATCGCACACGTAGTTTTGTACGTAACGAGCATATTGGTCAGTAGCAGTAATCGGGTGAACCGTTGGTGGTTCGCCACCAAGATTGTAAACGAAATTTCCGCCAACTGGAGCTTTTGCATTTGGTGCAGCAGCCATAGCGGGAGCGGTCAAAGCTGAGCTCAATACGAGCGCCAGAAGTCCCATCATTTTCATTGTATCTCCTCCAAAGAATTTCGTAGGGAATTTCAATAGTTCCCAAAGTGGGCTTAAAATCGGTTATGCCGGAAAAATAATCAAGTTATTGCTCGATTAACGCTATGTCCAAATGCTATATAACTGGAGAATTTTCAAGGAGAAAAAGATGTCTGAAAAGACAGCGGAAAACACATCAAAAACTGCACCAAAATTCGACCCAACAACCACCATTTCTGCAGAGTTCGGAATCTTCGGAATCCCGATGAGCGAAGAAGAATCTAAAGTGGTTCTTGTTCCGGTTCCCTGGGAAGTGACGACCTCTTACGGCGAGGGTGCCTCCCGTGGCCCGCAAATCATCCGCTCTGCCAGTGAACAAATTGACCTCTTCGACATCGAAGTCGGCAAGGCCTATGAAGTGGGCTACCACATGCGTGAATTTCCAAAAGATTTATGTAACATGAACGACAAGTTCAAAGCAGTGGCTCAAGAACTTATCGGCATGCGCACAAATATGAGCACTGATACGGCAAAAATGAACTCTTTAGCGGCTCAAGTGAATGAAGCCTGCGAAGAGATGAGCCAATGGGTTTACGACCAATGCTCGGATGTTCTAAAAAAAGGCAAACTTCTTGGCCTCGTGGGCGGAGATCACTCCACTCCCCTTGGCGCCATCCGCGCGGTGAGTGACAAGTTCAAAGGTGAATTCGGCGTTTTGCACATTGATGCCCATGCGGACTTACGCAAAGCTTATCAAGGCTTCAATCAGTCCCACGCTTCTATCATGTACAATGTAATGAATGATCCGAAGAAGCCACAGAAGCTAGTTCAAGCTGGTATCCGTGATTTCTGTGAGGAAGAGTACGATTTCAGCGAATCTCGCAAAGATATCAAAACATTCTATGATCTTGAGTTGAAGCGTCGCCTCTTGAAGGGCGAAACTTGGGAGAAAGTTTGCCAAGACATCATCAAAGAACTTCCTCAGAATGTTTACATATCATTCGACATCGACGGTTTGGATCCAGCATTCTGCCCGCACACGGGAACTCCGGTGCCAGGCGGCCTCAGCGTTGACCAAATATTCTTCCTGTTCCGCGAAGTCCATGCTTCAGGTCGCAAGATCATCGCTTTCGACTTGAACGAAGTTTCTACGGGCGGTCTTGAAGAACATGAAGTTGAGTGGGATGGCAACGTTGGCGCGCGTATTCTATATAAAATGTGCGGCTGGTTGGTAAAGAGCAATGCTTAAAGTTTACGAATATGCCAAGTGCTCAACTTGTGTAAAGGCTTTGAAGTTTCTTGATGCGAAAAAAGTTTCTTATCAAAAACTTCCTATTGTAGATAAAGCTCCCTCTGTCACTGAACTTAAAAAAATGCTGGCTGCGCTGAAAGAGCGCGGCGGCGGCATCAAAAATCTTTTCAATACCTCTGGCGTTTTATACAAAGAATTCAAGATCAGCGAAAAGCTTCCAAACATGAGCGAAGCTGAAGCATTGAAACTTTTGTCTGAACACGGAAAACTTGTGAAAAGGCCTTTTGTCTTGGGAGACGAGGTCGCACCTGTGGGATTCAAAGAAGATGAGTGGAAAGAAGTTTTTTAGCACTGACATCCGACACATTATTGGCAATGCGAATATTTAGTGGAAATAAAATGTCGTAAGCTGATTGTGAAGTAAAGGAGGTCTTTATGTTGAGCCTCTGGATTGTTATCTTAACATTGGCGATAGTCGGTGCAGGTCTTTGGATGGTTCTTCGCTTCTCAAAAGGAGGCGAATTGAAAAAAGAAGCCTATCATAAAATTCCGGCACATCATTCAGATAAAAAAAGGAGAGCATAGGCTCTCCTTTTTTGTTTTATCTTAGCTAACAATTAGTAGCAAAGAGTCGCGCCCACTTCGGGAGAGCAACCATTCCAGCTAGTCGATTTGCAATACAAGTTTTGTGGGGTTCTCCATTTACCTTTCGCCATACAAGCTTCCCAGTAAGGGCTTGTCACATCAGCTGCTTGCGCTTCGAATTCATGATTCATAGCAACCAAGAAGTCACGAGATTGAGCCTCAGACATATCCAATTTTGAAGCCATTGACTTGATTGCAGAAGAAGACGGAAGTTGATGTTTCATCAAAGTCTCGATGTCTTTCTTTTCCAAACCAATTTTTGCAAATGAAGTTAGACCCTCAGTCGCTACACCGCTGAATGCAGATTGAACTTTTTCTGCAGCAGCAACGCTCACGTTATATTTAAGAGCGAAATCAGAAAGACTTGCATCTGTTGCCGCGCCAGTCGTTGGCAACGTCACAGTTTCTGCCAACATACGACGACGTTCAGGACGGCCGCGGTATGGAGGTGGACGATGATCATGGTGGTGATTGTCTCCGCCAAGACCGATACCGATAATTACACCGATCGCACCTGCGGCAACTTCGCCATCAGTACAACCCGCGTTAAACAATGTTGCGATCGTGAGAACACTAGCAAGAATAACTTTTTTCATTAGTGGTTCCTTTGTAATTAATTGAGCGATGTCACTATGTCACCGCTCGTAAGCGAAGGAACCTAAAGCAACATGAGTGCCAGCGTTAATTTTGACGAAAGTGCACCACTTATTATTTTATATTGCGAACTTCAATTGTGATGTGACGACTTGATGAGGAGTTTTGTTTTGCGTGCCTAATCGAACTCCCAAGCCCACAAGGCGAACCGCGACTCCACGACGTGACCATGCCCGTTCAAGCAATCTTTCGAAATCTTCTTGAGTAGGAACGCCCTGATATACTTCTTCATGGGTTGTGGATTTAAAATCGAAGAACTTCAATTTCACAACTATACCGCGCACACGATCCTCATACTCACCGCCAATAAGGCGCTGAAGAAAATCTTCGTATAGCGAAGGAATGCGTTTTCTGCACTCTTCATAGGTTTGTAGATCGACATTATAAGTCTCTTCCACCGTGAGAGATTTTCTCTCCCACTCAGTAACAACTTCACGATCGTCGACTCCGCGTGAGAAATCATAAAGCTCTTGAGCACGGGAACCGAACCAACGGTGAAGTTCTGGCACTGAGTACTTTTGAATATCAGCGCAAGTATGCAAACCCAACTCATGCATCTTCTGTGCGGTTACTTTGCCCACACCGAAAATCTTTTCAACTTTCAAATCTTTAACGAAGCTCTCGACATCTTGAGGTCGCACGACGAACTGTCCGTTGGGTTTTTTCCAATCACTGGCGATCTTCGCAATAAATTTATTAGGCGCAATCCCTGCCGAAGCTGTGAGTTTTAACTCTTCAAAAATCAAGCGGCGAATTTCCTGCGCTATTAAGGTAGCACTGCCATTGAACTGCTTACAGTCAGTCACATCTAAATAAGCCTCATCCAAAGATAGTGGCTCAATCTTGTTCGTGAAACGTTCGAAGATTTCCCGAACCTTGCGGCTCTCTTCCTTATAAAGATCAAAATGTGGAGGAATCAAAATCAGCTGTGGGCAGAGGCGCACCGCTTGCGAGGATGGCATCGCAGATCTCACCCCAAACTTACGAGCCTCATAGCTCGCCGTACAGAGCACACTGCGCGTGTTTGGAGGACCACCAATACCCAAAGGCTTGCCTTTTAGCTGCGGGTTAAACTTAACCTCAACAGCAGCATAAAAGCAGTCCATGTCGATATGAATAATCTTCCTCATTTACACATTATTTACATATCTACTTGTGAGGGTCAAGACCGAAAAATAGAACCCAAGACCAAACCCTATGCCTCGCAGAGGTTGATCAAAAAGGTCCGAATGCGAGGCGAAGGATCTTCGCTGCCACGAAGGCGTACTTCCAGTACGCCGAAAAGCAAGTGAAGGTCCGCCAACGAAGCAGGCGGGCCTTTTTCATCAACCGACTAGGTTGGTTCCATTTCTGGGGTTTGTACCGGGGCTGGAAGGCCTTTAACGGGGACGAATTTTTCAGAGATCATGCGGTGGGCTTTGTCAGCTATCAGGCCGCGATCGTCTTCTGACGTCGTGTGGATTTGCTCGAGGAATTCGATTTCAGCATTCAAGGACTTCAGCGTCAGGGCTTTCCACATCGAGGTCGCGAAAGTGATGTCTCCATACCAGCATAGATGATCGCGCCATTTTAAAGAGAACTCTTCGCCGTTTACTTTACGGAAATTGATCACTGCGGGCTGAATGGGAACTCCCGCATGGGAGGCCGCCATCATCAAAGTTCTTTTGAAAGGCAAAACTTGTTCACCATTTGTAGAGGTCGCTTCTGGGTAAAGCACAATGCGGAAACCGTTCTGCAAGGCCTTCACCATGGATTTCATCTCATCCAAGATCTTTGTGCGGCTGCGACGTTCAACGTACATGCAACCAGCCATCTCAGTAAGAAGTCCTAAGAACGGAGTTTCACGCATTTCATTTGAGGTCACGAAGACCATCGGGAAGATCGAAGCCATCAACAAGATATCCACGAAGCCCATGTGGTTACTGACGAGCAAAAACTTATCGCCCTCTTTGGGCTTGTTCACGACAGTCAGCTTCATACCAAAAGATTTGCAGATCAAACCACAGAAGAAGTGCGCATTATAAGAAAAGCGCGCCCTTCTTTTTTCTGTGTCACGGATCACAAAATGGCAAAGGAATGACCATGACAAATAGGTGATGATAATGAGAACGAATAAAATAAGTCTTAGGACTCCGCGGAGCCCAGCTTGAATCTCTTCCACAGAGTTCTATTTAAATCTTCTCTGTGCAGAATGGTCAAGAAATCAATGCACTGGAACTCTTTATCCCAGGCTGGCTCTCCGCCTATGTAAGCGCCGATTTTGAGGTAAGCTCGGCATAAAGGAGGAAGAAGCTCCTCCGCCTCCGCTCTCTGAGTCTCCGTGAGAGGGCTGCGAAGTTCATCTTTGAAAAAACTAAACATAGGCATCGTATATGCCAAAGTCGGGCGGGTTCTAAATCCAGGATTGATGCGACCTTCCTCCTCAAAGTACTGAGTCAGAAGAGCAGCATCACGTGGATCATCGGTTTTCACCGTCGCGCAACCAAACAAGAACTTAGAATCCGAAGCCGCAAGATAATCACCGATACCTCTCCAAAGAAGAGAGATCACGATGCCTCTGCGGAAATCTTTATGAATACAAGCGCGTCCGAGTTCAAGCTTCACCCCAGGTTGTTGAAGGATGGAGTTCATCATGAACTCTTTCGCGGAATAAAAATTATTTGTAAATTCAGAGCAACGAACTCGGTATGTACCGACCACTTTATTCGAGCGTTTTTCTTTGATAATAAGGTGATCACAGTCAAAGTCGAAGGCATCGACATCCAAACCCCAAGGAGTTGTTTTGCCGATCATCTCACGATGGAAAACTTCAAAGCGAAGGGCCAAAGCTTCCTTCAACTCATCCATTGTCGTGACGGTTTTGATCAAGAAAGGTCCAACTTCAGATTGAATCTCAATCTTTGGTTTGAACTTGTGCATGTTGTTGGAGCGCATTTGATAGAAGGACTGAATATTCTGAGAGATTCGTTCAACCATAAACCCTCCGTGGTTAGAATAAGGCTAACAAATTTGAATCCCCGACATTGTCAGGAGTCCGTTCGGAAACTGTTCGAAGATTGAAAAGAAGCTTAAAAGGTGCCTGATCAGACACGCCAATTTTAAAAACCTGGATTAGATAATAAGGCTAGCAGCCTTGTTCAATCGATCGAACAAGGACTCCCAACGCTCGCCTACCTGATGATCTTCACGGTAGAAAATAATGATATCTTTCCCTTTTGCTGCAACGTCGCGCAAGTGTCCATAGAACTCACGAGTCGCGAGCAACGGATCTTTGGAAAGATTTAAAACTTCGGCAGAACTGACCCCACTCGCCGGCTTGATGATCTTAATGCTTTCAATTTCATCGGGCAAAGTGGACAGTTTTTCGTTCACTTCCTTGATGATACTCTCCACCGAACGGTTCTTTTCCGTACAAACAATCAAAGGAACCGGAGGCATATAATGATGCTTCATGTGTCCCGGAGATTCCCGTTTATCCACTTGTTCAATGAATTCGATCTCGAAGCCCTTTTCCAGAAGTACGCGCTCAATATCTGATTTCAAAATATGACCACGACGCAAAATCGAAAGTGCGACCTTATCAGGGCGATGGCGGATCAACAAAACGGTGGATTCAATACCGATCTGACAATCGCCTCCGTCCAGAACAAAAACGTTTTCGTTTTTAAACTCCACGCGAACATGGGTTGCAGAGGTCGGCGAAGTTCTTCCAAATTTATTCGCACTTGGGGCTGCTAATGGAATTCCTACTTCTTGAATCAACTCCAAAGCCAAGGGATGATTGGGCATGCGAATGCCTACGGATTCCAAACCTGAAGTGATCATTCCATTAATTGAGGGATCTTTTGGCAGAATCATCGTCAACGGACCCGGCCAGAAAACTTCCGCCAAGGCCTGAGAAGCCGGCCCCCAATAAGCCGTCACTCGTTTTGCCATTTCAATAGAAGAAACATGCACAATCAAAGGATCAAAGAACGGACGTTCTTTGACTTTAAAGATCTTTTCAATCGCCCCAGGAATATCAATACGCGCAGCCAAACCATAAACAGTTTCAGTAGGAAGCCCGATGACTCCCCCTTCTTCTAATATAATTTTAGCCTTTGCTAGACCCTCGTTGGGTGACATCATGAAAAAGATCCTTTGATGTCCCCAACTTACCGCAAAACATAAATGGGCGCCAGACCAAAAAGGTATCAGGGATGATACTTTTAGGGAGCTTGAACTTGTTGTTCCAATGTGAACATCAAAAATTCAGCAGGATGAGTGATTGCTGCCTTTACCGAGAGCCTCATAATACCGTTGAGGATATCTTGAGATGTCATGGTTGAACCTAAGCCTATTTGCGCCTCAAAGGCATCAGCGGGTTTAGCGCCTTGAATCGCTCCAACCTTCCAAAGATTTGTTAAAAAAACAGAGACCGAACTTTGTACCGCAATCCATGTTGCTGAAGTGTTGGGTGCGAAAGCAAAAGGCTGACAAATAAGTTTGAGATTCTTACCAATCAACTGAGCGGTGCGTTTAGCTTGAATGTAACGATAGTCGTTTGAATTTCCATTTAATGTTCTCGCCTCCCAGACAAGGATACCTCGCCCCATGAAGTTACGAATAGGATTAATTGAGACTCCATTCGGCGGTAAATTCAATTCACCGTTTCTAGCATTATTAATCACATCCTCGACATCCAATGCTCCGGCGATCTCGGTGTTTCCGGGAGAAATCCAAGTGTCATGACTTGCTATGATTCCAGCTAAACTTCCTGATGGCTCAAGAAAACGAGCTTTGCCTTCAGAAGCTGGATCTGCCACTTTGATTCTTGGATAAAAGATTGCTGCATTTTTTTGTTCTAAAAGTTCAGCAGCGCCATTTCTCCATGCAAGAGTTTCTTCATACGACCGGCCGGCCGGAGGATCCAAGATCAAAAACGAATTTTTTTCTGTCACCAGCTCGAGGGCTGCTCGCCTTGCAGGTTGAGCCTCTGATTCTTTGAGTGTTGCAAGACCAGGAAGAACTAAAATATCAAAATCGGTAAACGCATAAATCCCTGTTGCAGCCTCTTGCGTCCCAATCCAATTCGGCGGAACGATCCGATTGATCCAAGCTTGCTGCCCGCCATTTTGGAAAAACTGCGCGATTTGCAAGTAAGCCCGGTTGTCAGCACCCGGAGTTTTATTTAAAGCTCCAAAAACTTTTTCAAATTCCTTGATGCTATTTACTAAAACCGGCTTGTTCACTGGTCCCTGTGCATAAGCATCCACAAAAGCGACGACATTCATCTGAAGTTGAACCAAATTATTTGCTTGAGCCATCTCAGCCACTTTTTCAGAAGAAACTGAAAGAGGCGCACGGCCGATTTGCGAGGTTGTCGTACAACCCATCATTGAAAGCACCAGGACTAAGCAAAACATTCCACGCATAAGCTCTCCATCTCAAGCCAGTATCAATGGCCCCTGGAGAAAAGAAAAGTGAAGGCCTGCTCCCTAGACCTAAAAAGGAAGCAGGAACCCCTAGGATTCACGCAAGATACTGAGGGCGCTTTCCTTAACGATATCCAAACTTGCTAAGAACGAGATCAGCAAACTTAAAGCAGTGATAATGACGACAGAGATTAGTGGCTGAGCCAATGAGAACTCGAAAGATCCCTCGAACAAGAATCGGTTCAAAGCAAAGCTGACCCCGATACTAAGAAAGGCGCCGACAAACGAGCTAATAAATGCCAGGAACGCAAATTCAGTCAGAATGAAGCCTGTCACTTCACTGAAACTTGCTCCTAGGATTTTTAACATGTTCAGTTCCCAGCGGCGCAGCTTAATTTGACTGCGCACGATAGAGAATAAAACGATGTATCCAGTTATCAAAGCCAAGTAAGCCATCAGCTCTAGGGACCAACTCATTTTTTCTGCGGTCTTAAGAATTTCATCAACCAAACGAACCACATCGATCACAGAGACGTTTGAAAACTTCTGCGCGATCTCGGTTTGCAAATGATTGCGCATATCTGCATTTAAAGACGGAATAGAAGTGATAAATGTTTTTGGCGCGTCGTTAAGCACCCCATTTTGCACAAGGATAAAGAAATTGGGCTGAAAGCTAGTCCATTTTACTTTGCGAAAGTTCGCTATCTGCCCTTCGACTTCAACTCCCTGAACGTCAAAGACCACTATATCGTTCAGGTGAAAGCCCATTCGTTCTGCAAACTTTTGTTCTACTGAAAGCTGTGGATATTTCTGTTTGCTAGAATCAAAGTCGCCAACAATAGGCTGACCTTCTGTGATCTCTTCGGTTTCTGAAAGCTTATCTCGATAAGAAAGATTCACACCGCGATTCCTAAAACGCGCTTCTCGTTCTTCTTCGCGAGTTTTAAATCCTTGGCCTTCGATCTTTCTTTCATAATCTTGGCCATTCACCTTGAGAATGCGCGCACGCACCATCGGTGACTCGCCCAAGGCTTGAACTTTGTTATCAGCTAAAACTTTTTGAACCCCACCAAGTTGTTCATCTTGAATATCGAACAGGAATAAAGATGGAATTTTAGATTGGCTATCGACCCGGAAGTCGGCTTGCAGTGAGTTCTTCAACTGAGGAAGAATGTTAATTAGTAAAGCACCCATTCCTAATGCGACAAATACAGCCAGACTTGCTGCCGCCCTTCTAGATACACTCAAGAAACTAAATCTCATAAACCAGCGATGAACGTTTTTTAGAAGACCTGCTCCTCGCACAGTTAAATAGCCTAGTAAAATCAAAAGAACGACGACAACCAATAAGGCCGCGACAAAGATCGAACCAATTTTCCACGAATGGGCTTGATAGACCGACAATCCAAAAAATAAAATCGCCGTTGGCAGATAAGGCCAATACCTGCGTTGACCTTCGCCAACCGAAAACTTTTCTTCGCTGAACAATTTAGCGGCCCGAAGATCAAAGATCTTTACCATAAAGGGAAGGCTTACTACGAAGCTTCCAACAACCGCCATCAAAAGACACAAGCCCCAAGCTTCAAAAGTGACCCGGGGTTGCAAATCAAAAGGAGTAAAGCTTCCTAAAAGTTTTGTGAGCAATGGCAATACTAATTCGCTAAATGCCAAGGTCGGAATCGTTGCCAGCAAGCCTAACAATGACGCTTGAATGACATAGACTCCAACAGCTTCAGCACTTTGCAAACCCAAAGTCCTTAGAATCGCAATCTCTTTCATTCGACTTGAAAGGAACAGACGATAGATATAAGCGGCACCTAAAGCTGACATAAATAATGCGATCAAGGCAACCAGACCAAGATAGTCGGACAAGTATCCCAGTTGGCGGCCCGAGTCTTCTCCGGCTGTCGCGGGAGTTTCCACCGACACCTGAGGATCTGTTAACTTTTTATATAAGCTGTCTTTCAAAACTTCTTCCTTAGCCGAAGTTGGAAGTTTGAAAAGATACGCTACAGAGTAAGTGCTTCCATATTGAATCAATCCCGATTCTGAAAGTAAGGCACGATTGATGAAAATTCGTGGGGCCATCGTAGCGGCACGGAATGTTTGGGTTTCATCTTTGGTGATGACATCGGAAATTTTAAGTTTCAGTTTTCCTAATTGGACTTCATCGCCCGTCTTTAAACCCATCTGAGATTCAAGCTCTGGGTAGACCCAAGTTGTTTTCTCTCCAATAATATCTTTAGGACTGCCGCTTCCGATCCTTCGACCGGATTGAAGCTGAAGATCGCCATAAAATGGATACGCTTGGTCTACGGCCTTAACCAAAACAAGACGCGAGCCCTTCGCAGAGCTGAGCATTGCAAAGAACTCGTAGTTCTTTCCTTCCAAAGTTCCTTCTGGCAAAGCGCCGCGCATCTCTTTGATTTCTGATTCAGTCAGCTCTCGTCTTGAAGAAACAGCTAGGTCCGCTGAAAGAATCGACTTCGCATTGCTTTTGATTTCGTTCTCTAAAGCGCTGTTAAAAGCCTTCAGTGAAACAAATCCCGTTAAGCCCAAGCTTAAGTTGAAGATAAAAAACAAACCGAAGCGCCAACTGCGTACCATTTCCCTGACGGCTAAACGAAGAAGAATCATCGTTCCCTCAATTGGCCTTCTTCAAGGCGCAACGTACGTTCACATTTTTTTGCGAGGGACTCACTGTGCGTAACTAAGATCGTCGTGATCTTGTGTTTGCGAACAACGTCAAAGAAAACATCCATAACTTTATCGCCTGTGTGAATATCTAGATTTCCGCTAGGCTCATCAGCCAATAAAATCTTAGGCTTCACAACCAGGGCGCGAGCAATAGCAACGCGCTGGCACTCACCACCGCTTAACTGACTTGGGAAATGCTCCAAACGATGTCCAAGACCCAGCTCACGCAGGGCTTCTTCAGCACGCTCCCGAGGGTTTTCCATTTTTAAAATTTCCAATGCAAGCATCACATTTTCCAGGGCAGTCAGATGAGCAATCAGATGATATTGCTGAAAGACGATGGAAATATTCTGCGCGCGGAACAATGTCAGATCGTGTTCTGACATTGGTACAAGATTGGCTTTGTCCACCAAGATATCCCCACGATCCGCACGTTCAAGTCCGGCTAAGATCGACAGCAGAGTGGACTTTCCACTTCCCGATTGGCCGACAATAGAGACAACTTGTCCTGGCTCGATACTGACGTTCAGTCCATTCAAAACTTGAATCTCTGCATCCCCTTGATGAAAACTTTTGCGAACATCATTTAGTACTAAACTCATAAGGCACCTTTTAGAGCAGTGAACAAAGTCTCCGCGATGATTTTATGGCCCTCTTCATTGGGATGAATGCCATCGGCCTGATTATATTTTGGATTTCCAGCGACCTTATCAAGAATAAACGGCACGAAGATTAATTTGTATTTCTTCGCCAAGGTCTCATACATTTTTTTAAATTTATCAGTGTACTCTTTGCCATAATTAGGGGGCATGTACAGTCCACCCAAAATCACGCGCACTTTTTCAGCCTGTGCATATTCAATGGCCGCTGCAAGATTCTTTTCACTTTCTTCAACCTTCAAACCGCGCAAACCGTCGTTTGCACCCAATGCCAAAAAGACCGAGTTCGGTTTTGATTTGAAAATCCATTTCATACGACTGATAGCTGATGCCGTCGTAGATCCACTCACACTGGCATTCACGATGGACCAATCCTTCTTGCCAGCATCATGCAGCTTCTTTTCAAGAAGCACAGGATAAGAAGCCTCCTTCGCAACACCATAGCCTTCGGAAATCGAGTCACCCAAAACAATTAATTTTTTTTGTGCAGAATTTTGCGCGAAGGAATTAGAAAAAATAAGAGTGGAAAATATTAGAAGAGATGAAAATAAAAAAGGTCTCATAGTTTCCTATGAGACCTTTTATGAATTCTTAATTCAAGGCCGACTTAGTCAAACTGGTTCTTATCAACATTTGATAACTACAGAATAACTACGAAGTCCAAAGCTTCTACTTCGACAAAGTCGAAGCGCAAGCCCGTCGGTAATTAGCGACGACCGCCACCACCGAAACCACCACGTCCGCCGCCGCCACCGCGACCGCCACCGAAGCCACCACGACCACCGCCGCGACCACCTTCACGTGGTTCTTGTGGACGAGCTTCAGATACATTGATCTGACGACCGTTCAACTCAACGCCGTTTGCTCTTTCGATAGCAGCGTCAGCAGCTGAATCATCAGCCATTTCAACAAAGCCAAAACCTTTTGAACGGCCTGACTCTCTGTCCATGATAACTTTTGCTGAATCGACTGCACCGAATTGTGCGAAATGAGAGTGCAAAGCCTCGTCATCTACTGAATAAGGCAAATTGCCTACGTATAACTTCTTAGCCACAAAGACCTCCTGTGGAGCTGTTAAACCCGAGGAAGCCTTCGAACAACAAAAAATCTGGAACAATCCCTTCGGGACCTGTAACTGTAAAAAAACCTGAATTAAAGCTAGCATAGCGTAATTGCCGTGCAAGCCCAATTTTACGATCTCATATTATTAAATTGTAAGGGAACAGCGAAGCTCCCCCCACGTACCAGGGCGATACACTCCTGAAGATCATCAATACTTTTACCAGTTACTTTCAGCTTATCGTCAGCGATTTGCGGCTGTACCTTCAGCTTGGAATCCTTAATAACTTTAATAATTTCCTTAGCTACTTCGCGGTCAATACCTTGCTGCAAAGTGACCTTCTGGCGGAGCATTTTGCCACCAGCTGGTTCAATCTTATCGAACTTCACCGCTTTGATATCAACCCCACGACGATGAAGCTTAGTCTGCAAGATGCTCCCCATCTGCTCGACCTTGTACTCGTCTTCGGCATTCAAAGTAATTTCTTTCTTGTCTTTGTCCCAACCAATTTCAGACTTACTACCCTTAAAGTCATAACGACCATCAACCTCTTTACGAGCCTGATTAACAGCATTATCAATTTCCTGAATATCAAGTTCCGAAACAATATCAAACGAAGGCATCTAAAATTTCTCCAAAGATAAAATCCAAAAAGAGCGAAGCGATTTTTAATCCCCACTCCCCTCCCCAACCCAACCAACCGAAAACCAAGGTCGCTCAAAAAGGTCTGAATGCGAAGCGAAGGGTTTTTCGCGAAACGCAGGCGTGGCAGCGCCACGTCGGAGAGAAGCGAAAGGCCCGCCAACGAAGCAGGCAGGCCTTTTTCAGCGACCGCTTAGTGGTGGTGGCCGGCGTCGCCGTGAAGTCCGTGCGGATGTCCGTGCTGAAGTTCTTCAGCAGTAGCTTCACGAATAAGAACCATTTCAATTGCGAATTCTAGAGGCTGACCTGCTAGAGGATGATTTCCATCAAGAGTTACATGAGTGTCAGTGATTTTAGAAACACGTACGATGTGTGCTCCACTGCTCAACTCAAGGCGAAGGTGTGCGCCGATTTCAAGTTGTGGCAAGTGTGCAAGTTCTTCTTTTGGAACTTCCATGAACATGTTGTCGCGAGTTTCGCCGTAAGCATCTTTTGCTTCAAGCTTTACAGTTTTTTTGTCGCCTTCTTTAAGGTCTTTAATTTCTTCTTCAAGTTTTGGAAGGATTTGTCCTGCACCCTCAAGAAAAGGAAGTGGTTGGCCTTGCTCAGATGCATCCAAGATAGTTCCGTCAGGTCCTTTTAAAACATAGTTAAACGCCAATACTCTTCTCATTTTGAGGCTCCTTTTTTATGGGGGCAGGTATCCCATTGAACTGGACCTTTGGCAACCGTATTGCCCCCTATTTCTCAATATTTAACAGGTGGGGCTTGAAAACCCAAGCAGCCCTTAGGTATAATTGAAGATAGGAACGCACCAGAAGGGGGATTCATGCATCACATGGCCTCAGTGAGGTCTTTGTTGCTCAACGCAAGTTACGAACCCATGCGGATTGTAAGTTGGCAAAAGGCCTTGGTTTTGTGGTTTCAGGATAAGGTCGAAATACTCGAGTATCATTCGGCCTTCGCGCGGTCAGTGCATTTAAGGTTCGCACTGCCCAGTGTCTTAAGGCTGAGGACCTACGTTCGGCCCAGGGCAAATCATGCCGTGCGGTTCTGCCGCGAAAATGTTTATATCCGCGATAATTATACCTGCCAATACTGCGGCACCAAATTCCACGCAAAACAGCTCACTCTTGATCACGTCGTACCTGCTTCACATAATGGCCCAAAAAACTGGACGAATGTCGTTTCCGCTTGCCGCGATTGCAATCAACGCAAAGCGAATCGCACTCCGCGTACAGCAAATATGCCTTTACTGACAGAGCCGCGTGCTCCATCGTGGTTACCAACACTGCAATTAGAAATCAGTGCTGACCACGTTCCGCCCGATTGGGCGCCCTATCTAAGGCTTAAAACAGGATGACATCGAAGTACGACATCAGAATAATCTCCACACAAGAAACTCTTCCTTTACGCAAAAAAGTTTTAAAACCTTTTCTGACAGAGGAAGAGTGTGTGAATCCTGGAGATGATCTGACGTCGACTTATCATTTGGGATTATTTTACGAAAATAAACTCGCATCGATCTCGACTTTCATTCAAGAAAGTCATCCCGATTTCCCCGCGCAATTTTCTTATCGCTTACGTGGCATGGCCACAGACCAGGCTTTCCAAGGGAAAGGTCTTGGTGGAATTCTTCTGCAACATGGGCAAGAATTTTTGCAAGGAAAAGGCTGCGATTTTTTGTGGTTCAACGCGCGCATAAAAGCATTTTCATTTTACGAAAAATTAGGCTTCTCATACTATGGTCCACTCTTCGAGATGAAGGACATCGGCCCCCATAAAGTCATGTACAAGGTTCTTATTCCCAAGTAACCTCTGCAGAGGAGGAACTGGTGAATAAGGATATTCATAATCAACTAGTTTCAGCTCTGACCACGATCATCAGCGAAACCAATGGCATCTCTTTATCCGACACGATTGATCTTTTGCTTTCTTCGGATTTGCAACAAACTCATCGTGAAGCTTACGACCTAGTTTTTGAGTTTCGTGACTTACTCAATCGCTTTCAAATCAATCAGGTCGTCATTTCTGCTTTGTTGAAACATCCGGTTTCAGCAGCCCTTTTTGATTTCTTCAAAAGCTTTCCGCTGAAATACCACGAAGAACATATTCATCTCACCGGTGCGATTTCTGCAGAGTTCATTCATCCTCGTTTGATGAAGCTGCTTGAAGGTCCTGACAAAAAAATCTACGAGGAAAAAATCGCCGAAGTCTATGGCGCAGAGGCGCTACCAATTCGCACGGTGGCAGATGTCGATCGTTTGATTCGCTTACAAGAAAATGAAGGCTTTTCTCGCTATCTTAAAATTTTGTATCTACCGAAGTTGATTTTTTTGAATCGCGAAGTCCATGCCGAAGCGGCCTATCACATGGCGAAAGAGTTGCGCGAAAAGTACAACGTCGGTTCTATTCGTTTAAAATTCTCTTTATCGCGTTCAACTTCCAGCTCGTCGGAACAAATTCCTGGCATTGAAGATGTGACTCCTGAAGATGTTGTCTTGGGTCTTTATGATGGCTTTAAGAAATTCCAAGATAAATACCATGATTTCAAATTTATTTTGTCTCCGTCCTTCAGAAAAGAAGCTAATCACTTCGATGCAGAAAGATTTAGCAATCGTAAAGATCACTTCATGGAGCAAATTGACGAACTTGTTCAGATGCTCGACAAGTATCCATTCTTGGTTCCCCACATGACTGATGTGGACACTGTTGGTGACGAGCGCGAACTTTATCGCAAAGAGCATTTCAATGAAATGCAGGCAGGCTTTAGAAAACTGCAATACCGTGGTTTCAAAATCCGTTCGCATCATGGTGAAACTTGGCACACTCTAAAAAAAGGCATTCAAGCCGTCGACAATGCGATGAACATTTGGCATATCGACACTTTAGAGCATGGAATCAGTTTGGGAATCAATCCGAATAAATATTTCCATCGTCTGTATCAAGAAATCTTGCGGAAAAATCAAAGTGGGTTGCCGATCACGAACAAGGATCCACTGTACCGTGAGTTGACCGAATTGGATTGGGGATCTCATCGCGATGTTCTGGAAAAGATCTTAAAGGGTGAAGCGTTAAACGAAGAGGAAGACATTCTTTTTGTTAAGGCAAAGTTTCATACCGCGCGCGAAGTGGAACACTATCAACATGACGTTTTGAATCGCATGATTCAAAAAGGCGTTACCTTGGTATCCCTCCCCTCTTCAAACAACAAACTGACCGGAAAATTCGAAGACTACAAAGATCATCCCTTTTCATGGTGGGAGAAAAAAGGTGTGCAGTTGGGAGTCGGAACCGACAATCACATCACACTCAATACTAACTTCATTTTCGAAATGCTGATTTTGCTTTACACGGACGCTGTAAATCTTAAAATCACTAAGCTTCTCATGGTAACGACTGGCGAGACTCGTCGTCCGTTCATCAGCCATCTTTTATGGACCATGAAAAAGAGTTTGCGTAAAAAAGGCCTCAAAACAGAAAGATCCAGCACGTAATGACAGCAAAGAAAAATCTTCTTAAAGAACTTCTCAGCAAGCAGATGCTTATTATTTTCCTTCTTGGTTTCTCTAGCGGTTTGCCGCTGGCTTTAACAGGCGGAACATTAAAGACTTGGTTATCTCGAGAGCACGTCGACATTAGCACCATTGGTTATTTTAGCTGGGTGGGTATTGCTTACTCTTTGAAATTTCTTTGGTCTCCCCTTTTGGATCGTTTTACTTTGTTCAAAGCAGGCCGTCGTCGCAGCTGGATGTTGACGATGCAAGTGGCTTTGATTGCCAGCTTGGCTTATATGGGAACTTTAAGTCCGACTTTGAATCTTCCAGTTATGGCGACCATGGCTGTTTTGATTTCGTTCTTCAGCGCCACTCAAGATATTGCCATCGATGCCTATCGCCGCGAGCTTTTATCCAACGAAGAACTGGGCCTTGGATCTTCTTTAAATATTTACGGCTACCGTATTGCGATGTTGATCGCTGGTGGTGCCGGCATCGGTTTAGTGGGCTCTAGCTTCTGGCCGATCAGTTGGGGCCAGCTTTATTATTTAATGGCAGGTTGTATGTTCGTGGGCTTGATCACAACACTTCTTGCGCCTGAGCCGAAACTAGACAGTCCTCCACCGAAAACATTGTTGCAGGCCATTGTTGACCCTTTCGCAGAGTTTTTAAAACGTCCCGGTGCTTGGTACATTCTTGCATTCGTTTTGCTGTTTAAACTTGGCGACGCTTTAGCTATTGCATTACTTAATCCGTTCTATGTGGAAATTGGTTTTAGCAATGCCGATATCGGTTTGATCGCAAAAACTTTTGGTTTGATTTCTTCACTGGTGGGCTTCTTCTTAGGTGGTGTTGTTATTTACTATCTAGGTATCTATCGTTCACTTTGGACATTTGGAATTTTACAAGCCGTCTCTACTGCTTCTTTTGCAGTGCTAACATACACCGGAGCCAAACTGATTCCGTTTGCTCTTGTTGTAATCTTCGAAGATGTGAGCACTGGTATGGCAACATCTGCGTTTGTGGCGTTCATGGCGGCTTTGAGTAATAAGAAATATACAGCCACTCAGTATGCTATTCTTTCTAGTATTGCGACTCTAGGAAGAACCTTTTTCTCTGGTTTTACCGGGGACATGGTGAAGCACTTGGGATGGGCGAATTTTTATTACGTGTGTGCTTTGATTGCAATTCCCGGTTTGCTGATGCTTCTTGGAATTCGCAAATATCACACTGATGACATGCTTAAATCTGCTTAGTGTTTTGCTACACTGGATCTGCCTTTGAATATTTCTGCCTCCTAAACTGGGGGCATGTATCTGGAAAATTTTTTCTCAATACTACCACCTTACTCTAGCACTCAAGAAGAATGCTTTCTTTGGTTGTCAGAGGCTCATCAACTAGCCCAACAAGATCGTCACGACACCAAAGCCGAATACTTAAAACTTTTCCACCGGGTCGGTTGCACCCAAGGACAGATTGGT
Source organism: uncultured Bdellovibrio sp. (assembly GCA_964590635.1). GTDB lineage: Bacteria > Bdellovibrionota > Bdellovibrionia > Bdellovibrionales > Bdellovibrionaceae > Bdellovibrio. The sequence goes on from CAZPYX010000033.1 coordinate 20,668, forward strand.
CAGCGTTATTTTTTCACTTCTGATTTGGTCGAGGGAGATTGGGATCATAAGCAGATTTATCCCGTTCATGCCTCAGCTCGCGGCGCGACCATGCAACAGCGACATGAATTTTATCACAAGACGGTGAAAAAACTTTTTGATGATATTTATAATACTCGGCCATTTCCCAACGACATCATTCACGTCAGTTGCACGGGATATATTTCACCCAGTGCCGCTCAGTTGACTGCTCTTAAATCTGAAAACCCTGTCACCGTTACTCACTCTTATCACATGGGATGTTATGGCGCTTTCCCTGCCTTGCGTATGGCTGCGGGTTTCTTAGCCAATGAAGAGGTTCTTGGAAAGAAAAAAGCCATTGATCTTGTGCATACAGAGCTTTGCAGTTTGCATTTAAATCCCCAGGACAACAGCTTAGAGCAACTGGTGATTCAAAGTTTATTTGCGGATGGTTGCATCGCTTACTCTATGACTCAAGATCCTCCTAAAAAAGGATTTAAACTTTTAGCTTTACATGAAGAACTTATTCCCAATACCGCTGACGCCATGGAGTGGATGGTTTCCGATTGGGGTATGAAGATGACTTTGTCGAAAGACGTCCCCAATATGGTAGGAGCAAAGGTTCGAGATTTTACTTTGCGATGGCTGAATGCTCGCAACTATGACGTCCCCTATATTCAAAAAAATGCCATCTTCGCCGTTCACCCTGGAGGTCCAAAAATTATTGATCAAGTTAAGGAAAAACTCGAGCTTCGCGAAGACCAGGTTGCTGCAAGTCGCGAACTTCTTCACGAACGAGGTAATATGTCTTCAGCAACCTTGCCTCATCTTTGGCAGAAGATTTTGAATGACGACAAAGTCCCTGCAGGAACTCCGATAATTAGTTTCGCTTTCGGACCTGGTCTGACAATTTGTGCAGGATACATGGAGAAACTCTAATGAGTGCATTTGTGATTGTTTCAGTCATACAGGGTGCTTCCATTTTGATTGATGAATTCGCCTTCCATCACAGACGAACGATGCCGCGATGGGAACGCCTGGGACATCCTGTTGATACTGCGAGCGTTCTGGCTTGCCTCTATTTCCTTTATTTCTTTGATCCCACTCCAACCACAATCACAATCTACTACGTCTTAGCCATAGCGTCCTGCATTTGCATCACAAAGGACGAGTGGGTGCACTGGAAATACTGTGGCCCCGCCGAGATGTGGCTACACGCCGTCCTGTTCGTCACACATCCTGTTCTACTATTTTCGGCAATGGCGGAATGGGAAACGCAAAAGTTTGCGTTCTTAGCGGTGGCCTTGGGTGTCTCTGTTTTTTTCGTCTATCAAGTCGTTTATTGGAATGCCCTCGAGCCTTATTTGCGGAAACTTAAGGAGCAGCGACGTTACAAAAAAGTCGATAAAGACGAACTGTACGAATACTTCGGCGAATAATCTGGCTTTAAGCCACTGGTTTTCGTCCTGGCCAGTGTCTTGCCCCTTGCTTTGCCACTTTGCACCATGATATCTTGATCTTCCTATTGCGGAGGGTTGGCCGAGTGGCTGAAGGCGCTCGCTTGGAAAGCGAGTTTACACCAAAAGTGTAACGCGAGTTCGAATCTCGCATCCTCCGCCATTTTTCGCTCGCAAGTAGCTTCAAAAATAATCTAAATACGCAAAATCAATAACAAATGGATTCAGTGAGTTAGCTCACTCAGACTTTTTCAAACATAACCAAAAATAACAAGTTCTAACGGATTTTCCGGGCATTCACCGGGCACTCGATGGGCATTTTCAATTCGAGAAAGCGGTTTTATTTTTCACTGTCATTTAAATTTAGAAAGGAGATTTCGTATGAATCTAATGAGAAATATTACTCTAGGAATCGTGAAGCTGGCGCTAGTGATCGGTGTTGCCGGAGGGCTAGCGGACCTAACTCTTTCCATGAAAGCCGAAGCAATCAAAGCTCACAAAGTAGGCCTAATAAGCTTAAGGCAACTGAACTCGACGCTTACGGCCCCTATTAGAAACCAATCATATCCACCACCCCATCGAAACTGATGGGGCTCAGATACCTACTTTTTTTGCTTCTCCAAATCACCAATTTGCGCTTGATATTTGCTTATAAGGTCATTGTTTGAAGCTATCGTTTCCGTTGCAGGTGAGGCCCCCCCTTATGCCAAGCCAAGTTATTCAAGAACGAGTTCTCAAGACTATTTCCTGACCAGTCACCCGTAGTGGCCCGTTTTGCCGCGGGATCGACAACAATTTATATAAAATCCCTCCCGTTGGCACCCAACAAAAAGCAATCTCCTCGACCGTCATTATAAAATACCTTTAGCCATCATGGCAGTTTCCTCGCCATAAAGACATCATTCCTTTTCTGCATGGGGAGGTTAGTCCATTCGTACTCATCGTAAATTCTTTTTAAGACGATCAAGATATCATTCACGATAAGATTTTTTCCAGACACGGGTCGAATTCTTACTTCTCTGATTTCAGACCATGGATTAAACCAACTTACCCTCTTTATTTTTAACTTTGGATGCTCTTCGCTCTTTGTCCTTTTTCCCTGTTGATCTGTATAGTGCTCCACATTTCCCATACGGCTCAACAGTTCCTTTTTTAATTGGCTCTTCCTTCTAGTAATGAAGAAATAGCCTGTAACCAACAGAATCAAGAAAATGACAACAGCTCCAATCATAAGTCTTTCTTCCTGAGTATATTTGTGATTGCTTGCTTCCCGGATCACCGCTATGACTTTACTTCTGCCCATCATCTGCTCCACCCATCAATCCCATAATCTTCTCTCCAATATACATCAGAGGCATACGTCTCTTGGACTAGCTTTGCCACCGCTTAATAAACTCCACGATCTGCGCAAGCTGGCTTCCAAAGTTATATTTCATCAAATCAAGACGCAATTCATCCCACTCCAATGCACTCTTAACCATGGCCGTCTTATTTTTCTCTCCCCAACGAGTATAGCCTTTGGGTTTGCCAGCTTCTTCACCACCACCATTGATAATTCCGGCCTGCGAAAATTTTCGATGGATCATTTCATGATATTTTTCATGCTGAGGCCAATCATCATCCAAGAAGTTTGCTCGCTGAATCTCATTCTCAGTCAACGATGGCGCCACTTTTTTAATCGCGTATTTGATTGCCCCACTCGGAAAATAGTTTTCCATCTCCCGACCTAATGAGTATAAGAACAAGTTGCTACCAGCCTCGCTGTTATCACTCTTAAATTCTTCCAATAATCCTTTGGCAACTTCTTTCAAATTTGCTTCTATATTTGAAAATTTGTTCGCCTCATCAATGTCCGAATCAACAATCAAAATAGGATGACTAGAAATTGCTAAAATATCTAGCTTTTGGTTCGCCTCTAATGCTGTTAAGTGAGAGATGCTTTTCCCGCCATACATAACAAACGTATAATCAAATCCCTCTACGAAATTTTTCCCATCAGGGTGAAGCTCAAGCATTCGTCTCCAAAAGATCATGTCCGAAGGACCCTCTACCCAAATGGCAACATTGGCTGTAAATAAAAGTCTAGCTGGATTCAGACCGAGCTTATCCGCAAGTTCAAATGCATCACGACGGTCGTGAGCAACTTGAAAGGTAATATAATTTCGATTATCAGTTTGTCGATACTCCGCTTGGGTGCGAATCACATTGCAGCTCTCTTTGAAGAGAGGCGCCATCTCCGTCGAATGCGTTGCAATTAAAAATTGCCGCGAGTCTTTCAAAATCAGATCAACCACCTTAAATCGTCTGGTCGGATGCAGTCCATTTTCCGGCTCATCCCAAAGAATGATATCATTCTTGTTCGACTCAAATACCAAAGAAAAGTAAAATAAACATATTTTAGTACCTGTCGAGGCCTTTTGATAATCAACTCCACTCAATTCTAAAAAGTCCTGTGCCTTATCACGAATGTTATAAAAATGAGGTTCCTGCTGTAAAAGTTCTTTAAGTTGATCCTTAATTTCTCGATATTTTTCGTCTGGAAAATTTCCGCCCCGAATATCGGAAATACGTTTAATAGTAGATTTGATGTCTGCAAAATCAGTTTGTCCAAATCTTATCAGCCGAGCATTTGGTAACTCAAGTTTGCGAACAAGATCTTCTAACGCACTTCGGGTCACTGGCTCGGGCGAGTAATTAAACAGCGATACAGATTCATGCCTAATGGCCTCCTCTTTCTCTCTTATCTGATTATTAGTATTATCGAGCTGCTGCTGGGTCGCCGCCATACTTGGATGATTAGAGTTATTCCGTCTCAAGTTATTTAGAGAAGTATTGAAACTTTCTTTATTTGCCTTCAGATTCGCAATCTCTGCCTCCAAAGGTCCCATCTTTGAAGAGCGTAAATAAAGATTATTTATGTCTACAATTTCATAGCCGCCAAACTCGGAATGCATCCCATAAATTAGAAGTTGCCCATTATATCGGCGTATGTTGACGCGAATTTCTTTAAAAGAATCTCCAAGATTTGGCATGCTTGGTGGAGCCTTAAAAGGCTCATCAGCCGAAAATTGAATTTCTACTTCTTCCCAATTTAGCCAGGGATCAACAGTTTGCCCACCTTTTTCAAATACGCACATATTCAGGAATTCAAAGGCAGAATGGACCGCCAGCAAAGTTGTGGTTTTTCCAGAGCCATTCGGGCCAATTAAGGAAGTAAGATTATTGCATTCAATTTCTAAGTCTTTTTCAAATCCAGGGAGCTTCTTAACTAGGATTTTTTTAATTTTGAAAGCCAACATTACATATCCTTTGCTTAGACAAGACCCACACCTTCCAGATCAGTAGCATTCATACTGCCCTGATGTGTTACTTAAACAGGCCTCCCGGTTATTTATCGCAGACTAAAAGATAGTCTACCTTATTCCCATGGGAGCTTTGTTTCATCCGGATAAAGGTGCTCAAAGATTCTATTCCGAATTGCCTGTAAACACTTTGTTGCTCTCGATGAAATTGAGATTCATAAAAATCTGGCCCGCTTACCCTATAAGTCACTTTTTCAACTTGCTGCTTTTGGCAAATCTGCACCTCATCTTTCACTATGGATGATTTTATTGTGTAAAGGTAATCATCTACGTATTCAACTGACCCAAAAGTTAGAATCGAGGCCCATTGTTTCAAATTTGATTCTGATGGTTGTACATACCCTTCAATCTCAAGGCGCAAAAAATACCTCTCCCCCTCAACCTCATTACTATGAGGCTTAAAGGAAAGTCCGGGGAAATTTATTGCAAGGCCAGATGCGATGTTCTGCTCAATAATTTTGCCTGTATGATCGAGCCATAACTGATGTGTTTGTCCCTGATCTCCATGAAAAACAACTTGTATGCTCAACGAAGTCTTTACTTCAATTTCAGCCGTTGTATTGGGCTTTATCGCCCATTCCTCGTTTTGACGTTGGATTGTCGAACTTGCACACCCTATAGGTATTAGCACAAGGGGGCACAGTTCAAGTATTTTCCAAATGTAGTCTCGGATTTGAGGCTTCATCTCATTCCTCTTCTTCTCATTCTAATATTGTGCTGCCGCTGGATCTCTACGAGGAATACTTATTGTCTTAACCCAATCCCAAAATGCATTTTGGATCGACCTTCTGAAATCCGAATTTGTCGAATATACCTGCATTAGACCTGGAAAAACCATACCCCTCAAGAAACTGCCTCCGGTATTCGCCTTAGTCCAATTCGGTAAACCAAATTCTCCAAAGGCATTTCCATCACTTGCATAGTTCAATCCAATACTAGTAACGGCCGACCAAGCAAGGTTATTCAAAAACGAATTTTCCAAACTATTTCCCGACCAGTCACCTGTATTTGCCGCATCCATCACAGTCCCACCAAAAGCCGAGAAGAACACCGCAGGAGCATAGATCGCAGCTGCTACCGCGATGATCGAAATATCTATCGTCTTCACCTCACTTGGATTAAATCCAAAGGACTTCGCAAGCGATGGAATTTGAATCGCTGTCAACACTAGTGCTGGCAACAGCGCCAAACTCAACCAACTCCAGAAACTCGCTCTACCTGAGGGGTCAATCTGCGCTGTTGGTAAATTTCCGCAGTAAGCGTATTTGTTGATAACACTGAGAGGACTCTTCAATGAACCGGGCTCTGGATCTTGTTGTAAGAATCGACCAATACTTGGATCATAATATCTCGCACGGAAATAGAACAACCCTGCTTCTCGGTCCCACTCTCGTCCCGTGAAGTTAAAGGCTGTGTTCACGATTGGAGCTGATGAAATATCGACGCCGCTAGAATTTCTGATGGAAAGGATTTTCCCGAAAGTGCGGTAGTCGTATCGCTGCACGATATTCCCCGATGAATCTGCAATTGATGTAACTGAACCTAAGTGATCCTTAAGATAATAATAATTTTTTGAACTTTGAGCAAGTCCAGCACTTACTCCCGCAGAAGTGATGTTCGAGGCTAAGATATCGTCCATCACGATTGGCGTGTGCGTATGCTGCGCCAGAATCGTTCCTGCGCCATCCGTTTCAAAGAAAATATTCTGCCCATCGTAGACGTAGTTTCGGGTATAGGATTTCGTGATATCCGAAAGGGCCGTATTATCAGTGACCACTTTTTGCATGCGTCTTCCTAGGACGTCATATTGGTAGTTCATTTGACGCTTCACGGAGCCCAGGACGTTACCAATGAAAACTTGCGTCTGAATAAGCTGATTTTTCGAGTTGTAAGTGAAAGCAAAAGACTCTTTAGTCGCGTCGTGACTGATTTTTCTTAAAGTGTTCCCGTTATTGTCGTACATATATGAAAAATTACCGTCATCAGTCAGTCTTTGAGACGCGGCATCGTAGCTAGAGGAGCCGCCAAGACTGTCGGTCACTCGATTGCCCATGCTATCGTAGGAATATCCTTCAGCCGCAACTCCAGTGTTTGGATTTGAGGCCGTCAAGATTTGCCCGTCTCCATCATAAGTGATGTCGTATTCACCCGCAGGAGTTCTCTTGATCGTCGGCAAATACCGTTTATTGTAAGTGAGGTTCTCAAAATCAGAGCCGTTGGATTCATTATGCTGTATCGAGCTTAAGGCTCCTCCTGAAGTGTAAGCAAATATCGAGCTTCCGCCAGGGCGAGCAATTCCTGTCAAGCGACCAGCCCCATCATATCCAAAGGCAAAGTTTCCGCTCGGAGTCGCCATCCCAGTTAAACGATCATCTTGGTCGTAGCCGTAAGAAACGCTATAGCCATTTGAGGTGCTAAGCTGCGTTCTATTGCCATCAAGATCAAACGCGTAGTTAAAACCAATTGATGGGTAATTTGCCATCGCTCCCACACCCGCTACTTGCGAGAATGTGGTGTGCCCTTGTGTATCGGTCAGGGTGCTCACTTGGCTCACTGAATTTGTCGCAGACAGGACCTCGCCGCGAACATTATATTTGTACACGATCGAATCATCCGGCATTGTCACCGTGACCAAGTGATTTAAAGAGTCATAGACAAAATTTTTCACATTCCCGTTAGGATCTGTCTCTTGAACTCGGTTGCCCATTTTGTCATAAGCAAAGGTGTAGAAATTCCCCATCGGGTCAGTTTTGGAAATCATGTGGTGATTGTTGTCGAACTGGAATGTCGTCACCTGATTTTTTGGATCGGTCACGAAATGAAGTTCGCCCGTTGGAAGATAGGAATAACTCGTCACTTCGTTTTTGGGCGATTTCACAGAAAGCACGCGATTGAATAAATCATAAGTGTTGACCGTGGTTAGAACATCGCTGCCCGTGCTTGTGCTGGTCGCTGTGAGCTGATTACCAGCTAAGTCATAAGTGAACGAGGTTGAGTTCCCATCATTTCCAGTCATTTTATTGATGTTGCCGTAGGAGTCATAAGAGTAGCTCGAAGTGATGCTGACACTTCCGTTCTGAACAACTTTTTGCAAAGGCAAGCCTTGGCTGTTGTAGGTGTAAGATACCGTGCTTCCGCTCGGATCTGTCACAGATGTCAATAATCCCGTGCTACCGTAAACATAGCTTGTGATTTTCCCGTTCCCGTTG
>CAZPYX010000034.1:0-28183 GCA_964590635.1 uncultured Bdellovibrio sp.
ACGGCGGCTGCACGACCGGAATTCCTGCGGCAATCGCCGCATCCTTGAGTGGATTGTTTTTAAGATGATGGCTTTCAATTTTAAGAGTTTCAATATTGAAGTTTGTGATTTCAAAGCCGCGAAAATTTTGAAGTGTCTCTGATGTTATCATTCTCTCACTATGGCATCAGCATTTCGACAATTCAACCTTGGCAAGAGATTCACAGGTGTTGTTATGAAAAAGGAAAGAGCAAGGTTTCTCAAAATGGGACTTCTAGAACGTGTAATCTCCGAGCAATGATTGGTGATAGCTTCTTCATTTTCAAAGGCACTGCATCCATCATTGCAGGCTTGTCTGAGGCTTGTTGGAAGCTTGATGTTGGGGAGCAATGTCGCCTAGTGGAGTGGCCTAGTCAGAAGGCAGGGACGAAGGAATTTGAATCTGAAGAAAGTCCAGCTCCTCTTCCATGAATTTTACATAATCTCGGAATGGAAGACTCAGACTGGGATGTAATCGTCGAGTCAGCGTTTTTCACTATTCCCAGAGATAAAAAATGCCGAAAATAAGTCATCGAGGTCTTGATGAGTCATCTATCGGCTTGGTTTTATGCAGCAGCATTTGTTTTAGTAGGTCACGTCGCACAGGCAGCGGCACTTGGTGAAAATATCGCCAGTGTTTCCGCTCAAGCAAAGGCGACAGTTTCAGCAAACAACAACACGATGAAAGTTTCAGCGAAGACATCTTCGTTAGGAGCCTCGTATTCAACCCGTGAAATCTTTGATGGTGTTCGCACCGTCACTGAATACGTAAATGCAGAGGGTGTTGTTTTTGCCGTTCGATGGAAGGGTTTGGGGCTTCCGGATTTATCAGAAATATTTGGCAAATATTATGAAGATTTCCGGACTGAGGTGCGCAGCAAGTGGGGGCCTAAAAACCGTCGCTCTGCTTCTATTCAGACCGCTGACTTGGTTTACAGCAATTATAGTCATGGATCTTCTATGAGTGGATTTGCCTATCTAGTAAAACTACTTCCTGCTGGCATTGCACCGGGGGATTTGAAATGAAAAAGCTGATAGCACTTTTGATTTCCTTTAATTATCTTGTGGCTTGCAGTGGCGGTGGTGGTGGCGCCAATTCCAATAACAATGTGAATCCATCTCCGACAGGGGCGGCGGCCTACGTGACTCCTGCTCCGTTGGGAGTGAATGTTTTGCCGGTGACTGTATCGTGCGGTTACATGAATGAGCCTTGCGTGACAGTGACTGTGTGTAAGCCGGGAACCGCTTCTTGTGTGACAATTAATAATATTTTATTAGACACCGGCAGCAGTGGGCTTCGCGTCTTTGACTCGACAGTGTCTGCTTTGAATTTGTCGACAGTGTTAAATGGTTCCAGTCGTGAAGTTGCTAAGATCACAAACTATGCAGATGGTACCTGTCAGTGGGGACCTGTGAAAGTCGCCGACGTGAAGATGGGTGGCGAGACAGCTTCGAGTGTGAATATTCAAATCATCAATGCAAGTTATAAAACCGTTCCTGCAGGTTGCACGAATGCGGAAAACGATCCGGTGCAAGCACAGTACAATGGCATTCTTGGTGTTGGTACCCGAGACTATGACTGTGGTACAGCTTGTGTGGGTACGACGAATAATAAGCTTTATTATTCATGCTCCACTACAACAAGTTCCTGCATTTACTCGACGGCCCAATTGGCAGAGCAAGTTCGAAATCCTGTTGCGGCTCTGACTTCGGCGTCAGCGGGGGATACGATAGATGACAGCAATGGCAGCATGCTCGTCTTGCCATCTATACCAGAAACAGGGTCTGTTTCTGCGTCTGGGTATTTAGTTCTTGGCGTTGGCACCAGAGCGAACAACACTCCGTCAGTGAATGCCACTGTGTTCAGTACAGATCAAGATGGCTTCTTCTATACCAATTACAATGGGCATAGTAACTATGATGCCTTCATTGATAGCGGTTCGAATGGGTATTATATTCCGCCGAGTTCACAGACGCCGGTGTGCTCTTCTAGCAGCTCGTTCTATTGTCCAAGTTCAACGGTCGATTTGCAGGCGACCCAAGTAGCCTATACCGGTGGGACTACAAAGCTCATCAACTTTAGTATTGTGAATGCCTATGCTGCCTTTAACAGCGCCAACTATGCGACAAATATCGGTGGGTACTTGCAGGATTCTTCGGGGACTTACTATTTTGACTGGGGCTTGCCGTTCTTCTTCGGCCGCTCGGTTTATACAGGCATTTATGGGAAAAGCTCGACTATTAATGGCGTGACTTATTCGCCGATGCCTTTTTATGCTTACTAAGCATTCGTAATTACTTGTATTTATGATTTTTAAAGACATTCCTTGAGAGGGCTTCGCTAAGAATTGAGCTAAGCCCTTAAAAAGCTTGATTTCCCCCTTACTTCGACCTAAAACAATGAGTCCATAATTATAACTGTCTAAGGCATAACTAAGAGCTGGCCCCAACGGGAAAGACGCCTTATCGGTAGAAGGTACTATTATGAAAATGCGCACACACTCAGGCGCTAAGAAACGTTTGAAAGTTCTTTCAAGCGGAAAAGTTAAGAAAAAAAGCACTCGCATGCGTCACTTGAACTCACACATGAGCTCTAAGACTAAAAGACAACTAGGTAAGACATCATACGTTGAAGATGCAAACATGCTTCAAGTTCGTCGTTGCTTGGTATTCTAATTTATTAATTTCCTTAAAATTATAGATATTGTCTCTCAGTCTCAAAGAAGCAGAAGAGACGTATAGTCGGAGTAAAAAATGGCTCGTGTAAAAAGTGGTAAAACAAATCGTGCTCGTCACAAAAAAGTTCTTAAAAGAGCAAAAGGTTACTATGCAGCGGGTTCTCGCTCATACATCCATGCGGTAGAAAAAAATGACCGTGGTATGGCTTTCGCTTACCGCGATCGTAAAGCTAAAAAACGTAACTTCCGCACTTTGTGGAATCAACGTATCAATGCTGCTGCTCGTTTGAACGGAACTACATATTCTCGTTTGATCGGTGGTTTGATCAAAGCTGGTATCGCAGTTGACAGAAAAGTTATGGCTGACCTAGCGGTAACTGATCCAGCTGGATTTGCAGCTCTTTGCAAACACGCTTTGGCGTAAGCCTTTGCGATATGAAAGAGTCCGAATCTAGCACTCAGTTCGAGACAAGAAAGCGCGATCATATCAGGATCGCGCTAGATTCAAGATCTCAAACTGAAGGGCAAAATGGATTGAACTCGATCGAACTAATTCACGAGGCTTTGCCTGAATTAGATTATAAAGAGGTCGATATTTCGACCTCTTTCTTTTTTTCTGGAAACACATCGCTTAAAGCCGATGCGATTTCTTTGAAGCTCTCTTCTCCTATTTTCATTTCATCTATGACCGCAGGCCATGAACATGGTCGACATATCAACGAAGCTTTGGCTCGTCTGAGTGATCGTCGTCAAATTTTGATGGGCGTTGGTTCGCAACGTCGTGAATTGGATGATTCCAATGCCGCTGAAGAATGGCTCCAGGTGCGCAAGCAGGCACCGAAGGCCCGTCTCTTGGGAAATATTGGAATCACTCAATTGGTGAAAACTCCGATAGATAAAATTCAAAAATTGATTGATGCCACAGAGGCCATTGCTTTGTTTGTGCATCTCAATCCTTTGCAGGAAGTTTTGCAGCCCGAAGGAACTCCATCATTCAAAGATGGTCTAAAGGCCCTTGAAAACCTCGTGAAGATTGCCGGTGTCCCGGTGATCGTGAAAGAAGTGGGCTGCGGGTTTTCTGTAGACACCTTGAAGCGCTTGCAGGGTACAGGGGTTTTTGCCGTGGATGTCTCTGGCAAAGGTGGCACCCATTGGGGGCGTGTTGAGGGTTATCGCTCACAACCAGATCAAATGCTCTATAAAGTTGCGCAGACTTTTCAAAACTGGGGCATCAGCACTGTTCAATCGGTGCTAAATGCCAAGGAAGCTGCTAAAGGTAATTCTGCGTCCTATGAAGTTTGGGCATCAGGCGGCGTGAGAAATGGTTTAGAAGTTGGTAAGCTTCTGGCTCTAGGTGCAAAGAAGGTGGGAATTGCAAAGCCCTTCTTGGAAGCAGTCCTAGAGGCTCAAGGGGATCAAGTGATTTTACCTGACGTTGCTGATCAACGTTTGGAAGAATTGCTGAATAGACTTGAGACCGAACTTAAGATCACAATGTTCTGTACGGGATGCCGTACACTTCAGGATTTGCAAACGAAGATCGTCACTAGGGACGCAATAAGAAGGTGATTCAGTGAAAAAACAACTTCAAGATGTTTTTAAAGGATTCTCCAAACTTTCCCGCGAAGAAAGATTGAAGGCATTGCGCGAAGTCGGCGCTTTGCAAGATTCAGATATCGACTATCTTTCTAAGGGTGGTCTTCGCGACACATCCCTAGGTGAAAAATTTATCGAAAACGTTATCGGTTATTTCCAAATGCCCTTGGGTGTCGCTACGAACTTCCGTATTGATGGCAAAGACTTTGTCATTCCCATGGCTGTTGAAGAAACCTCCATTGTCGCAGCGGTTTGTAAAAGTGCGAAGTGGATCCGCGAATCAGGCTCTATCGCAACGGAAGTTGTGGGCTCTGATATCATCGGGCAAATTCAAATCGCGAAGGTAAAAAGCTTTGCTGATTTTGAAAGACAAATTCTTTCTCAAAAAAATTATATGATCGAAATCTCTAACCGCGAAGTGGCCTTTGGGTTGGTTCGTCGGGGTGGGGGCGTTCGTGACATTCAGGTGCGTAGAATCCCTCGTGGAGATGGCACTGACATGGCCGTAGTTCATGTTCTTATGGATCCGTGTGATGCCATGGGCGCGAACATCATGAATCAAGTTTGTGAATACTTGAAAGAGCCGATCGAACAATTCACTGGCGAAAAGGTGACGATGTGTATTCTTTCAAATCTTGTGGATACTAAAGTCACAAGAGCTGTCGTTCACATCAAAGATATCGATCCTGTTTTAGCCGAAAAAATCGAAGAAGCTTCTTTGTTCGCACAAATGGACCCATATCGTGCAGCAACTAACAACAAAGGCGTGCTTAACGGCATCGACCCTGTTTTGGTGGCGACGGGCAACGACTGGCGCGCCGTGGAAGCGGGCATTCATGCTTACGCTTGCCGAGACGGTCAGTATCGTTCGATCACTCGCTGGTACCGTGATAATGGCGGCTTGACGGGCGTATTCGAAGCTCCTTTGGTTGTGGGCACTGTCGGAGGCGTAACAGCTCTTCATCCAACAGCGATGTTGTGTATGAAGATGTTAGGCACTTCTTCTGCGAACGAGCTTTCCCGGGTGATTGCAGCTGTAGGTCTTGTGCAAAATCTTGGTGCATTGAAAGCCTTAACAACTGTAGGCATCATCGAAGGCCACATGAAGCTTCACACTAAAAACCTTGCCTTGGGGGCTGGCGCTGAAGAGCGTGAGATTCCTTTGGTACAAAAGAAGCTGGAAGAAATCCTTGCGATCCGTAAGCGCATTTCTTTAAGCAATGCTATCGACGTCCTTAAAGAGCTTCGCTCTGGTCAAGCTGCTGCGGCGGCCTCTTCGTCGACGCATCACCACTCCTAAGGAGCAATCCTTTGGCGTTGGTCTTTTCAATTCCCGGTAAGACTTTTTTGTTAGGCGAGTACTTGGCTCTTCATGGAGGGCCAACTCTTGTTGCTTTGACTCACCCAAATTTTGAATTGATCGCCAAAAAAAAAGGCACGGGCAGTTTGGGAACAATTCATCTGGATTCTCCTGCGGGAAAATTTATTTCTGCTTATTCCGATTATTTCGCCGAATTTGATTTAGAGTTCAAAGATCCTTACCAAGGTAAGGGTGGTTTTGGTGCCTCAACGGCACAATTCCTAGGTGTGTATTCTTTGTGGCTCTATAAAGAAGCCCACCAACAGGATATGGAAAAGCTTTTTGATCTGAAGCATTTACTAGACGCTTACAATAAAGTCGCATGGAATGGCCAAGGTTTTGCCCCGAGTGGAGCCGATTTGGTGGGACAGCTAAAGGGTTCTTTGACTTTCTTTGAGAAAAAGAAAGGACTTTTGTCGGTTGCGAGTTGGCCCTTTATGGATCTTGAGTTTTACTTAATCCATACAGGCAATAAGCTTGCGACCCATGAACATTTGCGCGCGTTGACTGATTTCGACGATACGGGATTGGAAAAAAGTTTTGCCATGGCGAAACGTTCTTTTGAAACTCATCAAAGTGAGTTGTTTGTTGAAGCCGTGAATTTGTATGCGATGAATCTGCAAGCTTTGGGATTCACCTGCGAACCGACCTTGAAGCTTTTAGGAGAAATGCGCAAGCTTTCCGGAATCAAAGCTATTAAAGGCTGTGGGGCCTTGGGCGTAGATGTATTATTTGCCGTTGTCGCCAAAGATCAGTCCCAAGAATTGAAAATGTACTGTCAGAAAAATAATCTTTCTATTGTTTCCTCTCACCAACAAATCTCTGCGGGTCTTCAAGTGAGTGTGAAGGAGAATGTATGAACTCAGTTTTAGTTTCAGCACCGTCAAACATTGCTTTGATCAAGTATATGGGAAAGATCGAAGGCTCTGGCAATAAGCCGACCAACGGTTCATTATCTTATACTTTAGAGAATCTTAAAACTTTTGTGCGCTTAACAGCTATTGAAGGCACACAAGATCAATGGAAAGCCCTGGTTCGTGAAGATCTTCAGCCGCTGGATCTTTCTGAAAAGGGCCAGCAAAGATTCTTAAAGCATTTGCAAAACCTCAAAGATAAATGGGGAGTGCAAAAAGCATTTTTAGTGGAGTCTGCAAATAACTTTCCTTCGGACTGCGGGCTAGCAAGCTCCGCTTCAAGTTTCGCTGCGTTGACCTTGGCTGCGGCAGAGATGTTCCAGCAGATGAATTCGCAAACGTGGGGCACGGATAAAAAAATTCTTTCGGAACTTTCTCGACAGGGGTCAGGCTCTTCTTGTCGTTCTTTGTTTGGTCCGTGGGCTTTGTGGCAGCATGAGTATGCGGAACCCATGGGTCTTGAGATGAAAGATATGCATCACATTGTTGTGGTGGTGGAAGACTCAAAAAAAGAAGTGTCTAGTTCTGAAGCTCATAAATTAGTGACGACAAGTCCGAAATTTGTGGGTCGTCCAGAGCGTGCGGAAATTCGTCTGAAAGACTTGGTCCATGCATTGCGCTTCAATGATTGGCATATGGCTCGTCAGATTGTTTGGGATGAGTTTATCGACATGCATCGCTTGTTTGAAACCAGCACGCCGGCGTTTTCGTATATGACGGACGGTTCAAGATCCGTGCTGGAGGACTGCCAAAAGTTTTGGAATCGTTGGCAGGATGGCCCTTTAGTGACCATGGATGCTGGAGCGAATGTTCATATGCTTTTTAGAAATGACCAGAAGAAAGCCTTCACTGAATACCGCGAGCATTTCGCAAAGTCTTTCAAAGTATTGGCTTTTGAAGGTGTGAAAAACGATGTCCACTGATTTTTCTTGTAAGTCTTATGGTAAATGCATCTTGTTCGGAGAACACGCGGTTCTGCGCGGTGTTCCGGCCTTGGTTATTCCCATTCGCTCTCGCACTCTTGAACTTCATTTCACTCAAGGTCCGCAAACTTTAGAGCTGCACCTTGAAGGGGATCACGGGCAAGAGTTGCAATTGTTGGTTTGGGGTGTTCTTGAAAAAGCCTGTGAGATGAAGAAGATTTCGCGCAATGATTTGCGAGGACGTATCTCCATTCAATCGTCTATTCCTGTGGGTGCAGGGATGGGAGCTTCTGCCGCACTTTGTGTTGCGCTGACTCGTTGGTTGGGTCATTTGGGATATGTACAAGAATCAGAATTTTATGAATTTGCGCGTTCCTTGGAAAACCTTTTTCACGGGGAAAGCAGCGGTGTTGATATTGCGGTGGCTTTGTCAGGTGAAGGCCTGCGCTTTGTCAGAGATGGCGCGCGCACGGCTTTGCAAACCAATTGGCAACCGCGCTGGTATATTTCATATACCGGAAAACGCGGTGTGACTGTAGATGCCGTGAATAAGGTGAAAGCTTTGATTGCGGCAAATCCTGTTCAAGGGAAGGCCATTGATCAACAGATGCACAGAGCCGTCGATCTTGCTCAAGAGGCGTTATTAGCAAATGCCGAGCAAGGGATGACACTTCTAAAGGAAGCTATTAATTTAGCGGGGCAGTGCTTTGAACAATGGAGTTTGAATGATGGAGCTCCGGCTCAGCACATTCAGTGGTTGCGTGAAAATGGCGCTGTGGCTGTGAAGCCGACTGGCTCTGGTGGCGGAGGATACGTCTTGTCACTTTGGGAGAAAGAGCCGAGTGCTCAGGTCCTACAAGAACTCATTCCTTGTTAAGTTATGCAGATTTCTAATGTCTCGAAAAAAAAGAAGCACTCCATGAGTGCTTCTTTTTTTGTATTAATCCTGCCATTCAACAGCAGAGCTTTGACCTTTACATAAAAATCCACCCAATACAGATTCACTCGAAGGGCCGTTGTCAGCCACAGACGTGAATGTGATTTGTGATCTTCCATCGCTGGCTACTGAAGTGACTTCCACAACCGGAGTTTTGTATCTTTCAAAAATGCCCAAGGCTGTTGGCGAGCAACTGACTCTAACTCCACTGCGAGTGACTTTCGAAGTCAATGAGGCTCCAGGTGCTAAGTTGAGTCCATAAAGATAAGTCGATGAATCCATTTTTTGTGATAACGTTCCGAGAACAATTGAAGTGTCTTTGGTGATTACAGAGACTTGGTCGCTCCCTTTAGGAACTCCAATATAAGCTGTGTCGGATGTGCTGATGAGAGTTTTTGACAAAGGAGTCGCAAAACTAGTTGCATAAATAATGCTGCCATCGGCGTTGGTCATTCCACCTAAAGAGAGGCAGTAGCCGCTGGCTTGATCGCACAGACCATCACTTGCCGAAGCTTGCGCTGCCTGAAGTGTGATAACTTGAGCGATTGCGACTGTCAGAACAGTTCCAAGAAGTAGTCTTTTCATAAGGCAAAGCCCTTTCGTGTTTAAACTATTTAATGTTCCAAGACAGAGGAGCAATTAGCAAACTGTGTACCAAAATTAACAATTGTTAGGATCAATTTTAGAGGCATTAGGGCCCAATTCAAGTCCTGATCCACTAATAGTTGCAAGTTAGAGGGTGTAGAAGTTTTAGACTACCGGGAAAATATGTTGAGCAACTTGTTCATGTTTTCAGGCAGAGTTGTCTCTGCACCTTCAAAATAAGAGTAAAGTGAAGGAAGTCTAACTTTCAATCCGGAGGCACCCTCAGTGTTTAAGGACGGAAGATATAATGTACTTTTAATGTTCTTCGCATTCTTCGTCGTGTTTCTACTGCAAAGTATTTGGATGCAGGCACGCCAGGTGGAAACAATTCCCTATAGCGAGTTCGAATCTTTAGTAAAATCAAAAGGCGTTAATAACTTAGTCCTTTCTGAAAAGTACATTCGGGGCGAATTCACAGAAGCAAGAAAGAGCAATAAGAAAGAATTTATAACCACCAGAGTAGAGCCTGAAATGGCCAGGTCCCTTGAGGGAAGCGGTGTCACCTACACTCGAGAAGTAGAAAGTTCTTTGTTCCGCGATATTCTTTCCTGGACAATACCGGCACTGATCTTTGTAGGCCTTTGGGTTTTCATCAGTCGCCGTATGATGGATCGAGGAGGTGTTGGTGGCTTGATGTCCGTGGGAAAAAGTCGCGCAAAACTTTATGTGGAGACAGATGTTAAAACAACTTTTGACGATGTGGCAGGTGTGGAGGAAGCGAAGGCGGAGCTTCGCGAAGTGGTCGAGTTCTTAAAAAATCCTGGGGACTATGAACGCTTGGGCGCGCGGATGCCTAAAGGCATTTTACTCATTGGTCCCCCAGGCACGGGTAAAACCTTACTGGCAAAAGCCGTAGCCGGTGAAGCCAAGGTCCCGTTCTTTTCAATCAGTGGTTCGGAGTTTGTAGAGATGTTTGTTGGCGTTGGAGCCGCGCGAGTGCGGGATCTTTTTGAGCAAGCACGGAAGCAGGCTCCATGTATCATCTTTATTGATGAATTGGATGCCTTGGGTAAGATCAGAACTTCGGGAATGTTTTCCGGAGGACATGACGAGAAAGAACAAACTCTTAATCAGCTTCTTGCTGAGTTGGATGGCTTTGATACCAAATCCGGTGTTGTGCTGTTGGGAGCCACCAATCGTCCCGAAGTGTTAGATCCAGCTTTACTACGCTCAGGCCGTTTTGATCGACAGGTGTTAGTGGATCGTCCTGATAAGGTCGGCAGAGAAGCGATATTAAAAGTTCATTTGAAAAAAATAAAAATTCATGACTCTGTGAATTTGGAACACATTGCTGGGCTCACTCCTGGATTCACGGGGGCTGACCTTGCGAATCTTGTGAATGAAGCGGCTTTGATTGCCACGCGCCGAAAATCTGACTCTGTGGAAGAGGAAGATTTTGTCATGGCCATGGAAAGAATTGTTGCCGGCCTCGAGAAAAAAAATCGGCTTTTAAATCCGAAGGAAAGGCGCATTGTTGCCTATCATGAAATGGGACATGCCTTGGTTGCTTCCGCTCTTCCGGATATGGATAAAGTGCAAAAGATATCGATCATTCCCCGAGGAATCGGCTCTTTGGGTTACACGATTCAGCGACCCTTGGAAGATCGGTATTTAATGACCCAACAAGAGTTGCAAAATAAGATGGCCGTGCTGATGGGAGGCCGAGTTGCTGAAAGCATGATCTTTGGTGAGGTGTCGACCGGGGCCTCGGATGACTTGGTCAAGGTGACTAATATTGCTGAAGCGTTGGTTACCAAATATGGAATGAGTCGCTTGGTTGGCAATGTGATCTTTGAACAGCAAGCAGCGAGTTTTTTAGAGACGGGATATCCCAATACTTTGCACCGTGAACGCAGTGAAGACAGCGCGAAGATTATTGATGTTGAAATTAAACGAGTGATTGAAGAGGCCACGCAGCGAACACGAAAAATCTTAGAAGCTAATCGCGCCATCTTAGAAAAAGGTGCCAATATGCTTCTAGAAAAAGAAACTTTGTTAGAGGTAGATATGAAACCTTTGATTGCAAATCTCGTGGGGCTTGATGGTCAGAAGATTTCCTCGGAACCTCCTTCCAATCAGGCGAGTTTATAATCCGCAGGGCGCCGAAGAGGCGGGGACAGAATTTTATAAATTATGGCAATAGTTTGTAACTGAATTTTAAATAACCGTCGCCGCTTCTTCGAGAACCGTGACTGTGTAAAACAAATAAGATATAAATTTTTAAATGAGGAAATTAGAACAATCGGTATTGGACAGTCTTAACTTAGATATGTGTCGGCGAAGTATTGCTGCCTCTGTGGGCTTTGCCATTGTTTTTGTCATCCTGCTTTTTAATCCCGTTGTGACAACTTCTGAGTATTTACCGTTTCATCAGTTGGCGGCTATCATTGCCTTAACGGCAACTACGGTGCGGGCTCTTGTTGCTCGCAAGATCGTGTCTTTGGGTATTCCAGGATTACAGAAATGGAGTCCGCTCCATGTTATTGCCATTGTTATCAGCTCTACTTTTCTGGGCTTGATCTGCACCATGGGTCTTTTTGATCCGAACAATTCGGATGCAAAAATTTTTTCTACGTCATTCCTTATGAGTGCGATTATGGCGGGATCGACCTCTTCGATTTCTTTGAATCCTCGTGTGCAGAATTATTTTCTATTAATGTTGGGAGTTCTGCCAGGAATCGCCTTGGCTTTTGCCCATCATACTGGGGAGCTGCCCTATAAAATATGGACTTTGTTTATTCTTACTTTCGCTCTTTATGTTTACGGTAATTCAAAACAATTTTATCGTAATATGGCTTCGCGCTATGAAACTGAAGAGGCCTTGAAGATAGAAAAGCAGAATTTGACCTTTGCGGTGAAGACCTTAGAGAGTACTCAGGAAGAATTATTGAATCAAAAATCCCGAGCAGAGTATGCGGCAAAGCTGGCATCCCTAGGTGAGATGGCCGGAGGCATTGCCCACGAGATCAATACACCGCTGAACGTGATACTTCTTTCCACAGAGCAGCAGTTGGATGTTTTGGACAGTGAGCCTTTTGATAATAAAGAAATGCGGACATCGATTAAAAAGGTTCAGGAGACAACAAATCGTATCGCAAAAATTGTCAGAGGTTTGCGAACCTTTGCCCGTGATGGTGCAAAAGATCCTATCGAGTTGGTGCAGCTTCAGACGGTCATCGATAATACCTTGGCACTTTGTTATGAGAAATTTAAGTTAAACAATATCGACATTCGCATGCAGGATCCATTTCCAGATATTTCCATGCATTGTCGACCGGTACAGATTTCTCAAGTTATTTTGAATTTATTGAATAATGCCTTCGAGGCGATCCATGAGCTTTCTGAAAGATGGGTTTCGATTGAAGCTAGAATTATCAACAAAGATGTTGAGATTCGTATCAGTGATAGTGGGCCAGGGATTTCTGCAGAGTTGCAGGCAGAGATTTTCCGTCCGTTCTTTACGACCAAGGAAATTGGTAAGGGGACAGGCTTGGGGCTGAGTATCTCTAGAGGATTGATCGAAGGCCATCATGGTCAGATGTATATTGACCCTGCTCATAAAAACACTTCTTTTGTGATTCGATTGCCGCTTTAATGGCGATTTAATTGGGTGACTGTTGTTGCTTGGTCTGGACCGATTTCACGATATTAATAAGATCCGCTTTACTTACAGGTTTTTCAATAAAGCCAATGCAGTGGGGGTTTTTCTTTAACTCAGCCTCATCGCCGCCGACGTAACCCGAAATGAATAACATAGGCACGAATTGATCTTTAAGTAGAGCGACATTCTTCATCAGTTCAAAACCATCCCAGCCGGGCATGCGAATATCACTGATCACTAAGTTGGGACGCCATTGTTGAATAATGTCGAAAGCCTGCTTGCCGTTCTCAGCCGTGGAGATGTCATACTGCTCTCGTTTAAGAAAATAGCAGATAAGATCTCTTAAGTCTTTTTCATCATCAACGACAAGGATCTTGAAGGACATTGAATCTCCAAAAAATATTCAACCTACGCCGTTACGTTGGCCTCTAGGTATCTCTAGCATAGTTTTGGATGTTCTCACAGTGCCAATCAGTCTGCATGCCCATGTCATCGAAAATCTGACAAATAACAGAGTTCTTTCGACCTCAGTGGGCTTTAAGAAATGTTTCGTAAAGCCGTGTGAACATCTTGTCTATACAGTCTCCACAGTGGAGGCAGACTTGCCAAGGTGATTGCGATCAATGCCAAAATACCTGTTACCAGGATCATCCACCAAGGCCAATTGCTAGCAGTGGTTTGCGGCAGCTGGGCCCCAGCGGTTACTAAAATGACGGGGCTCATGATGATTTCAAGGATGCCGGCAAATACGATGGAAATGAGTCCCATCCACAAGCCTTCAATTAAAAGTAAACGCGTCAGTTCGGGGCGGGAATATCCCAAGGCTCTCAAAACCGCGAGCTCCATTGAACGGGCTTCCATGCGAGTGAAGAACACTGCCAGAACGGTGAGTGTCGAAAGTAAGAGCAACGTTCCCACAATCAGAAGTTGCAGAGTTTGACTTGAACCCGTGAGATCTTGCAAATGCTGCTTTTCTTTTTCAATGAGCACTAATTGAGACACGGTTCTTTGATTGATCAAAGTCCCAAGGGCTTCTTCGCCGCCTTCTTGAAGGTTCAAGATAAAATAACTTAGAACGTGGGGGCCCCAAATTGTTTGATAGCCCGGAGTTCTAGCCACAGCATTTTGCGCCGTTGCGAGGTTTGAGAAGATCCCGCGATCCCAAGTTTTTGTTGTGCTTTTAAGAATGCCGGTGATTTTCAATGGAAACGAAGCTCCTTCGAAGGAGCTTCCATGAATTTTAGAGTGCGCATAAATCACGTCGCCGACTTTTAAGGATTCTGATTTTGCGACGTCAGAGCCAACCATCACTTCATCTAAATTATGGGGAAAAATTCCTTCACCAATTTGTGGGGCGGTGTTGGTCGGTTGTAAAGTCAGCAGACTTTCATCAGTTCCCATCATGCGGTAGGACTTGTAGTTTCCAAACACCAACAAGGGAGTGATATGCGAAATCGTGAAAGACTCACGAAAGCTTGTCTTATCTTCAAAGCTGATATCTTGCTTGGCTTTTAAGGTCTCATACAAATTTTGTGGAAGATAAGCAGGAATGTCGCCTTCAAAATTTAAAGCTCCAAGAAGAATGTCGATGCCGCCGGATTTTGCTCCGACCAAAGCGTCACCCTGATTTGCCAGGGTATCAAAGCGCGAGTGCGACAGAATTTCTAACTTCAAAAGAATCGTCACCGAGGCAATGGCCAGAGCCAAGGCAATGACAGTGACCACCGTGGTGAACATATGACGGCGCAGGTAAAGATACGAGAGGCGAAAGGCATTCATCGCAATAGCTCCTGCGCAGAAATGATTTTATCAAAAAACTTCTCAATACGATGATCGTGGCTGACCATGATTAAACTTTGCGTTGCGGAGTTGCCCATTAATAAATCCATGACTTGTTCGGCGTTCTTATCGTCCAAACTAGAAGTGGGCTCGTCGGCTAAAATAACTTCGGGCTTTTGCGCCAGGACGCGTGCCACGGCGACGCGCTGCTGTTCTCCAAGGCTGAGTTGTTGGGTGCGGCGGGCAAATTTGTCTTTAAGGCTGACTTGGGTCAGAAGCTCACGGGCGGTGTTTTTGTCGGCCCCTGAAAGCTCAATATTTTCTTCCGCAGTTAAATAACTGAGCAAATTCAAATTTTGAAAAACCAGACCCATTTTAACTCTGCGCAGATGGCTGATTTCACTTTCAGAACGATCAGCGAGAAGCTTTTCGTCCCAGTGCACTTGGCCTTCGATTGGACTAAATAAACCCGCCAATAACTGAAGAAAGGTTGTTTTTCCGGTGCCACTGGGCCCTTTGAGTAGCACCCTTTGGCCAGGGGAAAGCTGAAAATCTGAGACCTGAAAATAGGGTGTTCGAATGGCTTTAAGACGAAGTTCCATATAGACTGATGCTATGCTGCTGATTTTGAAATTGCAAACCTCAATATCTGGAGTAGGCTTGTATTAAGGCCCAAGGAGTTTGTGTTTTTGGAGACAGTTCAAGAAGCCAATCAGGTTCGGAATGAATTTCAGATGGAGTGGAGCAATAGCGTTGAAGTTCTTCGCGAAGTGCACAAACTGCGTAAGTTATGCTTTCCGATGATTAAAGATTTTTTATCTGAGTCGGATCTTTTGGCGCAGCATCTGGTCGTTCGTAATCATCGAGGAATGATTTGTGGTGCCTACCGCGTCACTTTATCCAGCCAAGTTCGCACTTTCGAGGCAGAACAAGATTTCAATCTGACAGATCTTCTTAAGAAAACCGGGGTTAAGGCGGAACTAGCCTGGGCCTGTGTTCATCCCGATTATCGAGACGGTCGCGTGATTCATCTGATGTGGCGTGGTTTGGGCGAGTTCTTTAAGGCGCATAAAGTTCGTTATGCTTTTGGCTTAGCCAGTATCACCGCCGATGGTGCAGATCAGATCTTAGATATTGTGGGCTATTTAAGAAGGCAAAAATACACAATCTCTCAAGAGGTCGTTAAAGCCCATAACGGATTCTTTTCGGAAAAAGCCTTGGTATTGGAGCGTCCTGAGTCTTCGATGAAAAGACGAATGTTACCAAGTCTTCTGCGCGCTTATATCATGGCCGGCGCGCTGGTCTGTTTGCAGCCTGTTTTTGATCCAGATTTAGATTGTTATGATTTTATGACGGTACTGGATGTGGAAAGCGTGAGTGCGGCTGTCTCAAGTCATTTCAATTTCAAATAATAATGTCGCTCCCTAGTTGTTTTATCTTGGTCGTACACCAACTTCTTCTGGTGAGTCGTTTTATGTGATCTCTTAAGACAGCACAGATGTGATTGACCTCAAATAGGGGATCATGGACGTGCTTTTCTGATTTCAGGTACTTTTGTTCCCTACGTTTCTCTTTGTTGGACTTTGAAAGATGTTGTTCGTAGGTGGTATCTGGGAAGATCTTCGTTACTAAGCTTTTGTAAGAAGGTTTAGCGTCTGATTTGATCAATGTAATGGGCGCTATAAGTTGACCCGCAACTTGAGAGAGCAACGCCTTAGTTTTAGTTAAAGACTCGTTCTTCCTATACCCGTATTTCTTTAAAGCGATCCCTGCTAAATGTCCTTTGGCTGGAATAGTTCCAACCTGAACTCCTAGGATCTGATAGTCATCACTAACTGCTAAGGCGATGGTAAGGGGCTTTAACTTAGTGTGCTCTAAGGACTCCATCTCATCGAACAAGATAGTTCCGACTTTAAATTTCTGCTTAAGATGATGTTCTTTAGCCCTTTGCGAGAGCCATAAAAACTTTAAGAACACAGTCTTGTAGTTGCACTCTAGAACCCTTGCAGTTTCTCTCATGCTAACTCCAGCACAAAGAAGTTTAAAGACCTTACTGTTAAGATCAGTTCTCTTTTGATTGAAGGTAGGAGAAGAAGTTCTTGTCGAAAACGATCTTTTACATCCGTGGCAGTTATATCTAGGGATATATGTTTTAGTACTTCGTTTATAGAAGTGGCCTCATTTGGAGAAGGACTTTTCTCCACAATGGGGGCATTGGTAGTGCTTTATAGAGAGTTGAGACATATAAAGTGAAGTCTCAGCAAGATTTGAATCACGATGACGATATCTTTAAGTCTAAAAGATCAAGAAG
Organism: uncultured Bdellovibrio sp.; assembly: GCA_964590635.1. Classification (GTDB taxonomy): domain Bacteria; phylum Bdellovibrionota; class Bdellovibrionia; order Bdellovibrionales; family Bdellovibrionaceae; genus Bdellovibrio. Next base: position 16,763 of record CAZPYX010000034.1, read on the forward strand.
GTGATCCGAGTTACGCGTTCAGGCTTTTGTCATAACACCACGCTAGTGGTGCAGTTTTAGAATTTTTTGATTCATGTTTTTGGGGATTGGAAAAGTGTGAATTTAAATTTCCAACAAAACTTGGTGAATAGATGGTGGCATTTTGTCATTCGGAAGATCGCCAAAAATCAGAAGATGTTTTCCTGCAAATGAAAATCTGATTGATAGAGTTCTTGAAAAATAGAAACTAGTTTTCCATCCCAAAGACAGGGCAACGAATGCTCAGTTTTAAAAATTTAAAAAGGGGAATGGAATATATGAAAGGTTTAATATCAACGGCGCTGTTAGCGGTGGCACTTTTTAGTTCAGGTGCATTGGCATTTGAGGGATCCATGCACATTGATGCCAATGGCAGTGTTCAGTTAATCCCAATTCAGCGCGACTGCAGTCAGCCGCAGCCTCAAAGTATGCAGCCGACACAGAACTGCAATCCCGAAACTGCTGGTTGTCCTTCGGGTTATCACATGGCTTCAAAGTATTGTTGGGGAGGATGGCACCGCGGATTCTATAATTGTGGATCACTGTGTGTTATCGATGCCCATGGAGCAACAGCTCCTGGTGGCGACCGTGAAAGTCGCCATTGATATATAAACTACTTCTGAGAATTTGAATAAGTGAAGAGGGCTATGGAAGCTGCGACGGTGGCGTTTAAAGACTCAACTCCTTGCGTTGGGACAGACAGTCTTTGTAAGCCTTTTAGTCCGCTAAATCCAGGGCCTTCTTCACCGATAACGAGCTGCAAGTTTTTAGGCCAGTTGAAATGGCCTACATTTTCGCCCTTCATATCCAAGGCCCAGATATTCTCGTTACCAGCTATGAAGTCAGCAAATTTGCCGACTTTGAACACGGGTAATTTCAGCAAAGCTCCTGCAGAGGCTTTAATTGCTTTGGGATGATAAGGTGAACAGCTTTCTTCAGTCAGAAGAAGTTTGCTCACTCCAAAGGCCAATGCGGAACGAGCTAGGGCGCCAAGATTGGATGGATCCCCAAGAGGGCAAACCAACTCAAGACCTTGAATTGTGTGTTTTGCCGGAAGTGGTTCGATGGCTTTTGGTTCTAATACTAAAAGATTGTAGTGAGTTCCCACCACATCCAATTCGTTGAACATCGCTTTAGGAAGTTTATAAACCGGTATGCGACCAAACTTTGCCGCTGCAGAAGACGGGATGACAGAATGCAGGTCCTCGTGAACAATTTCGGCCTTTACTGTGAAGTTCGGATTCTTCAGGAATTCTTCAATGAGTTTTTCTCCCATAAGAATAAACTCATTGTGTTTCTTAATACCGCGAGAAGATGAAAGATCACTCCAACGTTTAAAATGCTCATTACTTTTTGAAGTGATCTCTATCACAGTCGATATCCCTATTCGCGTTTGTATAATTTAAGATCGTAGTAGTTGTCGCTCGGAGCTGAAAGGCGCAGTTTCGTGCCTTCTTTGTCTCTGAAGATCATGATCTGATTGCGGCGAGTACCATCCAAGAAAATTTCCCCAGCAAGAGAGTTCTCGTGCGGAGCTAGCCAGCCATCGACTTTGTGAGTGCGAACCGCATTGGACTGAATATGGATAGCGGCAAGACCACGTCCGTTGGCGTTGAGCTCAATTTGAATGAACCAGATCGTGTCGTGGCTGTAAGCAACCCATTCGCCTGGAAGTTCTTGCATGTCCAATGGCATTGTTGAGATGCTCACTGGCCATGGAGGAGAAATCGGATCGCCGGGGCCGCGGGCCCAAGCGGAAGTTGCGATGAAGAGGCCTAAGACGACTGCTAGAATCGTAATGAGTTGTTTCATACTTTATTCTCCTCACGGGATTTAACTTGAATCTGAGTTTGAGTGCTCAGGTAATAACCTTTGCGATCACGTAAAATATATTTGGGACTTTCTGAGTTTGGCTCCATCAAAAGGCGCAGACGCTTGATAGAAACATAAATCAAATTGTCATGGGTATCTGGATCGTAGGCTTGCTTCCAGATGATCTCGATCAAATCTTCTTTGCTATAGCGCATGCCTGGATTTTTTAGGAACAGAACGGCAAGCTCTAGCAAGATATGTTGATTGCGGAAGTCGATGTAGCCCTTGTCGCGCTCGCGCAATAAGCTTTGTGCTTCATCTAAGACAAAATCAAACGCACTGACAGGTTTTCCAGAATAGTAGCTGCAGAACTCTGAAATTTGTCGATAAAGGCGAGGATGTCTTTGTGAGCTGACTCCGCGTAGAGCCAGTTCAGAGTACATCTGAAAGAGATCGTTGTGATTTTGTTGCTTATGAAGTCTTGCAATTTGCGCCAGAACTGTTGGCAAAGCCACTTGGTGCCCATGGTGTTGAGCTTTTTCATAGGCCAACCAGATCAGTTCCTGGGCGCGTTCGAATTGATTGCGATCGCCATTGATGAAAGAACGGTAAATCAAAGAAGTGATGCTCAGATCAAAAAGAGAAAGTTCTTGAATCATGATATCAAGCTTATCCAGGTACTCGATGGACTTAGCTAAATTTTTAGTCGTCTCGCGCGCATAGAAGAAGGCTGCCAGCGCCAAGGATCTTGCAAGGTACTCAAGGTTCTGAGTGCTAGCACTTGTGGTAATGGCATTAGATAAAGTTGCCTCGGCTTCAGGAGAATTTTTTAATAGAAGATAGTGAGCGATCAGGTACTGAGCGGCTGCTTTGTTACGACCTTCGCTGTCTCTTTCAAATTGTTGCAGAGGAGCGAGTAAGCTTTCGAACTCAAGCATGCTGTCGAGCTCATAGTTTGTCAGAAGAATGATTCGAGCGGCTTCGAGCCAATCAGCAAATTTTCCTTGGGAAAGACTTTCTTGTGCGGCTTTTCTCGCCGTGATGGACGCCTCCAAAAAGTGCCCTTTTTGGTACTCAAGCTGGGCTATTTTAATAAGGTGATTTTCTGTTTGCGCCATCGAGGGGGCAGTGATAGCCCCGCCCTAGAGGGGAGTCAATATCTTAAATTCCCTTACTGAAAAGCTTACTTAGATTATTTGTAAGCGGCCCAGCGTCGTTTTTCTTCGTTTGAAAGCTCTTCTAAAAGAAGGTCTTCTCCTTCGTCTTCCGTAGGCAGTTCCATGTGTTTAATTTTTTCGTAAACGACTAGACGGCGATCGTGGGGAGTCTCCGGTAAAGAGTAGGGAATGTTTTCGACAAGTTTGTAGTACTCGGACCAATTCTTTTTGGCCATTTCGATCTCAGGATCAACCCCGGGACCTTTCATAAAATAAACTCGGCCACCCAGTTGCAGTGAATTTACAACATTGCCCAATGTATTCCCAATATCTTCCACCGCGCGGGTGATCACGCCATTTACGGGATACACGAAGTTTTTATTGATATTGCGACCAATGATATCCAGATTTTTTAGATTCATTTCAGAGCGAACATGTTTCAAAAACTCAACTCGACGTTGCACTCCCTCACCCAAAAGAATTTTTTCTTCAGGGAACATGATTTTCAATGGGATGCCGGGAAAGCCAGGTCCAGTGCCGACGTCGATCAGGGGGAATTGAAGCTTGGTGTATTTCATGATGATGATGCTATCGATGAAATGCTTAATGGCGATGTCTTTGAGCTTTAGAAGGCGAGTGAAGTTTTCTTTTTCCTGATTGAGCATCAATAAACGATAGAAGTGCGCAAGTTTTAAGCGCTGCTCGTGGCTGACCATATCAAAGCCGTGGTTGCGGAAGATATCGAAGAGGCGATCATTGGCGTCATGGAGTTCATAGATCGTTTCGGGCTTTTTATGGCGTCCCTGATTGGAGTTGGCGGCCTGAGGAGCGGCTTTGCCATCCTTTTTAGCGTTTTTTTCCAAAGACTTTTTACGCTCTTCTTGACGGGCTTTATAGGGACTGTAGTTGTTTTGATTCTTATGCGCCATGGACGGGGGAAGATAGGGTTAAAGGCCCCAAAGCTCAAGCTTTTTTTGCACTGTGTGAAAAAGCTCAAGTCCTTGAAAAGCCAGTATTTTCAAGCCAATATGGATCCCTATGTCGACGCAAAAACTAGAATCCATCAAAGATGCTGCCTTAGCTGCTTTCAAAGAAGCTCTAAGCTCCAATAAAAGCACCAAGGACCTGTATGAACTCAAGGTTCAGTACCTGGGTAAAAACGGATCTCTGACAGAGATCATGAAGGAAATGGCTTCTTTGCCGAAAGAGGAAAAGCCTCTTTTTGGTAAAAAAGTGAACGAAGTGAAGCAACTTCTTGAGACTGCTTACGCGGAAATCGAAGAGGCTCTGAAAAAATCAGAGATCTCTGCAAAGATGGTCGCAGAAGAGTTGGATATGACTTTGCCGGGTTTCACTCGCAACAAAGGTTCACAGCATCCTGTGAATATGGTTGTAGAGGAAATTTTTAACGTGATGTCTCGTCTTGGTTATAGCGTGCGCACGGGGCCGGTCATCGAGAAAGATTATTATAACTTCGAAGCCTTGAATATTCCTGCGGATCATCCTGCTCGTGATATGCAAGATACTTTCTTTATCGATAAGACCCATGTGTTAAGAACGCACACGTCGCCAATTCAAATTCACTCATTGGAAACGGAAGAGTTGCCTTTGCGTGTGATCGGTACGGGACCAGTGTTCCGTTGTGATTCAGATATTTCGCACTTGCCGAATTTCCACCAAATTGAAGCTTTGTGCGTCGACGAAAAAGTTTCTATGGCGGATCTTAAAGGCACGATCAGTTTCTTCGTGCGTGAGTATTTTGGACCGGGTTTGAAAACTCGTTTCCGTCCAAGCTTCTTCCCATTCACAGAACCTTCTGCCGAAGTGGATTGCTCTTGCCCTATTTGTAAAGGCAAAGGCTGCAGCTTGTGCAAACAGTCTGGTTGGATTGAAATCGGTGGTTGCGGTCTTGTGAATCCGAAAGTGTTCCAATCTGCAAAAATTGAAACTCCGAAATACCAAGGCTTTGCTTTCGGATTTGGTGTTGAGCGTATGGCCATCATCAAATACGGCATCGAAGACATTCGTTTGTTCCCTGAAAATGACGTTCGTTTCTTAAGGCAGTTTGTAAAATGAAGATCAGTTTAAAATGGCTCCAAGATTATGTGGATGTGAATGAGTTCTTCTCTAAACCGGAAGTGTTGGGCGAAGCCCTGACTCGTGCGGGCTTGGAGGTGGAAGAGATCACCAATCTGGCTAAGGACTTTAACCATGTTGTGATCGGTCACATTTTAGAAAAAGACAAACACCCGAATGCGGATAAGCTTTCTTTGTGTCGTGTTTCTACTGGCCCCTACGGGGCCGCAGGGTCCAGCGATGTTGTACATCAAATCGTTTGCGGAGCGCAAAATCACAAAGCAGGAGATCGCGTGATCGTGGCTTTGCCGGGCGCAGTTTTGCCGGGCAATTTCGCAATCAAAAAATCAGCGGTGCGCGGAGTAGACTCTGCGGGTATGCTTTGCTCTTTGAAAGAGCTGGGTTTGGCGAAGGAATCTGATGGCATTGAAATTTTGCCAGCGGATGCCCCAGTCGGAAAACCCTATGCTGAGTACGGTGGTTATGACGATATTACTTTTGAATTGAAAGTAACTCCGAATCGCGCGGATTGCTTGAGTCACTTTGGTTTGGCTCGTGAAGTGGCTTGTCTTCTTGGTAAAGATTTGAAAGCTCCGGCGACGGAACCGAAAACTTCTTCGCAATCTACGAAATCTGCTATTGCTCTTGATGTGAAGGCTTTTGATTTGTGTCCTCGTTACACAGGTCGCTTTATCAAGGGTGTTAAAGTGGGACCAAGTCCTGCTTGGTTGAAGAAGCGCATTGAAAGTGTGGGTTTAAATTCTATCAATAACATCGTCGACGTTACTAACTATGTGATGATGGAATTGGGGCAGCCTCTGCATGCATTTGATGCAAATTTCATCGCTGGCAAAAAGATCGTTGTTGATCGTGCCACGACGGGTGAAGCGTTCATCACTTTGGATGGCACTGAAATCAAATTGACGGGTGAAGAGCTTACGGTTCGTGATGCCAATCATCCGGTGTGTTTGGCTGGCGTTGTTGGTGGTAAGAACTCTGGCGTCAGTGATGCCACAGTGGATTTGTTCCTGGAAAGTGCTTACTTCGTTCCTGCCAGTGCACGTAAAACTTCACGTGCTCACGGGATCACGACGGATTCTGCTTACAGATTCTCTCGTGGTGTGGATCCAGATGGAGCTTTGCGCGGCTTGAACCGTGCGACGGCTTTGATTTTGGAAGTTGCCGGTGGGGAAGCTTTCGGCGATCACCATGACTTCTATCCAAATCCAGTTAAAAAATCTCCAGTGACGATTTCTGTGCAAACAGTTTCTGATCGCTTGGGCTATGAAGCCTTGGAAGACAAGTTCGTCGATTTCATGAAACGTTTGGGTTGTCAGATTGAAGCGGCTTCGGGGGCGGGTGTTTACAAAGTTCTTCCGCCAACTTTCCGTTTTGACCTTGAGCAAGACATGGATTTGGTTGAAGAGTATGCGCGTCTTCATGGTTATGAACACATTCCTGAAACTTTGCCGGTTTTTGTAAAACCACCTGCGAATCACGACAAAGGTTTCATGTTGAATCGTTCAACAAGTGAGCTGGTTCGTGCAGAAGGTTTCCAACAAGCTGTGAATTTTGCCTTTGTTGGTTCTAAAGCTGAAAAGGCTTTCCTTGGTGCTTCGGCAAACTTGAAGGCTGCGGGCTTCTCTATTAGTGATAAAGAAATTCGTGTCATGAATCCTCTCAATGAAGAGATGGATGTGATGAGATCTTCTTTGAGCTTTGGACTATTCAGAAACCTGAATACTAATTTCCATTATGGCAATATGACAGGTCGTCTGTTTGAAATCGGCAGCACTTTCTTCGTTAAGGAAGACGGTGGTTACGGTGAAAGCAGTCACTTGGGTTTTGCTTTGTGGGGTAAGAACGACAACCTTTGGAATAAATCTTTGGATTATCCAATCGTGTTCGAACTTAAAGGAACAGTTGAAGCTTTATTGAAGTCCTTGAATATTTCTTCTTACACGTGGGTGACTCCTGTGAAAACGGAAGTTCCTGCGTTCTTGCATCAAGGGCAGTATGCTCAGTTGAATGTGGAAGGTAAGAAAGTTGGCTTCATTGGAACTCTTCATCCGGTTCTTTTGGATGAGAACAAAATCAGAGTTCCTGCGGCCATCGGTGAGTTCGATCTTGATCAGCTTTATAAAGGTCAGCCTCGTCCATACCGTATTTCGAGTGTTTCGAAGTTCCCAGTTGTGGAGCGAGATTTCGCGTTCCAAATGGATAAAACTTTGAAGGTCGGCGATGTTCTGAAGGATATCAGAAAAGCTGCGGCTGGTTTGCTTGTGAACGTGGAAGTATTCGATCTTTATGAAGGCGATAAAATGGAAGCGGGTAAAAAATCCGTGGCGATCCGTTTGTGGCTTCAAGATAAGAATGCCACGCTGCAAGAAAGTCAAATTAACGAGGTTTCTACGAAGGTACTTGAAAGCTTGAAGAAGAATTTTGATCTTTCTGTGAGATAAATTCTTGATTGTTTTCAAATGCTTGCTAGGCTTATGTATGTAAGGCCCTTTAGGGGGCCGTCGCCAGTGTGAAAATCACGGGCGAATATTAAAGTGAAGGATCACAATGGCTGGCCAAAACTTAGGTAAATCAACTGTGACGAAGGCCGATATCGTCGAGAACGTATATCAGAAAATCGGTTTCTCGAAGAAAGAAGCTTCTGAGCTGGTTGAACTTTGCTTCGATACCTTGAAGACTGTTTTGCAAAACGGCGAAAAGGTTAAGATTTCTGGTTTTGGTAACTTCGTCGTTCGTGGAAAAAACGAACGTATCGGACGTAACCCACAAACTGGTGAACAAATTAAGATCTCTGCACGTCGTGTTCTCACTTTCAGACCGTCTCAAGTATTGAAGGCGATGTTGAATGGTGAAGAGTACGCCCATCTCAAGGATGATGACGATGACGACGACGATGACTACGGTGACGATGAATAGTCCAATGAGTTCTTCAACGAATTCTATGGATGAAGTACAAACGGCAGATCTCAACACTTCCCACGAGGTGCCCTCTTATGAGGTGGTAGCTGAGCAAATGAGTTTTGATAACACAGAACTCAGTCTTGGCGATCAACATCTTGAATTTGTGGAAGAGGTTGAAGAAGCCGCTGTTTTAACAGTGTCTTCGGTTTCTATTCCAGCAATGCTTTGTGATGATAAACTCTTGGAAGAGATCAAAGCGATCCCTAACAAAATGGGTTTTAAAATCGGTGATGTCGCTGAAATCCTAGGTATCAAACAATATGTTTTGCGCTACTGGGAAACTGAGTTCGACGTTCTTCGCCCGAAAAAAGCTTCTAACAACCAACGCATGTACACTCGTAAAGACGTGGAAAATGCTTTGCTCATCAGAAAACTTTTGCACCGCGATCGTTTCTCGATCGAAGGCGCAAGAAACGCGATGAAAGAACTAAAAGCCCATGTCCGAAAAGAAAAAGACATGACTCAAGTTTACTCAAAAATCGATCACCTGAACGAAGCCGTCGAAGACCTCCTCCTCGACATCCGCAAAGTAAGAGCCCTTTTTAATTAAGAATCAAAAAAGCTGCCCACAAGGCAGCTTTTTTTTTGAGGGTACGCCGTACCTTTTTGCCACGCGGTGCATGGCAAAAAGGTACGGCGTACCCTAGCCCTAGGGCGAAATTGAGATTCAAGAATTTTTTTGACTTCAAACGGGGGATCAAGGATAAAGCCAGCCGAGCTAGGGGTGCTGACAATCGTCGGCTGAGAAAAACCCTTTGAACCTGAAAGAGATAATTCTCGCGCAGGGAAGCAAGTAAAGAATTTAAGACCTCCAGATATTGGAATCTTTAAAACTTTCCTGCTTCCTAATAAGGAAAGCCATGGAAAGAAAAAATAACTTCTGCAAATTGTCACTCATATCTATTGCGATCATTGTTGTCCTTCCTCTTGTTGGGTATGCCCAGGATCAGGCGGATCTCAATGTCCAGACTCTGCAAATGAACAAAGTGAATGTGCAGGAGCGGGCCGCCGATGCATCGATGGATGTGACCGGTTTTGCAGAGATCCCCGCAAAGGAAATTCCGATTTCCACGACCGAAGTTTCCGGTCAAATTATTCAAGACAATAACATCCATCGCTTGGCGGATGTAACTAAGCTAGATGCTTCCACGACGGACGCCTATAACGCCGTGGGGTATTGGGACATGCTTTCGATTCGAGGTTACACCTTGGACAGTCGCACGAATTATTTGCGCGAGGGGCTGCCCATTTCAGCTGAAACTTTTATTCCGTTGGATAACAAAGCCAGCATAGAGGTTCTGAAGGGACTCAGTGGCATGCAGGCCGGAGTGAGTTCACCTGGAGGTTTGGTGAATTATCTCGTGAAGAGACCCACAGGTAAGAGTTTTCAGAATGTGCATAGTGAATTGAGCGGCAGCGGTGATGCTCTGATCTCTGCTGATGTCGGCGGATCTGTGAAGGGCGCTGAGCAAATCGGCTATCGTTTGAATTTGGCGCAGGAGAAATTAAATCCTTATTTAAAGAATGCAGAGGGCTCAAGATCTCTAGTTAGTGTTGCTGGGGATTTACACCTGCCAAAAGAGTCGCTTTTGGAAGCAGAAGTAGAATGGTCGCGACGTTCCCAACCCAGTCAGGCGGGTTTTAGTTTGCTCGGCAATAAACTTCCAGATCCCGTGGATCCGCAGCTTAATTTAAACAATCAGCCTTGGACTGAGCCCGTGGTTTTTTCGGGTCTTACGGGGACCTTGCGTTTCACTCAAGTAATCAGTGCGCCGTGGAGTTGGTCTTTGCTAGCCGGAGTGCAGTCGTTGGGAACTGATGATCGCTTGGCCTATGCCTATGGCTGCACGAAAGAAAATGTTTATGATCGTTATTGCTCAGACGGTACCTACGATATGTATGACTACCGAAGCGAGAATGAAAGCCGAGTCACCCAAGCTGTGAAACTTGTTTTGCAGGGGCAGTTTCAAACAGAAGAAATTCATCATGATTTCAACGTAGGATTTTCTGGCAGCTCAATTAAAGAACGCTATCAACGTCAGGCTTACAACTATGCCGGCGAAGGAAATGTTCAGGGCACAGCCCTGGGCACTGCGAATCCAACCCAGAATGATGAGGCGACAAATCGCGATTCCGGCAGTGTTGATTTTTTTGTGACTGATTCGGCGAAGTGGGATCGCTGGAGAGCTTGGTTGGGTTTACGTTATACATACATTGATCGTAGCAGTGTGCGTACGGATGGTTCGAGACCGATCAGTTACACGCAAACGGTTCCTATTCCCTGGAGTGCTCTTTCCTATGACTTCGAAAAATTCATGGCCTATGTCAGTGCGGGCCAGGGGTTGGAATCTTTTGTAACACCTAATAAAGCTGGTTATACAAATCGTGGTCAATATTTGCAGGATGTTCGCAGTAAACAAATCGAAATCGGAGTGCGCGGAGGAGATCTCATCACCTGGAATTTGGCGGTCTTCCAAATTCAACGACCCGTTGTCGAAGATCAAAAGCCCAACTACCAAGTTGACGGCGAAGACGAACATCGTGGTTTAGAATTACAAAGTGCACTTACCAGTGGACGTTGGGAAGTTTCAGCATCGGTGATGGGGATCGAGGCGCATCGCCAAGGGAGTGCTCTAAATCCCAGTGTGAATGGTCATATGCCCGTGAATGTGCCGACCAATGCCTTGCGCTTGAATGCAAGTTACCAAATTCCAAACGTCACAGGTCTGACGGTGAATTCTCGAGTAGTGCACGAAGGTGAACGCGCGGTCCTTGCCGACAACAGCATCATGCTGCCAGCCTGGACGCGTTTTGATGCGGGACTTTCGTACACTTCGTCTGCGTTGCTGGGGAAGAAAAGCACTCTGCGTTTTGCCATCGAAAATTTGGCGGATCAAAGATACTGGAGGGAATCGCCAACTCAATATAGCCACATTTATCTTTACCCAGGAGAAACGCGCAGTCTTTTATTAAGTTTGGATGCGGTTTTGTAAGAAGAACTTTTACTGATCCAAGAATTCTTGTGGAGGCAGAGGTTGTTGCCGCGAAGGTTTCTCGGAAGATGTCATTGCAGTCCTTTGGGTCGTGGTAGAGGCTTCGAACGATTCTTCTTCTAAAACCCAAGCCTGAAGAAGGCGATAAGTCACCGCCAAAAACATCGGACCAATAAAAAGGCCAACCACTCTAAACCCAAAAAGTCCTCCGAGAACTCCGGCAAGAATTAATAACAAAGGCAAATCTATTCCGCGCTTGATAAGTAGCTTAAACTGGGCCATTAGTATGGTGCTAACTGCGGGGATTTGGTGAAGAGTTAAGATTTTACTGATGCTGCGTTCGGCACGCCATCCAGGCTCAACTGCCGCCGAGCTTCGCTCGG
>CAZPYX010000035.1:0-28163 GCA_964590635.1 uncultured Bdellovibrio sp.
TTTGGAAGAAGGCTTGCACGAGGAACAAGATTTTTCATATGTTGTTCGCCGTGAAAATCCTCAACCAAGAAAAATGGCTGAAGCCGATCTAGAGAAGAAAGTACTACGTGATCTTTGGAAAGCACCACAGGCCGAAGAGCGTAAAAAATATATCTCTGTAACAGAATTGGTGACTCCAGAAGGAGTCGGCGGAGCTGAATTCACATCCCGTGTTTCGCAGTTAGCGCCTGGTTTGGCTAGAGCCCAACAAGGAACCAACGCACACAGGCTTTTTGAGGCTTTAAAATACACGTCTTACAGTGATCTTTCTAAATTTGCAGACGAAGATTTAAAAAAGCCGTTAGAGTTTTTGGCGACGACCCAAGAACTTCCGATGCTTGAGATCATTGAGAAAGGCCATGTAGAGTGGGGTTTTGCATTGTCATATCAAAACTCCTTGATGCAAGGACAGATCGATCTTTGGGGTATCGTGGATGAAACCCTTTGGATGGTGGACTATAAAACAGGATCGCAGAGATATTCAGACACCGCATTTAAGCAGTTGGAAGCTTATACTTGGGCCGTACATCGCATGAAGTATCTGACGAATGTGAAGTCGGTGAAGTTGGCGGTTGTTTATCCAATGGACGAAGTGGTTAAAGTCCAAGAGATTAAAAGTCTTGCGGAATTGGATCAGCGACTAGAATCACAAATTCAAACTTATCTCTCGAAAAAATAAAAAACTGATTCAGAGGGGTGCCAGCCTGATGGATCAGTTTTAAAAAGAAAGGGCGGATTGCTCCGCCCTTTGGGGTTCTTAAGCTTTTCCTAGAAAATCCTAGTAAGTGTACTCAGGATTCAAAATGCTAGTGAAACGAGCCAGATCTTCGATCACGTACATCAAGTTTTCTTGGCCTGATGTCAACGCTTTCGGAGTCATCATGATTCCCATAAGTTCCGAACCAGAAGCCTTTTCACCACTTTGAAGTGGGATCTCTACGTTTGCGACTGCTTCGCTAAGTAGTTCTTGACCCATCGCTAGAAGATCAAGAGTTGCCAACTGATCGTTCGTTTGCTTTTGCGCAGCTAGGTCTTCAAAAACTTTCGCCAACTGAGCCACTGGAACTTTGCCAAGCAAAGTTGCGATTGCATTGAAAGAGCTCATTGATTTCATCATCATGCCTCTCAACATCAATACTTGCTTATCCAAAGCCAAGTTCGGGTTCGATGCCACTTCTTGAGCTGACACAAGAACATCTTTAACATTCAATGCCGTCAAAGCCTTCGTCAAATCAGCCACTGCTTTATCAGCTGCTGCCTGAAGTGCTTTCAACTCGTCGCTGCCAGCGATCATTTGAGCCGTCGTTGCATCTTTCAATTTAGGATCTGCCTGTTTCAAAGCTGCGATCTTAGAGTTCAAAGTAAGATCCGCTTTAACCATTGCCAGCATCAAGTTGCCAAGGTCTTGCTTGTTCTCGATGTAGACAGCTTTTCTAGCTGCCATGCTGACAAGAACATTCGCGCCTTGACCATTATCCGTAGCGAAGAATTTGATTCCCGCCGCAGATTTCGAAGACTGACCGAAACGAGCCACCGTGAGGCGATCTTTCAAAGCTTTTCCACCTTTCAAAGTTCCGATTTTGAAGAACTCTGCATAAGTGTCCAAGCCAGGCATACGGTAAGAATTCGTGCTAGCCAATGAACCCAAAGTTGCATTGTCGAGCATTGTTCTGTTGATCTTCACTTGAGAGCTCGACTCTACCAGTTGATGATTTGGATCCATGAAACCTGATGGCAAAGTGCCAGTCATGATTTGCAATAGAGTCATCATATTCAAAGACTGATTCGCATTCGTTACGCCACTGAAGTATTGTTCGAACTCATTGTAAGAGATCCAACCAACTTGAGAGTCGTCAGTTAATGCTGATGGATTTGCCGTCAACAAGAACTCAAGTGCGAAAGCTTTGTCATAACCGATACCCACTGTTCAGATACGATCCTGTTATGGAGCCACATCGTATATACGACGAGCTTCAAGAACTTTCACATCAGGAACATCGTCAAACTGTGGCTGACCTTTCGCATCGACGGCTTGTGAAACAGATCCGTCAGCAGCTTTTACCAGCTTCGCTTTTTTGTAAGTGTACGGAACCGCAATCAAACGTTTCTTGATAGATGCTACGTCTTTACCGTAAGACAAGTTCGTATCTGGAGTTCTTAGCAAGTCATGGAAGAAGTCATAACCCAAGAATGAAGCTTGTCTGAAATCTGCCAATTCCGCATCGCTATTCGCAGTTTCGTAGATCAACATTTTGAAGTAGTCGTCTAGGAAGCCACGAACAGTTTGGAATTTTTGAATCGCGCGGCGAACCACACCAATCTTCTGAGAGTAACCGAAGTTCAAACGGTCTGCTGCATGGTAAGACGTGATGTACATTCTGTTGTAATCTTGGATCGTGTTTTTCACAATGTCAGTTGCAGTTGAACCGCTGTCGTAAGGAGTACAAGCAGGCTCCTCACCAACTTGACCGTCATGACATTGGCCGTAGTACTTCAACAAGCCAGATCTATTTACAACTTGCTTGCGCATATCTGCTTCAGTCGCAAGACCAAGGATTTTTTGAACATCAGCGATATTCATCAAACCGTCTTTTACTGTTGTAGAACCAGCTTTAAGAGCTAGAACACCGTTGTTTTTAGCAGCCATCGCTTTTGCTTCAGGACTTACTTCGATACGGCTCGTATAGATAGCGCGCAATGCGTGCACATCGTATGGACCAGGACCGTGGTAACCCATCTCAGTTGAAGCAAGGTAGTCCATGATTGAAGAGTAGTCGCGATCGTTATTTTCGCCTTCGAACTGGAAGTTTGCTCTGTCGTAAGAAGCTTTAAAGTTATGCACTAGACCCAAAGCATGACCGATCTCATGAGACAAAGTCGCTTTGATTTCTTTTTTGAACAATGTATCGAAGTCCGCAGACAAGAACTTGTCGTTGTATTCGTTCCTAGAGTACATGAAACATCCGCCACGTTTCTTAGCTTGCGCATCGAACTTCGCAGACATAGCTTTCGCATCTGCTTGTTGAAGCAATAAAGCCTTCATCTCAGGAGAAAGACCTGGCTCTGTGCGAGCAAGTTCTTTCGTGATAATTGCTTCCATCATCAAAGGATCATTTTTAAATTCACCTTGAAGAGCTTTTTGCAAAATGCTGCGTGTGAACGCTTTAGTGGAAGTCAGTTCCGTATCCGCAACTTGAGTTCTGCCTTTGATAGATTTCTTTGCAGGAGTTGTCTTCCTAGAAGACGCTGTCAAAGAAGCCCATTTAGAAGACATTCTTTCTACGATCTTAGGGCGTGCAGAAAGAACCAACTTGTTAAGGTATGAACTCATTGATTTCAAAGTGCCTTCAACTTGGTCTGCAGTTGCATTTCCAGTAGACGCTGGAGTTCCAGCATCACCAGCTTTTTGTTCAGCAAGTTGTTTTTGCATATCTGCGACAGCCGCTGTTTTAGCTTCTTCAAGAAGTTTTTCGTAAGCGCGAATTTCTTTATAGCTATCGATAAATCCGCGAACTTCTTTCTCAGAGTTACCAGAGTAAACGATAACGTTGTTCGCTACGATAGTACCAGAGTATGGATTCGGTGCCGGTTGAGCAACACCCAAGAGACCGTTTTCAGTCTCTTTATCCATGAACCAAAGGTAGTTTCTATCCAAGTCTCCCAAGTGACCACGGTTAGAATCGTCTTCGATGTTAAGAAGGACGTAGTCACCAGAACGATCATTCTCTGTGCCTTTGAATACTTTGTGGAATGCTTCATTCCATTCAGCCACGACTTCTTTAGCTGCTTGAGTGATCAATTCACGTCTTTCAGCTGGAGCTTCGCTCAATCCACCAACCCAGTATGTCAATGTCTTGCCATTTCTGAAGTCATGGATGACTGGTCTGTAGATTTCGCTACCTTGGCGACCCGCTCTTACTGTTTTAGATGTGTTTACATCCGCCAAAGTAAAGATCGCGAAGTTCATAGCGTTCTGAGCATCTGGAGAGATGTTCGGAGCGAATTGAGTGAATTGTGACTGGTCAGAAACTCTTCTGAATGAAACACGCTCGCTCAAGTTATAGTTGAACTGTGCATTCACGCTGAAGTAAGCGCTGTTCGTTTGAATTTGATTAGCACACGCTGGAAGTACTGTGTAAGAGCCTGCCAAAGAGAAGTTCAACATACCGTCTGTCGCAAGACGCATATCCATGTCAGTTACAGTTTGGGAAGCTTTCGCCATCAAACATTGACCTTCTGCATAGTAAGCCAAAGGAGAGTTTGAAACTGGGATTGTGTTCGCAGTCCAGTCGATCTCTAGGTATTCTGCGTCTTCTTTCTTTGCTTCGATAAGTTTAGGTACTTGCAAAGCTACGCCGTCAGCATCAACAGACTCAAGCTTGAAGTATTTAACTGGCACGCTCATCAACTCTTCTTTGTCTTGAGCGCCTTGGCCTACGTATTCGATCAAAGCTTTTTGGTTGCGAACAACCAAGCGGCTTTTTTCAAGTTCGAATTGAACAACTGACATGTCACCGCTGGTACCGGCTTTGCCGATAACCATCATGTTCGAACCTTGCTCAAAAGTTCTTCTGAAATAGAAGTTACCTTTAAGGTCGGCAATTTTGATTGTATTCAAAGGATCGATCAAACCTGAAGGGCGAGCACGGGTGGCTCTTACTTCGCGAGCGATTTCAACAAGGCCAGTTGACTGCGCCTTAGTGACTTTGTCCATTTGGAACGCATTCGACGTGTTGTCGTTTTTGTCAGCCAAATTCAAAGTGATTTTTTTGTATGTCAAAGGAACCGTCGCAACCAGTCTCAATACGCAGTTAGCATCTTTAGATTGAATTGCTGATTGGTCTGAGCAACGAAGGATTTCACCGTTTGCACGGCCTGTTTTGATAAGACGTTGTTCGTCGTCCGTCAATTGCGCCATTGTCACAACTTCGTAGACCTTCATGTCGTCGCTATCTAGTTTCGTCAATACTTGAGAGTCATCGGCAATGAACTTCATGTTGAAGTTCAAGCGTTGCTGAAGTTCCGCAGCGGTCGAAACCTTATTGTCGATAGAATCCATCGTGAAGATTTGATCGAGTTCTTTCTTTTGATCAACGCTGCCAACGTCTTTACGAGCATCCGATGTTGTCGCAAGTTTGACGTGAGTCGCTTGACTGAACTCTGTTTCACGCAATGTTAAAGTTGACGTGCTTTCGCGAAGTTCATTTTTAGTTCTTTCCAAGATACCTTTTGATTGGATCTCGTATTTGAACAATGGAATGAGGACGTTGATATTTGCACGGTTGGTGAGAGACATCACACGTGCTTTGCGCGCAGCCATCATTTTATCTGCGATGGATTTCTTCGCAGTTGCTGTTTTGGTTTTTTGCATTTCGATAGACATTTGAACTTCGCCTGGAGTCACGGCGATTTTTTTTTCAGGAGAAAGGAAGCCTTTAGTTTGCCTTTTGTTTTTGTAGGCAGTCAGTTTTTAAGCTTCACCCCCAACACCGACTTTAAATTCCCCGTTCCTTTGCCGGCAGAGAAGAGAGAGCGTTAATGTTGCCTGTGATTTTGTAGGCAGTCACGTATTTAGCGTCAACACCAAACACGACTTTAAAATCGCCAGTCTCTTGACCGGAAACCTCGAGGTTGTTGAACATGAAGCGCATGCGTGAAGGAATTGAAGAGTTGTCTGCATCAACTGCAACCAAACCTTTTTCTTCAGTGGCCTTGCTAGAAGTTCCGCTAGATTGAGCACGAACGCTTTGTCTTGCAGTGACTTTGAAACCACCATCGTCCTGAATCGTTCCGAAATCAGAGATTGCAAAGGTTTGCAATGCTTCCGCATCAGGTAAAGCAGCATCACGCTTCTTCGTACAACCCGAAGCTAACAAAGCAAAGGTCAGCAGAGCGGTGAAGGCTTTTGTATATTGAGGTTTGTGAGTCATTTTTCTCTCCATTCCATTAATGTCACCACCACATCCTCAATTCGAATACACTGAGGGCGCGGGTAGAGACTCTCTCTTAAGGATTACAAATGCACTGAAAGTGCCATGAAGAATTTTCCCTAATGTCTATTAAATGGTTTTAACAGAACTTAACTGTCGAGATTTTGAACAGGGGACAATTCGCGGTTTTCCCTTATTGAGATAGGGACTTAGAAGATAAAAACGTTTTTACAGAGGGTGTTTTTGGACTTCGCAGACCACAGTTCGGAAGCGATTTGCGAAAAAGATTTTTCTGATTTTCTCGAGAGAAAAATGGCTTCTTCAAGCAGAGCCTGCCACATCAAAGCTTTGTCTTTTTCACGAAGCCAAGCGTCTTTTGTAGAAGGAAAAAAGTCCTGTGCAGAGAGGCGTTGATCAAATTGATTCTGGTGATTGAAAACTCCAAGCGAAGCCAGCGCCTTCCACGGAGATTTTGCAAACTCCACCTGGTCATCAATCAGAACTGTGCGTTCTGGGGTGGCGTTAGCTAAAAGACCATCAAAAGACTTCTTGTATCGTTGTGAGAATTTAAGAGTGGTGTCCGCAGAGACCTGCTGCAGGTTTTCTTTCGAAAGAACTTTATAAGCGATATCAAAGGCGCTTTGTCCATTTGGTAGCTTCACGCTTTTAAGCAAGGCTTCATTGCGTGATTTCTCGCCGCCACTAAAGAAGCTGATGCGCACTTCAGGGTGTTTTGAAAGTGCTTGCAGAACTTCGCCTAAGTGATCGGTGGCGCGGTAGACTTTGCCTTCAATTGTAAGTGTATGTTGGTCAATTTGATTTGTGTCGGTGCTGTTAACTGAGTAGAACGTGGTCCAATCAAGATCAAACACAATGTCCAGAGGAGCCGTTTGTGCAAAGACTGTCCCTTGAAAGTTTAAAGCCAAGAATAAGCTTGCAAGGAAGAGTCTCATGAAGTTTTCTCTCTGAAAATCGTCTAGAAAGCCACCGTGAGGGAGCCATAAACCATGGAATCATTTTCGTTGATCAGAGCAACATTTGAGTCGACGCCATTCGGTTTCAAAGCGCTACCAGCATTTGTATGACCAACGGCAACTGAGAAAGTGGGGTTGATGGCATAGCCCAATTCCTCAGTGTGTTCGAAGGACTCTTTGATGTTGTTTTGGTAAGTGAGGCCATTCTTATGGATAAATTCGCCAGAGATGCTGATGCCTGAAGTGAAGTCATAGCCTACGGAAATAGACTGAGACGAAGAATATTGAGTGTTCACAGAACCATTCATCGCAGTATCATATTGATGAAAGTTTCTGCGCAAAGAAATAGCACTGACAATAGATAGTCCCGGGATGAGACGATCAGGATTGATCATAGCAGTTAAACCAGTACTTGCAGCACCTTGCATATTTTGAAGAGTGGCAGAAGCCTTGGAAGTGGGCGCAATTGCAGCGACCTTATAACCAAGCATCACTAGTTTTCCCACGGCTACCGGCACGCGTACGAAGGATAGCGACGTATCGGCGAAGTCGTTAGCTGTAGGATCTGCGGATTGAGCATTGTTAAGATCTTGAGAATATCCACCATCAAGACGAACTGTATAGTCCTTAGAAAGTTTCAAATTGAAACGAGCGAGATAGTCCATGCCGTCATGACGAGTGCCATCTTGAAAGTCATAAAGACTGGTAGAGCGAGCAGCTTGAATGAATCCACTGAAGATCGAGCCATGACGGGGATCTTGTACCACTGTTGTCGAAGAGGCGACGGACGCATTGTTGGCGAGTACTTGTGTTGCCAATAAAAGCGTCGCCAAAAAACCAGTGATAGATTGAGCTGTGAACTTCATAGACAGTCCTCCAGCCTGTATTTATTGCGAAGGCGGTGCCACAAAATGTATGACTAGGATGAAATATAAAGCTTTTGGGCGCGACAAGATGTTTAAGCATTAGACACCAAGCCCAAGTAGGGGCTACGATCGCTGAGTGAAAAATACGAGAGATTATATTCAGATTTTTTCTGACGGTGCTTGTTCTGGCAATCCTGGTCCTGGTGGCTGGGGAGTTATCATTCTATTTCCCAGCGATCAAGTTTTAGAACTCGGCGATGGTGATCCACAAACGACAAATAATCGTATGGAGATGCAGGCTGTTGTTGAGTCTTTGCGTGCCATAGAGACTCATCCCGAGCCGATTCGCTTTTATACAGATTCGACCTATGTGATCCGTGGAATTACGCAATGGATTTTTGGTTGGAAAAAACGCGGATGGAAGACGGCCGAAGGCGCAGATGTTTCTAATAAAGATCTTTGGGAGGAAATCCTGCATCTGGTGCAAAAACGCGGAGCCTCTGGCAAGATTGAATGGCTGTACAGTCGCGGTCATGTGGGCATTCCTGGCAATGAACGTTGCGATGAAATTGCTGTGGCATTTTCCAAAAGAACCGGCGTTGACTTGTACGAAGGTTCTTTGAAGACTTATTCAGTGAATATTTTAGATGTGCCTAAAGACGGAAGCTTGCCAGAGATGCGCTCTCCGGGAGAAAAAAAAGTGGCGCACAGTTATCTCAGTAACATTGGCGGATTGGTCTATCGCCATAAGGATTGGCCATCATGTCAACGTCGCGTGAGTGGAAAATCCGGAGCTAAATTTAAGAAAGCGGGATCGGCTTCCGAAGAAGTCACGATCTTGAAATCTTGGGGCTTAGACGCTAACACACAAATTAAAGAAGGATAGTGCATGGAAATCACAAATCGTCAGGTTCTGGTTACAGGTGCAAATCGTGGAATTGGACGCTCATTTGCGAAAATGTGTGCCCAGGACAAAGCCTTTCTTCATATTGTGGTCAGAAAATTTGATGCAGATTTAGTGAAAGAGCTGGAGGAAGCCGGCGCTAAATCTGTGACAGTCTATGAAGCAGATTTAAGTGAGCGTGCAAGCATTGATGCTCTTTTGCTCAAACTAAAAAACACACCGATCGATATTGTTTTTAACAATGCGGGCATTTTGACGGGCGGCTTACTTGAGCAACAGCCCATAGATGATATTTATAAAATGTTTCAAGTGAATATCAATGCTCTTGTACAATTGACCCATGGTTTGTTGCCAGGAATGCTTTCGCGTAAACGTGGCAAGATCATTAATAACTCCAGTGTTTCAGCTTATATGAACTTTCCTTGTGCAACGACCTATGCCGCTTCGAAAGCGGCGGTTGCCGCATTCACGAACTGTCTTCGCCTAGAGTTGAAAGACACTGGGGTAACAACACTGCTGTTGATCACACCGGGAATTAAGACACGCATGTTTGATGAAATCGAAACTTTGTATGGAAAGAATTTTCAAGTTCCCGGAGAGTCGACGATTTCCCCCGTGAAATACGCTGAGATGATTCGCGAAGCGATTTTGCACGATCTTCCACTGCTTGAGCCGTCAGGCATAACAGGAATGGGATTGAAAGTTGCAAAATTTGTGAAACCGCTGTTTGATTTTGAGATTTCTCGCCGTTTCCACCGTGGATAGGGAAACAGCAAAGAACTAGACCATCTTTTGTTCTAAAAATTGCGAGAAAAGTTTTGAATAAACTTTGAAATCCGGAACAACTTTATTTCATTGTAATGAAGTGTAGAAACGCAGGATTTTCGGATTTGTTATGTCTAAAATATTGAGCTATGAAGGTTTTCCTTGTTGCTCTTATTCCTGTCATGTTTTTGTGGGCTCGCCCTGCAGAACGAACGAATTGTGACAGACGTTTCGTCGCGGGTTTAAATAACTATGCTCCTTTTGCATTTCGTGAAAAGGGCCAGCTGCAAGGCGTGGCCCATGATATTGTTGAAGAGCTTTCTCAGCGCACCCACTGCCCCTTTCAAGAAAATGAAGTTTCCAGACCATCTGCGGTTGAGGATTTAAAAAGAGGCCGTCTTGATGTCATGGTATTTGTTGTTAAAAGCGCGGAGCTTGATCGTAATAGTAAATTTATTCCGTTATTTGAGAGTGTGCGTGAACTCACTGTTTTGAAGTCATCTGCAGTGGCTGGGCGAAAAATTTCAAGTTATGTGAACGATGATAAAGTTAAGTTTGCACATCTTATTGGCAACGAAGTGGTCGTCTCTATCGCGGATGACAAGAAGTTGATTGCTTCCTCGCGATTGATTGGGGTTTCAGATCCAGAAAGTGCTTTCAACTTGCTTCTTAAGGGACGCGCCCAGGTCACGTTGTTTTCGGCTTTTATGACTGATTATTACGTGGGGAAATTGAAGCTTGAAGATAAGGTCACACGCATCTCAGATGGCGATAATAAGATTGAAGTTGGGGTGTATGTCTCTAAAAGACGCGTTGGTACAGTTGATGAGAAGCGCATTACTGATGCATTGATAGGAATGAAAAACGACGGATCTCTTGAGAAAATTCTAGCAAAGTATATGGGACCAGCAGAGGCGCGCAAAAGACTTGGCGCCGGGCGGTAAGGAGGGAAAAAGAAACTTTTTCTAATGTTTTCCCTTCTGCCAGTAAATCTATTTAACTTCCGTGGGTTTGAAATTCAAAACCGCAGAACCGACAGAGCCAGTCACGGTTAATTTCATAGGTAAGTTTTCAATGCTTTTCATTGGCACATTGAAGATCACAGAGTACGGCGTATAAAAGCGATTGAATGAAGGATACAGGCTGATCAACTCAGGAGAGGCAATTTTGATTTTTGTGATTTTTCCATCGTAGCGTTTTCCCGCAACGTCCAGGAAGAGTCTCCATTGAGTGTTGGGTTTGTTCAAATCATCGCTTTTACGATCCGGAGTGAAGAAGGCAAAGAAAAACTCTGTTTCTTTGTTAAGGCGTCCTTCGTTTTTAGATTTCTCTTCAAGATATTTTTTGTCATCCCATTGATAGATGCGAGTGAGCTGATCCATTTGGGCTTCAATAACTTTTGAATTCAAAGCCGTACCTTGGGCGTCGAGAAGATTATAAAGACCAGAATATTTAGTCACTTGGTCAGAGTTTTCGTCAATGATGTTGTAGTAGTCCGATTCCGTACGAATCGCACGACCACCGGGAGTCACTTCATAAGAGGCACAAGCAGTAAGGCAAAGACAAAGGGCGAAAAGGTATCTCATTATTTAGACTCCAAAAAACTATCCAAAAACTTTTTCATATCAGCAAAGACAGTGCTTCTCATAACGTCGTTATAGATTTCATGTTTTGCGTTGGGATAAATATAAATTTCTTTGCGACTGCTGCCCATTTTATCAAAGAAAACTTTGGCATCAGGAGTGTTGCAGACCGGATCATGTTCAGGCAGTTGAAACAAAGCCGGTTTTTTAATTTCATTGGCACGAGGGCGAACGTAGTGCCAAGATTCCAGCATACCAAGGAATACCGCCGGCGACATGCGCGTATGACGTAATGGATCTTGTTCGTATTCACGAATAACATCCATGTCGCTAGTGAGCATATTGTTCTTCATTTCATTGTCTAAAGTGACCTGCGGCAAAAGTTTGTGCAGAATTCCTGCAGCTTTCGCTTTGATCGCAGGAACGGGCATCGCAAGACCCAAAAGTGGAGAGCTGACAACAATGCCATCGTATTTCAGATCAGGATTGCGAATCAAAGTTTTAAGCTCAATCAAGCCACCCATAGAGTGACAGAGTAAGATCACCGGACCTTGGCGAACTTTTTCTTGTTGAAGAACCATGTCTAAGAAGATTTTGTAGTCACGGCAGTAGTCATCAAACTCTGAAGCGTATCCACGACGCCCTTCAGATCTTCCATGTCCACGCAAGTCCCAGCCATAAAATGTCCAGGAATCATTTTCAAATGCTTTAGTCAGGCGGTGATAGGACTCTGAGTGTTCACCATGGCCATGCGTGAAAATGATTGTTCCTTTGGCGTTGGGGTTTTCCCAAATCTGAAAGAACAAGTTGATATCTTGGTATCCTTTGAAGAAGCCTTCGGATCTTTTATACATGGGACTAGATTGCCGCCAAAAGCGGCCTAGATCAAGTCTTCTATATGAGGCCGCGGACCACAATCGTATCATGTGGCGTTGTTTCTTTTTCCGGATAATCAATGTTGTAATGGATGCCGCGTGACTCCTGACGGCGCAGAGCACATTCCACAGAGAGATCAGCCACGATGGCGATATTACGGAGTTCTAAAATGTCAGAGTGGATCTTCATGTTGGAGTAATACTCTTTCACTTCATCCAAAATGTTTTTAAGACGGTGCTGGGCGCGTTCTAGACGTTTGTTAGAGCGAACAATCCCCATATAGTTCCACATCAAACGACGAATTTCTTCCCACATGGCGGTGATGACAATCATCTCGTCATCATTAGACTCTTCGGGATGTGACCAAGGTTTTGGATCCAACTTGATTGCCGCTAATGAATCCCAAGACTTTTTAAGTTGTTCAGAGCAATTATGCGCCGTCGTCAGACATTCCAGCAAAGAGTTTGAAGCCAAACGATTCGCGCCGTGTAGTCCAGTGCATGCTGTTTCACCAATAGCCCAGAGGCCTGGAACATCGGTGCGACCATTTTCATCCGTGACGACTCCGCCGCAAAGATAGTGGGCTGCGGGGACAACCGGAATAGGTTGTCGAGTCATGTCGATGCCGAACTGAAGACAAGTATTGTGGATGGTTGGGAAGCGATGTCTGAGGAAGTCAGCATCTAACTTAGTCATATCTAAATAAACACATTCAGAGCCCGCGCGTTTCATCTCTTTGTCGATGGAGCGTGCGACGATATCACGAGGTGCTAAGGATCCCAGCGGATGATATTTTTTCATGAACGCTTCGCCTTTGGAGTTGATGAGTTCACCACCTTCTCCGCGCAAAGCTTCTGAGATCAAAAAGTTTCGAGAGTCTTTATGATAAAGGCAAGTTGGATGGAACTGCATGAACTCCAAGTTAGCGATACGGGCGCCTACTCGGTAAGCCATGGCGATTCCGTCGCCAGTGGCACCGCTCCAGTTGGAAGTGTAAAGATAAACTTTGCCGGCACCGCCAGTTGCGAGGACGGTGGTTTTTGCTACAAATGTATGCACTTCCCCGGTTTCGGTGGCGAGGGCATAGCAGCCAACGCAAGCGGTGGGCGCCATGTCCGTGGCATCAATTTCTTTATTCACAATCAAATCGATGGCATTAAAGCGCTCCATCAAAGTGATGTTGGAGTGTTCGCGAACGCGAGCTAAAAGTTTGCGGTGAATTTCAAAACCAGTCTGGTCTTCGAAGTGCAGAATGCGTCGGAAGCTATGACCGCCTTCGCGCGTCAAATCAATCTCTTCGACTTCTTCGCCACCTTTTTTGCGCAGGTCAAAATGAACACCCCAGTTTATCAAATCTTGAATGCGATCAGGAGCTTGCATGATGTAGTTGCGAACCACGGTTTCGCGACACAGACCTGCGCCAGCCACCAAGGTATCTTGGATGTGAGAGTCAAAACTGTCTTCATCAGACATGACCGCCGCAATTCCTCCTTGGGACATCTCAGAGTTGCTGTCTGTAATTTTCTCTTTAGCGAGAACGACGACTTTTCCGAGGGGAGCCATTTTCAGAGCGAGAGCAAGACCGGCAGTGCCGGAGCCAATGATCAAAACGTCGCATCTATGATTAGACATGGTGAGTACTCATAATGTTGTTTTTCTACGCCCTTTAAATGTGTTTGGCAAAGGAGTCTTGCTTGATTCTTACCAGTTTCTAAAACTACAATAAAATCAAAGACTCACGCAAGGAATTGGCGTGCTATTTTGTAGGTAGGGTTTTACGGAAGGAACAGCCTCGATGAAAGTGAAATTACTTGCAGTCCTAATCGCTGTGGCGGCCGTGTTTATCGGCGCAGTTTTATGGCGTACTGACAGCTTCGTATATGGCGATCGTATGAGCTGGGTGGAAGCGCAAACGCGCACTCAATTAAGCTCCATGAATTATGCCTTGGCGGTGGAGCTTAAATCTTTGCAAAGAGTAGTTTCGACTTTCAACGCAGAAAATTTTAAAAAAGAAAAATTCAATTGGACTGCAGTAGCACCTTATTATGCAGCAGCATCATTCACTGTGACGAATGGTGAACTAGATCCGCAAACTCTGATTACCAGAGATAATTCTAAAGCCGCTAACTGGACAAAAGAATTCGTGAAGTCTGCTTTAGGAAAAGTGACGGAGCGTACTTCAGATCTTCGTTATTTCGTAAAGCCTTTCCAAGATAACAATCGTGGTCGTTACGTCGCGTTGGTCTTCCTTGAAGGCAATCGCGCTTATGCCCTTGTTGGCAACGGAGAAATCTTTCAGTCTTTGATCGATGGTCAAAGAGGTTCTTTGAGTTCATTCTCTGTGGTGACTTCCACAGGTTTGACAGTGGGACATTCTGTGCCTGAATACTTGGGAACCGTAATGCGAGACGATCCGTTCTTTAAAGAAGCGCAGAAAAGTTCTTCACCCCATGGCGGCGGAACTTTTAAAATGCCGAATGGCCAAGAGTTATACGGCATGTACGATCAGATTCCACAAAGTAATTTGCTTGTGATTAGTTCGGCACCTTTGAGCGAAACCATGAAGGGCCGTGCAGGCTTGTGGTGGCAGTTCCTATTGTTGGGCTGTGGGTTGGTGCTTGTCGGAATTGCAGGGGTTTTGTGGGTTGTGACTCCGGCGGAAAAAGAAATTGAAAGTCTTGAAATGCAATTGCAGTCCGCAAAACAAAAAGCGGCGGCGGTTCCAGTAGTGGAAAAAACTGTCACCGTGGATCCAGAGTTGGCACAAAAAGACAAAGTGCAAACGTCTATGCGCGTGGCTTCTGCTTTGGCCCATGAGATGCGCGGACCTTTGACTTCTATCTTAGGTTACTCGCAAATGATTTTGGCGAAGACTCGAGAAACAGAAATTGTTGCCAGCACAGATTCCATTCTGCGTGAAACACGTGCGGCCCGTGATGTTCTAGATAAATTGTTAGGCTATGCGGGTGAAGAGATTCAAGATAAGAACTCGATGAAAATGGAAGGTCCTTTGGCGCGCGCCCTTAAAAATCTTGAGGGCTTGATGCAATCGAAAGGTGTGAAGCTGGTTAAGAACTTCCAAGAAACTTCAGCGATGGACATCCATGTTGAGGCCTTGACCAAAGCCATCGAAAATATTCTTACCAACAGCGTGGAAGCTATGGAAAGAATGCCGAAGAAAGAAATCAAGCTGGATCTTTTCGAAGATGATAAAGCGATTCACTTGGTTGTTGAAGACTGCGGTGAAGGGATTGAGCCTCAGAATCTGCAAGGAATTTTTGATCCGTTCTTTACCACCCGATCTTTCCAAAATCACATGGGCCTGGGGCTTGCGACGGCCTTTGGCATTTTGAAAGAGCACAATGCCGAAGTTCAGGTGGATTCTGAGCGTGGCAAGGGAACTAAGGTTTCTGTAAGTTTCAAAAAAATAGAAACTGTCGCGGTGTTAAAAGCGCCTGAAGCAAAGGTGGAAAAAGTGGAAGAAGTTGTGATTGCCAGAGAATTGCCGCAGTTGAAAGAGGAGTCTCCAGAACGCGAGCACGCCGAAGCACAATTTGCAGAGATCAAAGCGACGGAAGAAGTTCAAAGCCCGGCGTCTCCACTGGATATGAATATTGAAAATCTTTTGGAGCTTCCTGAAATGTCGGATGTGAAAGCAACGGCCTCTGAAAATATTAACGATGATAAAACTCCAGTGGTTGAATTTGCTGGAACGAATATGGTGATGGAACATGGCGCGGGCGCGGAACTCGCAGCGATGGAGTCCATGGATTTGCTGGATGATGAATTGACTCCGGTAAATCTTATTAATGCGCCGACAATGGTTGCTAAACCGAAAACTTCCAAACTTGATGGCTACCAAGTCGACATTCGCAGACCTGGAAAGAGGATTTAATTGGATATTCGCGACCATAGTTCTCAGTTTACGATTTATGTCTTCACCACGGATGTGGATCAGGGGGCTTCTGCGAAAGTGTATCTTTCGCAGGCGGGCTATGATGCGTATTTCTTCCAGGATCCTGAAGCCCTTGAGGCAAGATTGAAGGAAAATCCTCCACATATTCTGGTGTTCTCAACGGCAGCCTTGGGTGGATCCTTGAGTGATTTTGTGACCCATGTTCAAGGCATCAATGACGACATCCGTTTCATTGCGATTTCAGCGATTTCACAATTTGATATTTTAGCTCAGTACAATTCTTTTGGATTTGTGGATGTGATTTCTGATGAGGTCGCTGCTTTGGAAACCAGGGTCGTATGGGCTGTGGATCGCGCTTGTGAAAAACTTTATCTGACTTATCAAAATGAACAGCTCTTTGATGATTTGCAAACGACCAAGCAGCAAGTTGATGAAGTTCATAAAGCCGCTGTGACCAGTATGAAAGCGGCGGTTGAGGCTGAAAAGCTAGAGACTGTTTCTTTTGCCACCAAACTAGGTCAGTACCGTACGGCGCAAAGTAAAGAAGATCTGATCCAAAAATTTTTGAATAATATTTCAGGCTCTATGTGCATCTTCTTTAAATTTTTGCCGTCAGTTCGTTCTTTCGTGGCGACCCATGGCAACGGTGTGGAAGGTTCGCAGATTCAAGGCGTCGGTTGTCAGTTAGAGTCTGACGACGTGAAGGATTTGAATGGACAACTTTCGGTGGGACTTTTGCCGGCTCGCTTTAATGCGATGTTGGTCGAGGCATTTCACTTTAATCCTCCGAGAGGTTTGCCACTCTATGCTGCGCAAAATTTGGAGGGCGTATTTGTTTACTCGGGAAGTTTAGACAAAAGCGCCATCACTCAGCTGAATGAAGAATTCGCTTTGTTTTCTTTAAGCTACTCACATTTGGTTTTGGAAAAGAAGGTCGACGCCTTGGAGGTCCAAGATTTCGTCACTGAACTTCATAACCGCAATTACTATGTTAAAATCCTAGCGGACGAGGTATCCCGAGCGCGCCGTTTGAAACAGCCTGTTTCAGTGGTGAAAATTGCCATGGATGATTTTTATGAGATTGAATCATCTTTGGGTGAAGCGGTGAGAGATGAGTTGCTAAAATCTGTTGCGACCGTCATTGCTAAGACCAGTCGTTCGAACGATCAAAGTTGCAGAACGGCTGCGAATGAAATGGCGATGATACTTCCTCACTGCTCAAAAAAAGGAGCAGCTCTGCGCGCGGAAAGACTTCGTCGTATTATCGAAGGCACTTCATTCTTGGATAAAGGCATGAAGGTTTCGATTAGCTTGGGAATTAGCGAATATCCATCATTGTGTGATTCTGCTAAATCCCTGGACGAATCTGCAACGAAAGCTTTAAGCCACATCGTGGATAAGGGCGGAAATAAAATTTGCTTGTACAAAGCTCCAGAGACTCATCGTCCTGACTTTGAAGTACCAGCGGAATAGAAAGTTAGATTTTAGTTGATGGAAATGTATCGACGGACTTTTGCGGAAATTAATCTTGATAACTTGGCACATAACATTCGTGTCCTCCAAGCGTCGTTTCCCAGTGCCCCTTTTCTTTGTCCGATGGTGAAAGCCAATGCCTATGGGCATGGTGACGTGCAGTTGGCGCGTTTTCTTGAAACTCTTGGAATCAAACATCTTGGTGTCTGCCTCATTGAAGAAGGTCTTTTGCTGCGCAATTTCGGCGTGAAGGCAGAGATCTTAGTTTTCCGTGGTTTCGATCGTGAAGGTGCGGAGCGAATCATTCAGTATCGTATGACTCCAGTCGTGACGACTTGGGAACAAATCGAACATCTTGAAGAGGTCGCGGTTGCTCCGGTCAGTATTCATTTGAAATTCGATACGGGCATGAATCGTCTGGGTTTCCGTCCCGAAGAAGCGCAAAAATTGTATGAGCGCTTGTGGCAAAATAAAAAGATCCGCGTAAAAGCTTTGGTCACCCATCTTTATAATGGTGAAGACGCAGCGTCAGATAGCGGCGACAGCGCTGAACAATTGCGTCGTCTGGATCAGGCCTGCAAGATTTTTAAACCTTTCGATATATTCGCTCACTCTTTGAATAGTGCAGGGATTTTAAATCTTTTGCATATTCGTGCGGGGGCCAAAGCAGATCACCCACTGATGTTGCAAAATTGGGGACTGCGCCCAGGCTTGATGATTTACGGTTACAATCCGTTGCCTGATGTAAAATGTGATTTAAAACCTGTGATGAGTTTAAAATCCGTAGTAAATACTTTCCGCCACCTTAAAGCTGGCGAGGTAGTTTCTTACGGTGGCACTTGGAAAGCCAGCAAAGACTCTGTTATTGCTGTGGTACCGATTGGTTATGCGGACGGATATCATCGTATTCTTTCGAATCAAGCTTATGCTTTGTTCAATGGGATGCGAGTTCCTCTGGTGGGGAATATCTGTATGGATTATTTGATGTTGGATGTGACTGAAGCCGTAAAAGGAAAAGATTTTGCGCAATATAAAGATCAAGAAGTGATTTTATTTGGCCAAGATTCCTTCGGTAATTTCTTGTCTCCTGAAGAGCTTGCTGGAAAAGCAAAAAGCATTACTTGGGAGATGCTCACAAGTGTGGGCGAGCGTGTGCCGCGAGTTTACACCGGGGCCGACGCTAATTTTGTTTATGAGAACGTTGGGGGAGAATAAATGACTATCGCAGACAGAGCCGCAAGTGTGGTGACTTGGCTGGGCGATTGGGTGATCACTTCGGTGACAAACTTCATCGAACAGACTGGGAAAATCATTTTGTTCTTCACTGAAAGCGTTCGTTTGATTTTCGCAAAGCCTTCGCGTTTTTCAGAAATCATCAAACACATGGAATTCGTAGGCAATCAGTCCATTGCGATCATCGCCTTGACCGGAGTGTTCACAGGGCTGGCCTTATCTTTCCAAATCTATTTAGGTTTTAAAATGTTCAATGCCGTCAACATGGTCGGACCTGTTGTGGCGTTGGGGATCACACGTGAGTTGGGACCGGTTCTGACGGGTTTGATCGTGGCGGCTCGAGCTGGGGGCGCCATGGCGGCGCGCTTGGGAACGATGCGCGTGAATGAGCAGATCGATGCATTGGACGTGATGGGTGTGAATACAAAACAGTATTTGATTTCACCACGAATGGTTGCAGCCGTGATCTGCATGCCTCTTTTGACTGCGGTTTTCGATTTCGTAGCGATGATCGGAAGTTATTTCCTTTGCGTGAAATTGGTCCAACTGGATGAAGCGGTTTTCTGGCAAAAAATTAGAGATCTTATTGAAGTAAAACATATCAACGAAGGCCTCTTTAAATCGGCGGTCTTTGGCTTATTCTTCGCTTTAATTTGCACTTACCGAGGCTTTAACACCACGGGTGGCGCAAAAGGTGTAGGCGATGCAACCAATCAAGGCGTTGTTCAAAGCATGGTTGCAATTATCATTTTGGATTATTTCCTCACGAACTTGATCCGCATTTACTACAGCGTTTTGGGGATTTCGTAATGGATAATGAATCAGCAGTTATTCTGCAAGACGTAACGAAGTCATTTGATGGCGGAAAAGATTTCGTTCTAAAAGGCATCAACTTAAAGATTCCGAAGGGCTCTTTGACGGCGATTATTGGTTTCTCTGGAACTGGTAAGAG
Source organism: uncultured Bdellovibrio sp. (assembly GCA_964590635.1). Classification (GTDB taxonomy): domain Bacteria; phylum Bdellovibrionota; class Bdellovibrionia; order Bdellovibrionales; family Bdellovibrionaceae; genus Bdellovibrio. The sequence goes on from CAZPYX010000035.1 coordinate 19,512, forward strand.
CGTGGTTTTGAAGCACTTGTTGGGTTTGTACAAACCGACAGCGGGAAAAATTGAAGTGCTGGGTACGGATCTTAGTACGATGAATGAAGATCAGCTCACGAAATTTCGCTGTAAGTTTGGAGTTCTTTTCCAATCAGCCGCTCTTTTCGATGACATGACAGTTCTAGAAAATGTTTGTTTTCCTTTGTTTGAACATCGTCGTGATCTGAAAGAGTCCCAGGTCCTTCGTATAGCCGAGCAGAAACTGCACGACGTTGGTTTGGACCCAAAACATTTTCAGAAGCTTCCTTCACAGATTTCGGGAGGGATGCAAAAACGTACGGGGTTGGCTCGTGCTCTCGCCCTAGATCCAGAAATTTTGATATACGATGAACCCACCACGGGATTAGATCCCATTCTGACAGAAATGGTGGATAATTTGATTCTGAGTACTCATAAATCAAGACCGGGAACGACATCAATCATGGTTTCGCATGATTTGTCCGCTGCGTTTAGGATTGCCGATCATATCGCAATGTTGGATAGTGGCCGGGTTTTGCTTTTCGGTACTCGGGAGGACTTCTTCAATACCGATATTGAACTGGTGAAGAGGTTCGTGGATAAAGGGATGAAACATCAATGAATTTGCTGCGTGCGACTGAGTTTAAAGTTGGCCTCTTAGTGATCATCGTGGGATCTCTGATCGCCGTGATGTCAATGCAAGTGAGTGAGGATCCGTCTTATTTAGGTCGTTCTAAAAAAGCTTGGTTTCTTCTTCCAAATGCCGGGGGCTTGGTAAAAAACTCGGCGGTTCGTTCTGCTGGTATTCCTGTTGGTGTGATCAAAGACATCAGATTGCAAGATGGCCAAGCACGTATCGATATTACCATTAAATCTGAAATTCCGCTGACGACTTCTGCATCAGTCGAGATCAAAGCCCAAGGTATTTTGGGGGATTCTCACGTTGAGGTATCTCCAGGCTCACCAACGGATGCTCCGTTGTCTGACAATGCACAGATCATGACCGTCAAATCCAAAGGATCTTTGGATAGTTTGATGGCTGAAGTGGGTGAAGTGGCTTCTTCTTTGAAAGTTGTTGCCAAAAATCTTCAAGAGGCAACTTCAGAAGACGGGACACGTAAACACATCTTGGGTCGTATTGTTAAAAATATCGAAACGATCACAAATGATCTCGCGCAGGTGACTTCTGAAAATAAAGATAAAATTGGTGAAATCGTAGATCAAATCCATGATGTCACTTCATCTTTACAATCTATTGCGAATGACAACAGTGATAAAGGTCTCAAAAAAACTTGGGAACATTTGTCAGCGACTGTTAAAAACCTGGATGATGTCACTGCGAAAATCAGTCGTGGTGAAGGTACGATCGGTAAACTTGTCAGCGATGAGGCCACATCTGAAAAAGTGGAATCTGCCATCGATGGCATTAATGATCTTGTTGGGGCGGCCAGCCGCATTCAAACAGCATTGGACTTCCGCACGGAATACTTGGGAACTGTGGGCAGCTGGAAATCAACGATTGGTGTTTTCATCCAACCAGGATTGGATCGCTTCTATTACTTAGGAGTCGTCAACGACCCAGCGGGTGTGGTTGAGACAACTCGCACGCAGACTTCAGGTTCGACAACTGCAGATATCACCGAAAAGAAGACCTACGAGAACAAAGTTAAGTTCACGTTGCTCTTCGGTAAAAACTTCTGGGACCTCACTTTGCGTGGCGGTATCATCGAAAATGGCGGTGGTTTCGGTATCGATTATTACTTCTTCCGTCGTAAGTTGAAGCTTTCTACAGAGTTCTTCGACTTCACCAGAACGAACTGGCGTACATTTGCTACTTATTATTTCTATCGTGGTCTTTATGTTGATATCGGTATCAACGACGCTCTTGATAAGAACGGGTCTAGATCTGGATATGCAGGGGCGGGTCTTTATCTTACCAACGATGACCTTAAACTTCTCTTAACCAAAGGCCTCTAGAATATGACTTCGGTGTCCGGCAACTCAGAGAGGAACTGGCTTGTTAAATCCTCAACCAGGATTCTTGGGCCGTACACTTTAGAAGAAGTCACAAGTATGTTGGCTTCGAAGCAAATCTCTATCATTGATGAAGTTCGTCAACCAACGGGACGCTGGTCCTATATCCGTGAAAGCCAAATGTTCATGGAGATCGTCAGAAACATCCGTGACGAGCAGGACAGTTCATCTGAAAACACGATGACTCAGTCCGTGGCTCAGCACACATTCACTAAGACTGATGCACTGACTTCGAGTATTAATATCTCAGATGAATTAACTCCGACGCCATTTCCTGCCATGGAGGTTAAGCCTCCTGTTCCGGAGCCACAGTTTAAAGATGTGACGCCATCGGTAGAAAGAGCAAACAGTCGCTCTTTGGCAACGGATAATGCTTCCGCTAAAAGTTACGGCTCAGCGGCAGATCATCGTATTAAAGGTAAAATTCAAAAACAATCCAATGTTCTTCGTTGGGGTTTGATCGGTGTTGCCGCAGTCGCGGTATTGGCCATTGGAATTAGTTTATTGATGCGCGACTCTAAGAAGTCAGCGGGTTATGAAGAACTGATTAAGCAGGCACTTCGCTATAAGAGTATGGGTCTGTACGATAAATCATTAGCTGCTTATAAAAAAGCCGCAGCGATGAAGGAACCAGACGCAGATACACAAACGCAAATGGCGCCGGTGCTGATTTCTGAAGACCGCCAAAGTTTGCAGGGACGTCGTATGCTGGAAAGATCTTTGATCCAGGATAATCGTTCCCGCGAAGATCTTGTTGAAGCTTACTTGGGGATCTCTGTTTCCTATATGATGGACGGGGATTTAAAAGAAGCTGAAGATACTTTGCAAAAGGCCATTGGTCATGAACCTTCGAATATTTCCGCATTGCTGAACTTAGCTATCGTGCAAATGAAAAAGGGTAACTACCCAGAAGCCATGCGCGAGTTCGAAGCGGTTTATCGCAAAAACACGAACTCTGTTTTGGCCTTATTTGGTCGCGCGATGTCGGCGATGGAGTTTGCTAAGTCCACACAAGATCGCTCTTTCTTGAAAGCTCTGATCAACGATATTAAATCCAGTTTGCAAAAAACCGGATATCTGCGCCAAGAACTGACTTTATTTTTGGTTTACGCGCAAAATCTTGTTGGTGACACAGACGGTGTGAACCAAGCCGTAATTCAATTTTTGGATTCCGAGGCGGGCTTGGCAGACAGATACACTCATCCTTTGATGGTGGACTGGCGCTTCACTCAATGGGACTATCTAGAGAAGTACTGCGCAGAACTTTTTGAAAAAAGCGTTCAAACCGCAGAGATCAAAGCACTTCGTTCGATCTGTTTGATGGAAGTGAATCGCGATGCTGATGCTCAGAAGATGTTGCAAGAAGCACTGACAGAAGGTCCGAAAGATCCATATGTTTTGGCTGCTCAAGCTAGTTATTTGAATAAAGTAAAACGTCTGCCTGAAGCCATGGCGATTTTAAAAATGCCAGAGCTGACAAATTTAAAAGTCAGAAATCATCTTTTGGGTGATATCTGTATTGAAAGCCAAGACGTCGCTTGCACGGAAAAAATCTTTACGCAGGTTTATCAAAACAATCGCAGCGATGTTGCGGCTTTGTATGGTTTGGCTTGGGTTATGATGAAGAAAAAAGATCGCGCTGGCGCCTATGACTATGTGCGCGCGGGGCTTGAAGCCGAATCGAATTATATTCCAATGTTAGAGCTTAGGGACAAATTGGAGTCTGAGTAATGAAAATCACAGCCAAGATTATTTCACTCTGGCTGTTTCTAGCACTGGGAGCCTGCTCAAAGGATCCCGGTTTTCGCGTTGAACACTACAAAGAAATGAAATTCGAAGATGTCGCAAATGACATCAAAGTTCCTTCCCAGGTCTGGGATCTTCTTGAGTTTAAGGCGGTGAGTGCCCAATCCGCGGAAGAACATGGCGAAGCCAAAGCTGAAGAAGCTAAGTCCGAAGGTGGTCACGGCGAGAAAAAAGAAGGCGCTGCCGGTCTTTCTAAGGAAATTATTTTTTCTGAAGTGAATGTCTTTTTGGTCGAAAAAAACTCTGGCATTGTCAAAGATGAGGCCGTGAAAATTGAATTGCCTAAGGGTGGGGGCGAAGTTGATTTGGCCCAGTTCATCACGGATGAAAAAGGTTCTTTTTATGTTGGCTTCGAATTTCCAGAGTTCACTGATTCGACCGCACAAAAAGTTCTGTTTCTTAGCAAGGGTCGCAAACGTCGTATCGACGATAAAGTAATTGGGGCAGGCTGTAATCAGTTCCTCGACATCACCACATCTTTTATGAAGGCGATGACCAAAGAGGGATTGAAGGTCAACACCACTCGCGAGCGTTATACGACGGTCTTGGGTGGGATATTCTTCTTTGCAGCCCAAAAAGCTGGAAATATCTATGTTTCGCAAGTGACTTTTAAAGACTCCAAACACCAGAATCTTTTCTGTGAGGTGCCCTGATGGACAAAAAAGCGATTCAGAGTCTTCAAGATAAAGACAATGTCGACACACTTTTTCTTGTAAAGGAAAAGACCGTTGGCATTGGTAAAAATGGAAGGCCTTTCATGGTGCTTCAAGTGGGGGACGCGACGGGCTCCATGGATGCTCGTTTGTGGGACCGCGTGGAAGAGTTATCCGGAGAGTTTGAAAATGGCGACATTTTAAAGATCAAAGGGCAAATTCAACTTTTCCAGAATCGCAAGCAATTGATCATTCATAAGCTAGAGCGTATTGATTCTTCCACTGTGAACTTTGAAGATTTCATTCCTCAAGCGTCTCGCAATGCCGAAGATATGATGGTGGAGTTGCTGCAGTTGGTGCGTTCGATGAAGAACGACAACATTCGTCAGCTGGTTTTGGATACGTTAGAAGATCCAGAGCTAAGACCAAAAATTTTACGAGCGCCAGCGGCGAAGTCGATTCACCATGCTTGGATCGGTGGCTTGCTTGAGCATATTCTGTCGATCTGTAAAATCATGGACTTCATGGGGACACACTATCCTTTCCTCAATCGTGATCTTCTGCTGTTTGGAGCGATCTATCACGACATCGGAAAAATCACTGAGCTTTCCTACGACAACGGCATCTCTTATACAGATCGGGGTCGTTTGATCGGTCATATGCAAATTGCCTGCGAGATGATTGATAAAAAATCCGCACGCATCTTGGGTTTTGATGAACAGCTGCGCGATATCTTGAAGCACATTATCCTGAGTCACCATGGCAAGCTGGAGTATGGTTCTCCGAAACGTCCTAAGTTTTTAGAGGCCATGGTTGTGGCGATGATTGATGATTTCGATAGCAAAGTCGCAACGGTAAAATCCATCATGGATAATGAAAAAGGTTCCGGCGAGAAATGGTCTCGCTATAACGATCTCTTTGATCGTTACTTCCTGTTAGATGATTTGAACGAGAAATATTAATGTTAAAACGTATTGTTGAATTGCTTCATACCTATAAAAGTTACGATCCCGCTGCGAAGTCGCTGTGGGAGATTGCAATCTTATATCCGGGCCCGAAGGCTTTGCTTTGCCATCGTATTGCTCATTGTCTTTATGGCATGAAGTTTTTCTTCTTAGCTCGTCTTGTGGCAGAGATCTCTCGCTGGATGACGGGTATTGAAGTGCATCCTGGAGCGACCATTGGTCGCCGTTTGGTAATTGATCATGGCGTCGGTGTCGTTATTGGTGAAACAGCGGTGATCGGCGATGATTGTATTATCTTTCACGGTGTGACCTTGGGTGGAATTAAATTCGATCCGGTGAAAAGACATCCGACCGTGGGCAATCACGTTTTGATTGGTACCGGCGCAAAAGTTTTAGGTCCAATTACGATTGGTGATGGCGCGATGATCGGCGCAAACTCTGTTGTGGTTCGTGACGTTCCACCGGGTGCGGTGATGGTGGCGCCTTTGGCTCAACAAAAATAGGAAATATGAAAACACTCGAGCAATGGTATTCAGAATATAGTGAGAGTCATCAGAACCCTTTGAATCGCAAGATACACAAGATCTGTGTGCCGGCGATTTTCTTTTCGATTGTTGGTTTGTTGATTCAGATTCCACTTAATCTGGGACCTTTGCGTTTAGGTGAACTTGTGATCGCCATTGCGCTTGGTTGGTATATGACCCTAGGTCGAAAAGCCTTCCTCATGATGCTGGGCCAAGTCATTGCTAGTTATATTTTGCTCTATATTTTAGGACACCTCATGAGTCCCGTCGTTCCCTTAATCGCTATATTCGTTATAGCTTGGATCGGGCAATTCTATGGTCATAAGGTTGAAGGAAAAAAACCTTCTTTTCTCAAGGACTTACAGTTCTTACTCATTGGTCCATTGTGGGTTTGGACACACTAGTCCCCAAGGTCTCCACATTATTCTCACTCTGCTTTCATGATTGAAAACTAATATTAAAAGCTTCGCTTTGCGCTATGCGTCTCTGTGATACTAGTGGAGTACTTAATCTAGCACGAAAGGAGTTCGGCTATGAAACAGGTAGAGCAAGATTCAACTCCAGCGAACACAAGCCAAGTAGAGAGTACTGGAACAAGTGCTCCGGTTCGCAAGAGAAATCGCCGCCGCAGACTTGCAGCTTGGTAAAAGCTTAAAGTTTGCTCAAGACCTACTCCACGCATTCCGCGTGGTAGTAGGATCTATAGTCCCCGGTATTTTCCAGTACAGCCCAGCCATCGTCTTTTCTGACAAGCGTGCGCTCGGTGTCTTCTCCCTTGCTGAGGGAAACATATCCGTCTTTGAGATCTTTGATAGTCATTGTGCGAGTGATGGAGCCACCATCCGCCAAGGACTCTTGAATTTCCACGATACCACGTGATTTGGCAGAGCTGACTTCGCGGATGACGATGTCTTTAAGATTGTCTTGATCGATATTTTTGCAGAACAACAAAGTCTTAGGCGCAGCCTGCGAAGCCGAAGCCACGCACATCATGCTCACGCAAAGAATTGCCATTGCAAGTTTCATCGAATCTCCTCTGATCAGGAAATCCGTTCTAGCAAAGCGTTCCAAGAGATGAAAGTAAAATGATAATCAACGCAGTACAAAAGTACTTTGTATTTAGTAGTAACTACTATGGCCTCAGTATCAGACTGGGGTGTGATGTGATTCTCGCTTCACTTTCATTCTCAGTAGTCTTTCACAGAGCTTTCACTGCCTTCTCAATATCCACAATTTAATTCGAAACTCTGTTCAAGAAACATTCTTCGCTTTATCACTGAGTGCGATTGAAGCTACTTCGACGCTGTCGACGTGTAGACAACTACTCCGACGAAGTCGGAGTGCAGACAGGATCTCGAAATGAAAAGAAAAGGTAAAACACCTAGATTCAAAACACAAAGACGTCTCTTGATGGAACTTCCTGGTATGGGCAAAGCCGGTGCGATGGAAAGAAAGCCATATCCTCCAGGCCAACACGGTCAGCGTCGTCGTAAGTACTCTGAATTTGGCTTACAGCTTGAAGAGAAACAAAAGATTCGTTTCCATTACGGAGTTCGTGAAGAGCAGTTCCGTCGCATTATCAAGAAAGCTCAAAAATCTTCGAATTCAAACTGGGTTGAGTCTTTGGTGAACCTTCTTGAAAAACGTTTGGACAATGTGGTTTTCCGTCTGGGCTTTGCGGTTAGTATTCCTGCTGCGAAACAACTGGTTTCCCATGGCAAAGTTTTGGTAAACGGCAAAAAAGTAAATATCGGCTCGCAAATTATTAAAGTAGGCGATGTTGTTACCTTGAAACCGGATGCTTATGAAAACCAAGCTTATCTTTTGGCGAAACAAAGCCCGCGCTTGCCGCTGCCTTCGTTTATGACCAAGGAAGAAAAAGGCGGAGTGGAATCAGGTCGCTTGATTGATGAGCCCAATATCGAAGCAGTTCCATTCGCTTTCGATGCGGGTCTCGTGATCAGCTACTACTCTTTACGTGGTTAATTAATTGGTTAAGATATAAGGGGCGCACGATGAAAAACACAAAGTTTCTGGATGCTGAAGAAATTGCTCTTGAAGAAGTGAATAATGAGTGGGTCTCTGTCACCATGGCAGGCGAGAAGTATGTATTCGACATGGATACTTTGTATGATATTTCTTTTCGCTTTGCCTCTTTCTTGGCCTATCTAGAGCAGCGCGAAGAAGAGGGTGAAACTGTTTGCGCGGACTGTGCCGGGAAAGTTCATTAGTTATTTTTTGAGTTATCAATTAAAAAAAGCCCGCAGGATGAAACTCCGCGGGCTTTTATTTTTTAAATTCGGTTGCGCTAATATTTTAAAACTGCGCCATCAATTAGGCGGTGCAGTTCTTAGTGTTTTTCCAAGAAAGCGTCGAAGAACTGCACTGTTTTCAAATGCATATCTTCAGAAATCTCAGGCAACTCATTGTCTATTTCATGTAGAGATCCCTTATAAGAGACCACTTTAAAGTGAGGCGCATTTCGTTTGATGGTGGCCTTCGTCGCTTCGCTGTCTATATAGGTGTCGTCGGGGCTGGAGGTAAAGGCCAGTCGCTGAACGTAGCTAGGAATCTTCCAAGACTGTGAAAGCAAAGCCGTAATTAAGGAGTTCTCGGAAAAGCGAAGATTGAAAGTTAAAGTTTGAGGCTTCGACAGATCAACGTTGGTAT
>CAZPYX010000036.1:0-28032 GCA_964590635.1 uncultured Bdellovibrio sp.
CCCACTCTTAGCACGGGTCAGCGCTACATAAAGAACGCGATTGAACTCTTCGGATTCACGTTGACGAAGCTCCTCGACAATTTGATCGGCCAGCACGCTGCCCGCCATGGCTTGCGATCCTTCGTCGCGCACTTTCAAAGTCCACTGACCTGTCTTTTCCTGGAAACTTATCATCGGAGCAAAACTAGCTCTGGGATCTTTTCCCATTCCAGGCAAAATGACATGTTCAAACTGCAACCCTTTTGAAGCATGGACCGTCATGAAGTTCACACGCTTTGGTTCTATCACCGGGGTCGCATCGGAATCCTCGCCACCCTCGTCGGTGGATAATGTATCAAGACTGGTATCTAAGAAATCCAGGAAGTTAAATCCAGGACGACGTTCTTCGCCGCTTAACAAGGCGACAACCTTCCAAAGGTTAGCTTCCCTTCTGCCGGTAGAATCAATACGGGCCGAGTAATCAAAAAGTCCAAGCTCAATCAAAGCCTTCTTCAAGGTCCAAGAAAGACCTCTCTCTTCGCTCCAGGCTTGAAGTTGTTTTAGCAAGTGCAAAGGATGTTCTGTTGGTTTTGAATCCAAAACCCTCAAAGCTTCTTTCCAAAACGAATGTTTATAGCTGTGACAATAAGTCAGAAGCTCTGAATCCGAGACATGCAGCCAAGGAGATCTGAGCAACGCCACAAAATTAGCATTATCGTGGGGATTTACTAAAAATTTTAAAATTGCCAAAGCATCAAGCACTTCGCGACGTTCATAGAAACCACTGCCACTATGAAGCTGCAACGGAACGCCATATTCCTGTGCTACCTTGGAAATATCTTCCAGGGTTCTATGTGTTCTACTGAGAACGCAAATCTGTTCAGGGCTTACACCTTCATTGAGTAACTCTTGGATGCGCGAAACCGCAGCCAATGTTTCCGCAGACACTTCATCGTCTTCACCTGTTTCCGTGCGTACCACTTGCACAACAGGATCCGCAGGACCTTTTTTTTCTTTGTTTGGATCAGGAGTCATCGAAGCAAACTGTCGACCAATTCGCGTGAAGTAATGATTGAAAAACTCTAAGACCTCTGGTGACGAACGATAGTTCACAAGCTTGACCTGTACGTCCCCGTCTTCCGCTTCGATCTCTTTAACTTTATCATGGAACACTTCAGAACGAGCGCCACGGAAAAGATAAATACTTTGTTGAGGGTCGCCAACAACAAAGACCGGTCTGTCGCCAACAAGCTTTCGTAAAAGCTCAACTTGCACCGGACTGGTATCTTGATATTCATCGACCATCCAGAAATCCCATTCCAACGAAAACTTTTCCGCTGATTCTGGGGAATCTTTCATAATCTTGTAGGCCAGCGTTTCCAAATCCGCCATGGAAAGGAAACCATTTTCAAGTTTCAGCTTTAAGAAATCATCACAGAAGCCATTTGCCAGTTCTTCGAACAATTCACAATTCTTCTGATGCTTCTCCCAAAATTCAGGACGATAGCGAGGCTGCTCTAAAAGTTTATCAACACGATCACGCAGTTCTTCTAATTCTTCATTCAGACTAAGACTAAATGGCGGAGTCGCCTTTCTGAACTGCGGTTTCGTCGAAAAATCCCAAAGACTTTGCAATCGTTCAAAAAAGCCCGCAAAGTCAGCGTCTTCCACCGACCAGTTAAAGGTTCTCAGTGAAGACGCATAGTCCTTCCACTTGTCATTATCAGCTTCGCTTTCAATCTCCAGACAAACATTCTTCAAACAGCCACCCAGGCCGTCGATCAACTTCTTTGTTTCCTTCTGAAGATCTAGCTTCGAGATAAATGTCGCCTTAGGAAAAATAATCTTTTCAGAGAAATACTGAAGCAGTGCACTTTCCAAAGTTTGAAAGTCGTATTCCTCTAGAAGCTCTTGCAATTGAGAGTTCTCTAGAATGTACTTGCGCATGATCTTACGTGCATGTCTGCGCACTTCGATTTCACTTAAAATGGAATAATCCGGAGTCAACCCGATGGAAGATCCATAGCGTGATAAAAACAGACTTAAAACTCCGTGGATGGTCGATATCTGAACTTGAGAGCGCGAGCTGACAAACTGGAACAAGTCATCGCGTTTTTCTTCCAGAGCCTTTTTAAGAAGACGTTCTTTTAACTCTTGAGTTGCCTTACGAGTAAAGGTCGTGACCACGATACGCGGAAACTTCTGATGGCGATTCTTAAAGTCGTCAGCAAACTGCAAGAAAGTTTTCGTTAAGGTCGTTGTCTTCCCCGCGCCCGCACCCGCTCTAAGAATAGTATTTTTTAATTGAGGTGTGGCGCTCGACATTGTCGTCTCCATTCACAAGTTGGGCAGGTTTGGAAATCAGCAGGTTTCGGCGACGCTTCACCCTTTTGAATACGATCCAAAGTTCCCATCAAAATTTTGCTGAATTCCGTCAGATAAAGATCCTTGGCCTCAAAAGTAGCGTTCTTGTCTTTACGCTTTGAAGCGGGGTACAAAGAACCCGCCAAATCTTCAATTTTAAAACCCTTACGATCAAACGTGCGGAAGATATAATAGAACAGGCCGATAACTTCGCCTTGAACTTCTTCCATCAAAGTTTTTTCAAGAACCCACATGTAGAACAACAACTGAATTTCTTGATTCTTTAACCAAGAAGAGTGGGCCGTGATGCCGCCCACTGAACTTTTATAATCCAGAACGATAAGATGCTTCTGATCGTCACTGTCAATGCGGTCGATCTGACCAGAAATACGGAAGGTCCCCGCTTTAGCTTCCTTGCCAATCTCTTCCGTCCTTGGATCCAAATAGAACTCAAAGCGTTTTTCACGGGCAATGGTTTTGGTCTTTTTAAATTCTGTGCGCCAATTCTTTTCAACTTCCAAAAAGCGCTGACCTAACAAAATATGTTTCTTTTTTAAAGGAGTCCACAGACGCTCGTCTGCGAATACCAACTTGCGCTCAACCCGGATTGCTTCCAGAAGTGCATTTAGCTCTTCTGTTTTCCAATCAAAACGCATCGGCTCAATGGTGAGCTTTTCAAACAAAGTATGGGCCAACTGACCCCGGGTGCGATGATCCACATCCAAATCAATATCTGGTAAGTCCTTCAACTTGAAATAACGTTGAGCCGCAAAGATAAACGGACAATCCAAAAAGCTTTCAATGGCAGAGGCCGAAATTCTTGGCAACTCTTGCAAGGTCAAATTGGGAAGTTCTTCTTTACCCAAATCCTGACGGATCTTGTGCTCAAGATCTTCACGGCGTGTATTCAACCAAGTTCGTCCCTCAGAGTCTGCATTGAGATCTGAGTGTTGCAATTCATCCCAACGAGTTTCCTTAGGCAAGGTCAAGGCTTCGTGATTTTCACTAAGACTCATCCAAAAGGTCGAAGGAGAACACAGCGAGCCCGAAAGATCCGTGGCCCCAAAACAATAAATATCATGGGTGGAATCGGCTTCAGCTAACAGGCGAAGTTCAAAGGCCAGATCATTTTGATCTGGATTATCGAGATAAAAACCAATGTCTTTCGCAAGTTCAAAATAGTCCTGACCCGAAAGCTGCGTTTTATTGCGCGACTTCAAGGCCTCATCAGTCAATCCGACAAAAATTCTATACAAAGCTTTTTCACTATGGGCTGACATCAGCTTCGTCACAAGAATTCCCGCCGACTCGCCCTTTTCAAGACTGTATTCTTTCGCCGCCACGATACTTTCTAAATAACTAAGCCATTCCTTCCACACCAATTTCGTATTGGCGGTGGCATTCTGTAAAAGCTCGCGCAGAACAATCTGAACAATTTCTGTTTCACTGGTATGCCACTCTTTTAAAGCTGTCCCGACAAACTCTTCCCGGCTGACCAAACCTGAAATATCTAACTGCCCAGAAAAGATCTTATGAACAATTTCATTGCGAGCTAGGTCTTCATTTACATACAGGCTTTTAAACAAGGATTTGAACTCTTCATAACGAAGATCCTGAGACTCTCCCTTATCAAAGAAAGCAATCTCTAAATCTGAAGAAGATAAGCGTCCACTTTTCGATCGCAAAGTTGCCAGCCATCTTGTGACAGAGGGAAGACTTTGCGCTTTGTGCGTAATATCTTTTTGGTAGGGAATACCTTCTTCGCTTAAGAAGGCCTGCAAGACGGGCCAATATGTTTCAATATCCGGAGCGATAATGGCGATAGATGTTGCTGGAATTCCTACATTCAACCATTCACGGACTTGTCCTACGCTGTTTTTAATTTCAGCAAGCATTCCAGAAAAGCGTAGGATCTCTTGAACCTTTTCTTTTTTGGGAATGGGTTGAAGTTTTGTCGCCCTGGTACTTTGAGCACGCAGATCTTCATAAGGTCTTAATAAAAAATGAAAGTCAGCACGCCAAGCTGGCGAAGGCTCCAGGATGATCACATCAATGGAGCGCGAAATCACATGTAGGATCTCTGCTTCAACACGAGAGATCTCTCCACTTAAATCCACGATCAATGGAATATTCCAAACTCGTTCTAGCTCATTGAAATTTTGCAGGTATGCTGTGATCCAATCGGACGTGATCACATTATGTTCTTCAATTAACTTGATCGCACAGAAGCGCGCGCGCAGATACCATTCTCTCCAGCGATTTTTCGCCTCGGGATGATTTTCAAACCACTCATCCAAGCGTTTGGTACCTTCAGGATGGAAGATGATTGCGGCCATTTGATCAATATAAGAAAAGACCGTGTCTTCAGCTGAAGAATTCACACCCAGAACTTCAGCGTTCTCGTCCATAATCGTACGCAGCAACGAACGAGCAAAGGGATCGCTGATCAAACGCAAACGCGGCTCAAGACGTTTTAACAACATCTTCCACAAATCACTGGCACGCAAAACTGATTCATCGATGTATTGACCATCACGGGCCAAGATCTTTTGCTGCAATTCAAATTTAGTGCGCAGATCCGACACTAGCCAAGATTGTTCGCGGGGATTGTAATTGGCAAACAGCTCGTTCACTTGGGAACGATTTTCAATGGAAATTATCTGCAACATTTATGGATTACCGGCGTTGTTTGAGTTTTCTCTTCTTGCCAGCATTATCCGTGAAATGGAAGTCAGCATCAAAGCTTAAATCAATACTGATGCTCGCCGCATAGCGATTATCTGCAGTCTGTCCTGGGTAAACGCCCAATTCTTCCGTATAACTTACGGCATCAATGTGAAAAATGAGAAAATTCACACCCACACCATAACTAAAGTATCCCTGACTGATCCCACCGCGCAAATCAATCAGAGGCAAAGAAAGTTCAGTTCCTAAATGGAGTTTCTTTCCGATCTGATATTCTGGTTCCAAAAGATGGCGAACTTCCACACCGGCGGTCCAATCAATGCCAGGCAAATCAAAGCCAACTCCGGCACCTGCGCTCAGATTTTGAGGAATATGAGGAGGCGCATCCGTTCCAGCAGTTTGTGTAAATGCCGTGTTACCAATATCCTGCCAAACAACGGCTAAAGTTGGATTCAATGGTGCAGAAATTTCTGTCATAATGGCGAGATCAAGTCCGTAGCCAGTGCCCTTATTATCAACGTTCTGTCGGATTTTATCAAAGCTAGTTCCACTGGCCACAGTACTAAGCCCCAAATCTTTTCGTTCACCACCCCAACGGTTGATGCGCTTAAAATTCATTCCCAAATAACTGTTCGACCCCAGTGGCAAAGCTCCGCCAAGAACATAGCCCGAGTCATTCAAGAAATATGTATCAAACTGTGGGTAAGCGGGATTATGTAACTGCAAAGTCACATCATAATTTGTGTAATATCCAAACCCAAAATACGGCATCGCAACTGCAGCTTTAGCTGAGGCTCCGGCCTCAATTGTTTTTCCATAAAACGAATTGAAAGAACTTGGATCACTGGGGTCAATGCTTTGAAGTTTGGAAATCTCACCAAGACTGTCGGTATTTGTTTGTACCGCCACATTGGCAAGCAAGAAATTGAACCCCTTTACTTTGCCAAGAGCCGCCGGATTGTAAAACAATGCATCCGTATCATTCACAATGGGAATGTACATTCCGCCCATTCCTAACGAACGAAGTGACCGAGCTGTCTCATACATCTGTTGAGCGCCCGCAGTACTTGCAAAAAAGAAAATCAAAAGAAGAATCTTCTTCATCACGGCCACGCTGGATTCTGATTCGCCGGAGGTGGACCCGCCGGAGCTGGAGGTGGCTTCAACGTAGGACAACAAATTTGTCCCATCACAACCGAGCCTGGAGTACAAGTTCCAAAGCCCATGGAGCTTGAATCTAACAAAGCTCTAAATGCGTAAATCATCTTATTCGAAATTGCTGTCGAATCAGTCACATCGCAAACAATGCTTAAGCTCGTACAACTAGCCTTCACACTGTTCACAGCTGTTACGACGCTGTTAGAAGGCCCAATGATGGTGCCCAAAGCTGTAAGATTCTCGACAAGCAATCCTACACCCGCCGCAATTCTTTGCACTTCGAGATCTTTTAAGAAATGCGCCGCTTGAACTCCCGGCGGAGGATAAAATGCGAAGGCAGGGTCTCCCGCAAGCCAAGGATGCAATGGTGAGCCCGCCGACCACTCATGACATATATTTGAACTGGTCGCCAATGCACCCAACGGAGAATCAAGAACCCCATTGTGATCCACAGAATCCAATTCCGCAGCCAGATTGGTTGCGATGCGAGCAATACCTAAAATTGAAAGAAATAAATTCTCATCCGAGGTTCTTGCATTGACGTCTCCAATGCTCTCCATCAGAGTCACAGCGGTTTCGCAGGCCACAGGATCTGGCGTCACACCAGAAAATACACTCATCAGATAAGGAAAAATTTGTGAAGCGGCCCCTGAGGCCCCCTTCAAACCGTTCACCATATTTACAAAGTTAATTCCGCACTTGCCAGCATAGGCACCGGCCAAAGTGTTCACCACATTTCTTTGCGCACGATAACCTGCTGAAATCTGATTCTCAATAATACTGATCCCAGCATCCCACTGAGAATTGTCAATTTGCTTTTGCGCCTCAATAAATAAAGCGTCGTCGGAGTTTTTCTGAGACATATCCGTCAAAACATTTGGCTTCGTACAGGACGTTGCAAGCCCCGTGCAAAGAATAATGATAAGAATGTTTTTAAAACTATTCATGCCTCATCCTTAAAAGCGATACGCAAACTTCAAATTATAACGACGGTCTTCTTTAGGTGCGTCAACAGTGCCGATCTCTTCACCGTAGCTTGCGAGTTGCCATTGAAAGCGCTCTGAAGCGAGCTCTAGCCCCGCGGTCCAATACCTTTGATTATAACCTGCGCGAACAAAGAACACATCCCCGAAGTTCAATTCGAGACCGGCATGAAGAAGCTTAGCTTTATCGGGCTCATCCGCTGATGTTAATAAGCCACGGTATTCCACCGTCCACGAAGATCTCACATAATTGTTATGAATTGGAAATAATGCCGCAGCCACATCCAAATCCTGATTTACTAAATTGGGACGTCCCGTAGTGGACATGCGAAGACCCGCGCCCTGATTGAAACTCGTGCCACCCACGTCTCTTAATACGGCAGAAATCGTTGGCAAGAATGTCCAAGGAGCCGCAAGTATCACACCGACATCCGTTGAAAGACCTAAGCCTTCCGTGCCGATATTTTTATAATCCAAGGATCCTGCAGAGCTTAAAGTTTGATTATCCACTTCCACACGATCAATCAACTTTGTATTCACACCGATTTTCAATCGACCATCGAAGAAACGGAAATTGAAACCTAATGCCAAAGCCAAATCGCTGCGATAGTAAGTGTCGATTTGGGTTCCATCACTGCTCATCTGCGCATCAAGCAAAGAGTTTCCGTAAAGACCGATACCAAAATTTCTGCCCACAATAGAAGGAAATACTTGCGCCTTCGCATGATAATAAGAACCACGATTTTTATCCAAAGTCGGTTTTACATCTTCCAAGCTAAATGGATTTGAAAAAGCTGAATCAGAATACATACCCGGAGCATTGCTATTCAGCTCAACCTCTGGGTCAAAAATAGTTCCATAGACATCACGCAACTTTCCTAAAGCTGCCGGGTTCACTAACAATGCTGTTTCATCATTCACAACGGCCAAACATGCGCCGCCCATGGCTTCACAACGAACTCCTGAATAAAAGGAGCGACGTTCTCTTGCGTTCACGTCCATTGTGAAGGCAAGCAGAAGAACTATTTGAATGAGAGCTATCCAGAAAATCCTTTTCATAGGCCTCTCGCTTTAAGTGGTCACAAAACTTCATCTTTCCTATCGGTCGACAAGGGCCTCACATTGAGACGTCTCAATAAAATACGGTCCTAGGTCTTGAGTTAAGATCCCCGACCAAAAGCCGATAAGTTATTTGATTAATACTCAAGAGGAGTTTGAAATGTTCTCTAAGAAACTTACAGCAGTTGGATTTTTCATCGGTCTTTCATCACTACTCGCAGGATGCGAACAAGAAACAACTAAAGATCAGGTCGCAAATGCGCAGTATTGTTTGGATGGCGCTACTGACGCGGCCACTGCCAATGCCTGCGTGGCAAAAATCGCCTCCATTGATACTCCAACGGCAAATGCTCTTCGTTGCTCTGCTGGATTTATTGCTGCGGGAGTCACTAAAACAGAAAATCTTTCTAAAGCGCTGACGGCGATCAAAGACAGCAACAGCGGTGGCAGCAGCGCGACCACTATGATGTCTTTCTTAAGTCTGGGTACGAATGCCTCAGCAACTGCTATTTTCAATAATTGCGTTGCTTCTCAGAATAAAGGAATGGCCTTGGTTGCGGCGATGGCAAGATCAGCAACGACAGTTTCGAACTTAATTCCAGGCTATGACCCTGCCACTCTGCCTACCGTAAATGATTTGAAAACTGCCATTAATACTTTGTCGACACAGATTACAAACTACGGAACTTTGAACCCAACTGATAAAGCTTCAGTGGATGCAACCTTGAATGCCGTGGGCTCAACTATCAATACTGTTTATTCATCAACATGTGGTACGAATTCAGGCAATTCTGATATCTGCAAATCCATCGACGATGCACTTAAAACTTTGCCACCGGCACAGGATGGTAGCAGCGTGGATTTATCAAGCTCATCCCCTGCAGAGATCGCTCAACTTCTAGTTCAATATTGGAATACTCAAAACGGCCACTAAAAGGCGGGCCGTTTTACATTTTAGAAATTTAATTAGAAATCCAAATTCAATCTGGCCGCATAAACGCGGCTTTCTTTCGGCGTACTGATCGTGCCCACGTCGTTGGCATAACTCACAAGATCTAAATTAAAGATCCCAAGCTCTGCGGAAACACCTGCGGTCCAATAGCCTTCACTAATGCCTCCGCGATAATGTCCCTTCCACCAGCTTTTAACTGTCCAATCGAACTCTAGGCCTGCGTGCACACCTTTGCGCCAACTGAAGTCAGGATGACCCATATCGCGAACATCTAGCACACCACGACCACCGAAGATCCAAGCTGCTGGGTATTCCCAACGAGTTCCGACATCGACCACACGATAAAGTTTTTCGGGAGTTCCATCTTGTGCAGTTTTATTTACCAACTTCAGTGACTGACCAAATCCTGTTTCGCCTACATTACGAACAACTGCACCGAAAGTGGGACGAGCAGCTCTAAGCAAAGACCAAAATCCTTCATCAGGCAGTTCCGGAGTCCACAACATCCCAACGTCTGCATCGACAGTATAACCTTCAAGCAGATCTTCTTTTTTAACAATCTGACTGCTGGCTGCTAGGTCCACTGCACTGATCGCCTTACTGAAGAAGCCACGATTTACGAACTTACCCGTAATCCCCATGGACAAGCGACCATGATCAAACCAATGCAGATCATCCGCATAAGACAGTGCCAATGTAGTATCAGCATAAACTGTTGTATTCATCGTCGGACCAATCTGTTGATGCATCGCCATTTCCACAGAGACATCCATTGGAATAAAGGCAATCCCCCATTTTGGGCGGACCCAAGCGGCCTCGACTGGAGTTGTTCGCACAGAATAGACATCACCATAGTGATTCTGAATAAGATTTAAGTAGTCCGTCTGTTTGGCAGTGTCAGTCTCACCAGACTCTTCAATTTTTTTGTATTGGTCATAGAAGTCCTTGGCACCGGGAGTGGCTTCCAAAGCCAAAGACAAATTCACTTGTCCTTCTTCCAAACGTGCTAGACCTGCGGGATTATAAAAAATCGCAGAGTAGTCATTCGCTACTGCCACAAAGGCGTCGCCCATCCCCAAAGCTCGAGTTGATTGATATTGATGATGAATTGTCGTGCTGACACTGTCAGTGGCCATTGCATTTTGACTGAACGATACCGACGTCAGGCCCACAAAAAGACCTGTGAGGAGAGAAAATCCTCTATTAAACATATTTATGCCTCCGAAGTGCTTAACAACATTGTAGAGATAAATTATGCTTTGTCTTATGCGACTTTTACCTTCGATCCTTTTTTTGACCTTAGTCTTGAGTGCACTCACTTCTATGGGAGCACCCACAACTAAAACCACTTTAGATCCAGCTCCGCTGACAAACCAAGAAGACCCCTTCTTGAAGCAGAAAAACTTGGCCTTCCAAGAAAAACTGCCCACTTCTGAGCTCAATATCTCTTTGGGATATGCG
Organism: uncultured Bdellovibrio sp.; assembly: GCA_964590635.1. GTDB lineage: Bacteria > Bdellovibrionota > Bdellovibrionia > Bdellovibrionales > Bdellovibrionaceae > Bdellovibrio. Next base: position 10,642 of record CAZPYX010000036.1, read on the forward strand.
AGTGGAAACTTCCTGGAAAACGATGAGTGGGTTCAAGGTCCTATCGTTTCATTGAGATATTCTCCCCTGGAGGGAACAGATCTTTTGCCGTCCTGGGATCTGCAAGTAGAACTCAATAAAGACAATGTCCTGGGCGTTTTCTTTGGAAAACGTTGGTACGTCACTGACGACGACTATCATCCCTACGTGCGCCTTGCTGCGGGAAGTTTTTTCGACGCCTCCAGCGAGCTTGGAAATTTCGTACAGATCAAAAGATGGCGTGTGCGCTCAGCGTTCGGTGTCGGTACAAAAATCAATTTTGAATTTGGATTCGGAGTTGCTGTGACTGGCCCTGATCTTTTCGCTCAGTTGGGATATAACTTCGATTTCTAGTTTATTTTAAGCTCATCCAACCAAGCGATCAAGCGGTCGACTTCTTTTAGCAGATGCTGTTCGTCTTTGTTGTTATAAAGAACAAAGTCCGCCTTTTCTTCCTTAAACTTGATGGGAATCTGAGAAGCAATGCGCATCTCATTTTCTTCCTCACTCAGGTGATTGCGACGGCGTAAACGCTCGCGCTGCTGCTCACGCGTGCAAGATATCACTATGATCTTATCAAATTGATCTTTCGCCTTAGTCTCAAACAGCAATGGAATATCATAGATAACCAAGGGCTCCCCTAGATTTTCATAGTTGCGACGAAGACGGCGTGTCTCTTCCCTAATCAAGGGATGTGTGATGGATTCAAGTTTGTGTAGCAAATCGGGGTTGCCAAAAACCAGTTGCCCCAATTTTCGACGGTCTAGATTTCCGTCCTCTAGCAAAATATTTTCTCCGAACTCTCGTATGATAGACCTAAGTCCAGGAGACCCTGATTTCACAACTTCCTTGGCAATTTCGTCGGCATCAATGACTGGAATGGCCCGTTCCACGAGTTTCCGGCTCACGGTGCTCTTTCCGCAAGCTATACCTCCGGTCAGTCCAACCCATTTCATATCCGAATCTCCTTAAAGAATATTCTTATTTTACCGATAGTCTTCTCAAAGGGGAACAGGTTTTCATGTCTCAAGCACTAGAACAGTTCGGTAAATATATTCTTCTAGAGCGTCTCGCTGCGGGCGGCATGGCCGAAGTGTACCTTTCTAAGTCTACGGGCGCTGTGGGTGTTAATAAATTTGTCGCTATCAAGCGAATTCTTCCCCAGTACTCTGATCATCAAGAATTCATCGACATGTTCAAAGAGGAAGCGAAAATCGCTGTCAACCTCAATCACGGTAACGTGGTTTCCATCTATGATTTCGGTGTTGAGAAAAGTCAGTTCTTTTTGGTGATGGAATACGTCGAAGGCCGCAATCTTCGTCAAATTCTAAATGAGCTTAAAAAATCAAATACTCAGTTTACGATCGAACAGATCGTTTTCATGATTAAAGAAGTTGCTGCTGGTTTAGATCACGCACATCGCTGTATTGATGGCACGACTGGTCGTCCATTGAACATCGTACATCGTGATATGAGTCCGCAAAACATCATGGTCAGCTTCGAGGGCGAAGTCAAAATCATCGACTTCGGTATCGCCAAAGCGGAAACGCAAATGGAAGCAACCAAAGCCGGTACTCTTAAAGGTAAATACGGTTACATGAGTCCCGAGCAAGCCGACGGACAAAACATCGATCCGCGCACCGATATTTTCTCTATGGGTATCGTGCTGTGGGAACTCTTGGCAAATGATCGTCTGTTCACTTCGAACAGCGAAGCTGCAATTTTGCGTAAAATCCGCGAGTGCCAAGTACCTTCTATTCGTAAAATCAATCCCTCTATTCCTCCGGAACTAGAGCGCATAGTGAACAAGGCTTTAGCTAAAGACAGAAGCCTTCGTTATCAAACTGCTGCGGCTTTGCACCGTGACTTGAATAGATTTTTGAACACGCAGTATCCCGAGTTTTCTCCACACGACTTCAGTGTGTTTATGAAAAATGCCTTCTCGCAAGTTTTCCTTGAACAACGTCGCAAACTTGTTGAGTTCGCGAAGATTCAAGCACAACCAACAGAAGACAAAACCGTTGTTACACAAAATGATATTCGTGTTCCACCGAAGAATGTTCCTAAAGCTCCCATCGCGGCCGCTGAAGATGATGATGGTGAGCAAAAACTGGATATCAATACCTCTACCGATATTCGCGTCAACTTAGACAACCTCAAAGCTCCTCCGCAGCCAAACGGTCCTAAGACAAATACGAATATCACGCAAACTCGTACTTCGGCAGGCACTGGAACTTTTGCCAGCAACAGCCAAAATACCATGACGCGCACTCCTTCAGGCAACACCAATGTTGCCATGGGAACTCGCACGGCGATTAAGAGCTCCACTCCGTCTCCTGATTACTCAGGTTATGCGATGAAAGCTGTTATCGGTCTGGTGATCGCAGTGGGTGCATGGTGGGGTTACAGCAACTTTATCGTGAAGAAGTCTTCAAAAGTTCCAGCCGGAGCCGTCGGACTTCCTCCAACAAGTGCCTCATCAACAAATCCTGTTGAAACCGCAGCACCGGCTTCGGTTGGTGAAGCTCAACAACTCGATCAAGCAGCGACAGCTCAAGAATATACAGTTATGATCAAGAGCAGTCCCGACAAAGCTCGTGTTGTGATCAACGGCGTTGATACCGGTGGTTACACGCCAATGAGAAAAACACTCAGAGCCAATGTCCCTGCGAATATCCGTCTTGTCAGAGAAGGTTATTCAGATTATGTAACTACATACACACCGACAACTGATGTAGGTTCTATCGACGGCAATCTGCAAAGATTGGTTCGCGTTGCGACCTTGTACATCAAGATTGCAAATGGTGGCGCAAATCCTGAACTGCGCATCTCTGGAGTTCCAGTAGATATCAAGTCAGAGAACGAAGCTTACTATATTCAAGCGGAAGTCGGTGTTAAGATACAGGCCTTTAATAAACTGACGGGACTGTCGGCTGAAAAAACTGTTATTATTCATGCCGATCAAAAAGACACTGTAGAGCTATATTTAAAATAAGTTCCCGATGACCTTCAGTAGTACGGCAGCTTGAGGAGTATTCTTACCATGACCACGACCACCACATTGGGTAATTCCATTCTTGAAATGCGTTCCCGCGATCCTCAAAGAGAAGCTGTAAAATTCAACCTCGGCGACAAATGGGTTAGCAAAACATGGCCAGAGTACTATCAAGACATTGAAACAATCGGCCTAGCTCTTTTATCCATGGGAATTAAACCCGGCGACCACGTTGCTATTATGGCGAACACTCGTTATGAGTGGTCTGTTATGGACTATGCGATCTTCGGCATCAAAGCGGTGACTGTCCCCGTCTATCAGAATAATACTCCTGAAGACGTTGAATTCATTTTAAATAATTCCGAAGCGCGTTTCTTGATCACCGAAACACGCGGTCCCCTTAAAATTTTCCAAGGTGTAAAAGACAAATGCCCGTCCATCGAAAAGGTCATCGTCTTTGACGAAACTTCTGTGGAGTCTGAGGTCATCACTTGGAAAACTTTGCTAGAGACTGGCAAAAAATATCGTCAAACAGAATCTCAGGCCTATAAAGACCTTTGTGCAACTTTGAAGCCTGAAGACACCGCAACGATCCTTTACACTTCCGGAACCACCGGTCGTCCTAAAGGAGTTGTGCTGACTCATCTTCAAGCCATCAGCGAAGTTTCTGAAGCCTTTCCATTCTGTGGCGCTAACGAAAAAGACATCTCTTTGAGTTTCTTGCCTTATGCTCATATCTTGGGTCGCATTGAACACTGGGGTCACGCTTACATCGGTTACACGATGGCCTACGCGGAAAGCCTGGAAAAAATCAGAGGCAATCTGGTCGATATACGTCCAACGATTATGGTCTCGGTGCCACGTATTTTTGAAAAAATCTATGCTGCTATCTGGGCGCAAATTCAAACTCAACCCTTGAAAATGAAAGTTTTTGAATGGGCCCTGTCAGTTGGGAAAAAAGTTGGCGAATACAAAATGAGTGGCCAAACTTTGCCCTTGGATCTTTTGATCAAATACGAAGCCGCTCGCAAACTTGTTTTAGGAAAAATCACAGATGCCTTTGGTGGCCGTTTGCGCTTTGCCATCAGCGGTGGCGCGCCAATTTCCAAAGACATTGCTTTGTTCTTCCACTCTGCGGGTGTTTTGATTCTTGAAGGTTACGGCCTGACAGAAACCACTGCGGCGATCACGGTGAATACGCCTTTCAATTATCGCTTTGGTAGCGTAGGTCGCCCTATTGGTGAAGTGAAACTAAAAATTGCTGACGACGGCGAAATTTTAGTAAAGAGCGACAAGGTCATGAAGGAATATTACAACAATCCGGATGCGACGAAAGAAGCTTTCACGGATGGTTGGTATCACACCGGCGATATTGGAGAGATCCTTCCTGGTGGAGATTTAAAGATTACCGATCGCAAAAAAGATTTGATCAAAACTGCGGGTGGCAAATATGTGGCTCCTCAACGCCTTGAAGGGTTGTTGAAACTTTGTCCTTATATCACCAATGTTTTGATTCACGGCGATCAAAAAAAGTATATTGTAGCCTTGCTGACGGTGGATCGTCCCGGTCTTGAAAAGCTTGCCAAAGACAAGGGCATTGCTTACACGGATTGGACTGAACTTGTGAAAAGTTCTTTTGTGAATGAAATCATTCGCAAAGCGGTTGCTGATGCCAACAGCCAACTTGCCAGCTATGAGTCGATTAAAAAATATCTGATTCTGCCCAATGAGTTCACCATCGAAGCCGGCGAACTCACTCCGTCACTGAAGGTGAAAAGAAAGTTCCTCGATAAGAAATTCACGGAGCAAATCGAAAGCCTTTACTAAATCGAACATAAAAAAAGGGACAGATCAACAATCAGTCCCTTTTTCATTTTAGCCAAAAACTTTATCGACTATTGGCACTGAACGGTCGCAGATGCGTTCACGAAATAGAATCCGCTATTTGCATAAATGTATGCATTCTGGAAGCCACCAGCTGGAACGTAAGTTTGGAACCAAGAATTTACCCAAATACCCGTTTGAGTTAAACCAAACACTTGCCCTTGGCAGAACGCTGTATAGCCAAATGGGTTGATAACTTGAACTGCAGCCCACTGCGGAGTCACTTGAAATTGCATTTGCGGAATCCAAGCAAAGCTAACAGCAGGGATCATAAAACCAACAACGGAAATAAAAAGATTTTTCACAAGAAGCTCCTTCATAAACAATATGAAGCCCTCGTAACACACGCCCATTCAGCAATTCAACCAAGAAGCGCACACGCAAGCTGCGCCGCAGAGCTTCATGCTCCAGAACATATTTAAAATGCATTAGAGCAAACATGCTCTGGACTGATTTCAAAACAAAGCTGTCCTGGGCCCTTTCTCAAAACAGTACGACTCCCCATTCCTAGATCGGGGCCACGAGTTTTGGCGGAGCATATAGTCGCCCTTCATTTGAAGCCCTTCCTTGGGAATCCCGATAAGTCTCTATGTCCGCCAAATTGCTTAGCATTTATTTTTGTTTGCTTTGGATTCTTTCTGCATGTGTGCAACAGGATTCTACGAACCTTGGATTTGCTTCAAGCAACTATCCTACGGGCTCAGCCAGTTTAACGGTGCCAGCTCTATACACGACCTCCAAAGATATCGGCCTCACTCTGAATTCATCCAATGCCACCGAGTTCGCTTTTTTTACTGACGGTTCGTGCAATTGGAAAACAGCAAAATGGCTTCCCTATTCAACATCGACATCCGTCCGTGTTCCTGACAGTGATGGAAAAAAATCTATCAAGGTCCTTTTCCGAAATGCCGCCCACTTCAACTCAGGGGACTGCTCTGAAGTTCAAATTGTGCTTGATACAACGAAGCCCACGATGCCGGGAACTGTGACTTTCTCTAACACCTCCTTGCTGACGGCAACTCCCCTCTTTTCATTTGCGGCGTCCTTTGATGCCGGCTCAGGTGTAGACCATTACGAAGCCCGCGTTGTCGACTTCGCAACGGAAGCTATTATTGCCGACTGGGTCAACCTGGGAGTTGGAAATATCAACCAGCAACTTACCAGCTTGAATCTTACAGAACGTAATACCTATGCAATTCAGGTCCGAGCTTTTGACAAGATTGGAAATATCAGTGACGTCACCAAGAGCGCTGCCTTCACTGCGGGGCCTTTGTTGCAGATGACGGATATCAACTTCAGCACTCAGGGTGGCGTCTACTCCGTGAGCGTCAGCTTGTCTTCTCCAGCAATTCAAAATGTTAGCATGATAGTGCATACAGAGGACGGAACCGCCATCAGTGGAACTGACTATCGCCCCATGAGCGGAAAAGTTATCACTATTCCCGCAGGCTCTTCTTCGGGATCTTTTTTAATTGATATTCTCGATAATCCCACGCCTGGTCCGCAAAGAACTTTTCAGGTCGTAATTGACTCCGTCACCAATGCTGCACCAATCACGAACTCCATGAATATTGGTGTCCCAGTTGGAAGCGGTTCGTTTGTGACGGACTTCATTGGCATTGCAACCGGTCTAGAGACTTCATGCGGAATAAACTCTGCTGGCAAAACTTATTGTTGGGGTTCAAATAGCTATGGAGAAATGGGGAACGGAGCATCGTCCGCCGTAAAAAAGCCTTCAGCCGTCCTCGTACCCTCAATGCCTCAAGCAGCCACTCAGATCACGATGGGTGAACACACAAGCTGTGTCATACTGGCTGATAAAACAGTCGCTTGCTGGGGATATGACGGCGTTGGAGGCTTCAACTATTCTCCGACCGTTGTCCCAGGTCTAACAAATGCCGTCTACATATCAGCAATGACCTATACATTTTGTACCGTCAATGCTTCTGGAAATGCCTCTTGCTGGGGCGATAATACTTATGGGCAAATCGACGCTTCCAAAACGGATCACCCCACCGCCTTTTTGATTACCGGATTGAGTGGCGTCACTCAAATCACTCAACAAAGTCAGAACACCTGCGCTCTTCTTTCAACGGGAAGAGTCAGTTGTTGGGGTGCGACGATCAACGCGACTCCCGTGGACATGGGAATCAGTGATGTTACAGATATTGCCTCAGGCATTAATCACACCTGTGCCGTAAACAGCTCTGGCCAAGTTCTGTGCTGGGGAGACAATGCGACACTTCAATTGGGACAACCCTCCCCTGTGGTTTCGTCTTGGACCACTCCTCTTCTTTTGCCGCAATTTACATCAGCGCAAAAAATCTTCGCTGGAGGAAGCTCCACCTGTGCTTTGAAAATAGATCAAAGTCTTTGGTGCTGGGGTAAAAATTCAACCGGCCTTACAGGAAGTCCTTTCTACGGCAATCAAGACACTGCGACACAAGTTCTGAAGGACTCAAACATAAAAACAGTTTCCATAAGCCCAGGCTTCCATACCTGCGCCGTCCTTACAAATGGACACGTCACCTGTTGGGGAGGAAATTCCTCCAGTGGTCTGCTCGGAGGAGGATATCTTTACAACAAAAGATATTATTTTCCTATCGATCCAAGTTTCATTGGTAACATAGGGCTTATTTCTAATCTCACTCTGTCTCATGCACAGACTTGCTATAAATCGTCAGAAGGGACCTCGTGCTGGGGGTTCAATTATGTCGACTATACCCTGAATTTATCCAACGTCTTTCAAACATTTTACAACTACCTTTGGGGAAGTTCTGCAAACTCTCCGTCTGTGACCGATTCCGTCGCAGGCGCTAATCACAGATGCCTTCTTTACTCTAATGGGTCAGTCAAATGCCATGGCGGTAATGACGTGGGACAATTGGGCAACGGCACCACCACAGATTCATCTGCCTTGGTTTCTGTGAATCTTCCGGCTGGAGTGCTGGCTACGCGAATTAGTGCCGGCATGGCTCACACCTGCGTCGATGGTAACGATGGCAAAGTCTATTGTTGGGGATTTAATCACAGTGGACAACTTGGTTACACAACCAGCGGTATCGAATATTCAAGATCTCCTCAGGCCGTCACGGGAGTTGGTCTCCAACAAGTTCGTGCGAACTTCTTTACGACCTGTGCCTTGCGCACAAGTGACGGAAATCTCGTGTGCTGGGGTTCAAACAAAGCCGGAGTATTCGGAAATGGAACCACCGCAAACTCGACATCCACACCAGTACTTGTTCCCTTACCAGGGCCCCCGAAAAAATTTGATATTGGCACTCAGCATGCTTGTGCCATCTATGGTGCGGGTAATGCTCTCTATTGTTGGGGTTCCAATGCTGTTGGCCAACTGGGTCTTGGCGATCTGACAGATCGAACCAGTCCAACCCTTCTCTCGGGGGTTACCAATGTTCAATCTATTGCCTTAAGTGCGACGCACACCTGTGCTATTGATTCCAACAGCCGCATTTGGTGTTGGGGTTACAACGGCGCCGGAGAACTGGGTATTAACAACGTCGCCATTCCTATGCAGAAAACGCCCCTCCTTCTACCCACTATTTTGGGCGGAGCCACAAAAATCGGGGTTTCAAGCACAACTGTTTTCAATAAAAGTAGCAACTATGATGTCTCAAATGTTTATTCAACAACCTGCGCAGTCATTCATCTTGGCGATGGATATCCCCATGACAGTCTCAAGTGTTGGGGTGGAAACGGCGACAACATCGGCTCAAGATTCTCTTGGTCCTTCGCGCAAGGAGTCCCCCTGACCTATCAATAATATTTAAAATAGATAGCCCAAGCTCAAGTTGAAGTTGGATTGCAACACGTCCACCTTGCCGCCCTGATCGAGAGTATCAGACCGCGTGAAGGTGAACTTATGTGCCTGCCCATGCCAGTTAAATCCGGCAAACCAGTTTCTTTGAAAGGCATAGGCAAGTTCAATCGCTCCACCGAACATAAGGTTGTAATTCAGGTGAGGGGATGCATAGAGGGGATACTGAAGATCCATATAGGCTACAACATTCAAACGCTGTCCAGAATAACCTGACAATCCGAAACCACCTGAAGCATTCAAATATTGGAAATTATCGACAGAGGCTTCATCGGCAGCGATCAGACGAATCACCGGCATAAAGTGATACTGCAACCCATAGCGAAAATAGGGATGAATCACACGTTCTTTAATTGAAAAGATCCAATCCTGTTTGCGACTTTCCTCGATGACAGCCAAAAAATTCCAGCGATAACTCATGTCCGACAAAAGAACATTCTGAGTCAACGCTCTTCCCCAAGCCGAACTTGCAAAAATCCCAATATACTTATTGGGTGTACGGCGCAAATTCGCCTGAACAAAAAAGGAAGGATAATAAGTGGAGCTATTAGAAAATTCTCCAGAGACCGCGGAAAAAGTTTGCTTGCTGTTATAAAAGCTAACCCCCACTCCACCAGAGACACGACGACGAGGACAGAACTGTTTGACAATATCAAACTCCATGAGAGGCTCAGCAAAAGCTTTCCTCAACTTCCCTTCCGCATCGGTTTCAATGATCAAGTCATATTTTTTCTCAATCCCCTGGATGACTAAAATCGGGATCACAATCTTGTCCCCGGCCTTGATGGAAAAAGAAAATGCGAAGGAACCTTTGTCATCGGTAACAATCTCAAGATCTTTCGCATCAAACTTCAGAAGTCTTTTCTCACCTTTTTGATTTTCAAAAATAAACGGATCGACACCAATATTAATTTCTGAAGGGTCCTTGGTTTGCCCGACAATCCGGACCTGCATGACATCCGTTATAGGAGAACGATAGATCTCGACAAAGCGAAACACTTCAGAGGGAGGACGAATCAGCTTCAGACAATCCATCTGAAAATAGTTAATCATCCCCAGCATCTGACTCTGCGATCTGGTTTGCACCTTCATTCTCGAAATCAAACTTTGCGCTAAGCCCCTTCCTGGCACCAGAGTCAGGATAAGAACAACGAAATATTTAAAAAGCCTGTACCCGTTATTTCGTCTGTTCATAGATCACTTTAAATTCTTGAGTATTGCTCCACGCGGATTCTGCCCAGGAGTGAAAGCTGCGAATCCGCCAAAAGTAAACTCCCTTGGGAATCGCTTTGGGTATTTGTAGATGTGTCTCTTTGACCTCTTCTTTGCTAACAACCTTATTAAATTCTTTATCAGTTGCCATTTGCACTTCATAGCCCTCGGCCCCTTTGGCCGATTTCCAACTCAAGTATAAATGTGATTTTTCAGATTGAGCATTCCCAGGGCTGAGCAGAATCATTTCATGATTCCTTGGAAATGTGACCACAGGTTCCTCCAGCCCCGGCATTGCCGGAGGAAGGATTTCTAAAGTGTCAGAAGCTTCAGTCCAATATTTCCGAGCATCTGCTGCCGGTCTGATTCTAAAGTACATCGGCTTCAAATTTTCAAGATCGAAGGTGGTCTCTGTGGAAGCCAAAGAGCGCTGCAAGGGCTTCGTTAATTCTACATTGTCTGAAAGTTCGACTAGAAACTTTAAGTCTTTTTCCTTTTTTAAAAAATCCACATTGTCCCAGGAAACCTTCAGTTGATTTTTTGAATGTGGATCTACACGTGGAATCTTCTTGCGCAACATTGCCAAGTCATTGACTTTGATTTTATCAATAACCGCCGGAATCAGATAAGTTTCACTCCACTCACTGTACTGACCGTCCTTCATATATCCAGCGACTTGGGCGTACTGAAACTTATCCACTTTGGCAGGAATCTCGATGAGGTTATCACTCTGTGCAAGAACCTTCGCTTGACTGAACTTCTCACTGTCAGAGACTCGGATCTGATAAGTTGTAAAAGGACTTTCACTGGTCCACTTCAAACTGATCTTATTAGCCCTGCTGCGGCTACCAACAATCTGAGGTGGAATGGGTGGTGGCGGAATGTTTGTAGAGACTGCCTCTGACCATACAGGCTGACTCAATTCGGGCCTGAATTTATACTTAGTTCTTAAGAATATCTTACCGTGTTCTGGAATCTCCATTCTGACATGCGAAGTTTGACTGATCAAATCCTGAAAGGTCTTTGAAAAATTCGCGTCTTTTGAAAACTGAACTTCATAACCTTCATTTTGATCTATGTTTTGCAAATTGAATTCGACCGCCCAAACTCCCGGTTTGACGAACTGATAACTGGGACTGGTGATCTGAACAGGAGGAGGCTCTGGAACCTTGAGTGCCACAATTTCAGACCAATGAGGAAGTGTTTCCAAGACAGGAAATCTGTATCTTGCCCGAACGAAATAGTCCCCGCTTCTGGCAAAATCCAAACGAACCGTAGCGGATTTACTTTTTTTAGCCATAAATACGTCAGAGAATTCAGGGCTCTTTGAAATTTGAATTTCATAGCTTTCAGCTTGATCGATCTCTTCCAAAACTAGATCAGCACTCCAAACTCCCGGTCGTTGAAATTTTAAAAATGGATTAAGAACTTTCAAAGGACGCAAATCGACGACATAGAAGGCCTCACTCGAGGTGGGCATAATCAGTCCGCTTTCAGTACGTCCACGCAGACGCCAAAAATATCTTCCAGGTTCTGCGGGCACTTCCTGTTCACAGAAGTCCTGTCCCTCTTTAATAGATTTCGTGGAGACCACTTTTTCAAATTTCTCGTCGGAGGAAATTTCCATCATGACATCGCTCAGTTGACTGTCGATCTTTCCAGCAAAGCGTGCCTTCTGTTTTTGCAGGAAAAATTTTCGACTAAGAGGCTGCGCTGAAAGAGCGAATTTTTGCACCTCTATCTTTTGACCTGGCCGGGCCGTGAGCATAAGAAAACCATCTTTACCGGCTTCCAGCTTTTCGCCCGATGCTGTACTAATAGAAGCACTCCCTTTTAAAGCAGACAGTCCCAGATGTTCTTCTTTTGAATCCTTGGAACGATTCACCAAAAGCTCTGTTCCCTGCCCGTTGATCTGAATTTGTTCCTGACCAATCTTCAAAGCCACGGTCTTTTGCTGATCCAAATTGATGTTCAGTTTTCCATAGGACAGATGAAGTTCGGAACTTTGCGAACTCTTTTCCATCTCAAAAAGACTGTTTTCAGAAAGTCTCAATCCCATCCCATCCAATTGAACTTCAGCGGAAGACTGGCTGCCGACGAAAATCTGATCTCCGAAATTCAATCCCGTCTGAACTGAAACATCCTTCCAGGAAATATCTCGTCGTGAACGCAAGCGTACATCGTGAATCGTATTTTTTACGGAACCATCATAATGAGCCTGCCTTTGATTGACCAATGAGCCCAGAATATCTCCAGAGACAGCAGACAGAATTAAATAGACGCCACAAAGTCCTAAAACAGAAAGCCCAACAATAAAGGAGATCTGACCCCGATTTTTCACAGTCTTTCTGAATTCCCCAGGCTATGACCTTGTTGATCTGGCTTGTTCTTTCTGAAATGCAAAAAGCAGAACGTCAGGTCGTCATCCAAGGGCCTTTCTTTTCTGAAAGCACTGAACTCCTCTAACAAATTGATCTGACATTTTTCAGGCTCATAGGGCTCTTGAAACGAACGTTCAATAGCTTTATAAGTCTTTCTTTCCCCAAATATTCGTCCCTTCTCGTTCTGGAATTCCAAGAGGCCATCGGTAAAACAGAACAGCAAACTGTTTTCCGTTATACGAATACTATGAGACGTGTAGGTGGAATTATATTTCTCTCCAAGTCTGGATCCCGAAATCTCATGTAAAAAGACGTTCTCATACTCACCTGAGTCCTGGCGCACACGTACCAACGGAGGATTGTGGCTGGCATTGACGTACTCCAGATCTCCGGTCAGAAGATTCAGCTTGGCCACGAAGAATGTGGCCATCTGATTTCCTTGCGCGGTATCGTAGATCACCCTGTTGAGTGTTGAAACATATTCCTTCAATGGCATGTCTGGACTGGCCCGTAAAGCCGCGACCCCCGCTCTGAGAGAACTGGTCAACAACGCAGATCCCACTCCATGTCCCGTCACATCTCCGATCATCAAAAGACAGGAGTTCTCGTCGTGGGTATGAAACCACCAATCACCGCCACACTCACTAGCCGGTTCATAAAAACCGATGATCTTAAACCAGTCATTTTCTATTTGAGGCTGTGGAAGAAAACGCTTTTGCACAGACTTCGCAGTATCCAGCTCGCTTTCCATGCGTGCTTTGTCCGCTGTTTGCTGAACTAGATCGACGATTTTGTCCGTCATCTGATTGAACACCTTGGACATCACTCCGACTTCATCTTTCGACTTGATCCGACTTTTGATATCCATCTTTCCCGAAGAAAACAAAGTCATGCAGTTTGTAAGAAGTTCGATTCCATTCGTCAATCGGGTCGTCATGACAAGAATCACAATCAAGCCAATCGCTATCAGGATAAATAGCAACCCGAGTGAAGTCTTAAACATTTTCTGAATGGCACTGGTGGCTTTACTTTTTGAAGTGACCGCAATAAATCCCAAGTTGGTCTCTGCTGTCGGACTCCACGCTACCAGAAACTGATTCTTTTCATAAGATATCTCCTGGGTAGAAGAAGATTTCTTGTCAATGATGTCACTTAATTTTTTCTGCACCAATTGGCCAGATAAATCATTCACCGCTTCTTCGGGTTCCGATAGCAAGTGACCGGATTTATCCACCAAGAACAAATCGAAGCTGCGCGGTTTATTAATCAGGTCTTTAAACGGACTGTTTTTAAAAACCGCGATCGCCAGATAATTTTCGGGGATATAGCCTTTCACCGCAATGGGTTGAACTACCACCCACAGATCTTTTCTTGCCTTAAAAAAACGTATTTCGGTTTTATTTGCAGCGGAACTTGATGAACCCAAGGCCTGCCGAATCAATTGAAAATCAGGTCCCAAATCCGTGGACAGATAACCAACACTGTCCAATCTGGTTCCATTGCGTTCCGCAATCTCGAGATACTGAACAGTTTCATTCGTCTGTAACTGGCCCTTAAGAAACGGCGAAAACTTCTTTTGGGCAAAATCGAAGGAAGCCGTGTAAAGTTCAAAGAGCGGCCGTCGGGCTCGCACCTCCGCCTCAACAACTTCCGACTCGGCCTTTGTGTTTTCCAGGGTCGTCGCAAACACATAGGCGATTTTATCGCTCTTAAAAATGGCCACATTGAAGGCGAATACCGCAACCAAGGCAGATATAAATAAAGGAGTAACTATGAGAATAAATTTTGATCTGATTTTCACTAATTACACCTATCTTTTTGACTCTTAGAACCTACCCAAAGTTTGCAATTGATCATGAGTCGCAAGGTGATTATTTCCGATTCAAAAATGAAAAAGATTTTTCAACGACAAAGTCAAACTCCATAAAGACCGGTGCCCCGCACATTCATGTTATAGGTGGGCTGTTAGTGCTCAACAATTTGCCAAAACCGTCCAGTTAAATTGTGGTCCGTGATCCACCATGAGTTGTGGATATGGATGAAAGTCCTGCGAGAAATTCTTGCGATTTCTACATGTAGAAGCGGAAGCTCAGACCAAGAAATCCCCCTGAAAGGTCGATTTCTCTTTGGGCGCCGTTATTCAATACAGCGTCGCCGTCATTATGAGCGGTTCCGAAGTAATTGCCACTGCGAGTGTATTTGAGATCTGTGATATTGAGTCGGCGATAACCTAGTTCGAAAACAATCGTCGTTGTATCCGTTAAGAAATTTTCGTGACCAACGGATACTCCATAAAGAATACCTGTGCCCTTGGCTTCCATGTTTGCATCCATACCCGGATAAGCAGCCTGACCTGCGGCCGTGAGTGTGTAGCTATTCTTCATTGTGATAGTCGCGTAGCCAACGGATGCTGAAATGAATGAACGGCTTTCGCTGGTAGCGCGTAAGTTAATATCGAAAGTGATTTTTGGCGCATAACCCAAGATGTCTGATGATTCAGAGTAAAGATCTGCGCTGCCATTGTTGCCGACTAGATTGTTCAGGCTCTGTGGTTTGAGAAATTCGAAACCGAAGCGGATGCTCGCCGCTGATTTTGAGTAGACGTATCCAAATTCACCTGAATAGTTATATTTCACTTCGTTAGGAATTGTAACTGACGTGCCCGCTTCATTTTCAAAAGCCGACTTCCCCACTGACGAAGGTCCTCCTGTGAATCCGAAGTAAGCGGCACCGCCATCGCGGGTGAGATCAAAAATTCGCGCTTCTGCGGAAACTGATAAAAAGACCAAAGCCAAAGGAAGAAGTCGTTGAAAAAGCATCAATTACTCCGTGATCAAATCCACGACGACTTTGCTTGTCGTAGCTTTTCCCATCACCTGATAGACTCGAACTTTGGTATTCTTTTTCAAATCCATCGTCAGGTTCAAAGAATTATCAACGGGCTCAAGGCTCATCACTGTGCTAGTCACAGCAATAGAATTTTTCAAACGTGCTGTCATGGCGACCTGATTCAAACGCGAATTCGGCATTTGCGCAAAATCAATAACCAGACGTTGAGGATTGTCTTTCAACTCTGCATGGTAATACCCCGGCCAGCCACGCATCATCGCGCCTGATTTATCACCGATATCAAAAACCAATCTTTCAATTTTTTTATCAGAGCTGCGACGCAAATCCAAAAGAGTGAAACCAGAGCCAGCAAGGCCACCGTAAGTAGCGCCGGTTCCAGAAAGAATTTTGGGAACCACGGGTGCTGCAGGTTTTTGCGTGACGGCTGCAAATGTTGGAACTGCCAATAAGAGTGCTGTAAAAAGCGTGATGAATTTCATAATCGATTCCTTTCGATTTCTCTCTTAAAGAGTGCCATGGCTTAGTCTCTCGCTCCAGGAAAAACGCCAGATACCCCTGCCTCTGAAAAACAGCCTTCTGCGGCGCAGGGTGCCCCTTTTGGTCACTGCTTTTAAAGAAAATACCTCTGAGAACGAATTTATCCCCTTTTGAGAAATTCTCGGCAGGGCATGAAACTTGGAATATTGAAGCCCTGTGGAAGACTTTTTATTTAAAGGTTCAGGAAATGGCCCTTTTGGAGGAGCCCCTATGAAACGCCTCGTATTCATTCTTTTTGCGCTTTTTGTTGCGGCCTGCGCAGATAAAGGTGGCAACTCTACTGGTCAAGGTGGCGGCTACGCAGTCACTCCGAATGACATGCGTTGTATTAACGGTTCTACGGTTTGTAATACGGGTGCCTATGCGAACTACTCAGGCTGGACAACGTATTCTTATCCTTATGGATCGACTCAATACAATTATTCGACTTACTTCAATCAATATGGATTCTGTGGCTGTCCGTCTGGATATTCTCCTGCATATAACGGTTCGATGGGTCTTGGTTGCATCAGCAATCAGTTCTTACAACCCGTTTACAACTACACAGTTTTCATGGTGTTCGGTGGAGGCTTCACAGGTTGGGGCGGTGGCGGTTCTGTAAATAACCAACCACAATACTCGAACATTCCTGGTTCTCCGAACCAAGGTTCATGCAATAGAAATTTGACCCAAAGCTGTCTTTTAGATCAAGCGAACTCTTGCGGTGCAGGGGCGACTTGCCGCCAAGTGATCGGTGGATCGAATTTGGGAGTCTGTATTAATCCCAATCAGGCTTTCAATCCTGGCTACGGCTATGGATATAACAATTACGGCTACGGGTACTAGTTACTGGTAAATCGAGAAGCGCGCCTCTTCTCACCGGTTTTTACCGGTCCAATACGGCGCATTAATCATGGGCCTTCGAAGTATCAAAACCTCGAAGGCCCTTTCCATTTTAAGCGATTTCACATTCAAATTATGAACCCCGTTCGATAATTTCCGTCAACGCGCACAGACTTCCCCGCTCAGGCTTTGCCTGAGCGAATCAAGCCTTTATTTTCCTGCTATTTCGAGGGATAAAAAATAAGTGTTTTCCCTCTAACAGCGGAGTGTTTCTCTATGTCTTCCAACAATCCCTTTTTAACAAAATTCACAGCCAAAGACGAAGCCGTTCCTTTTGATCAAATCAAAGTTGAACATTACCTTCCGGCCCTTGATGAAGCGATCACAGTTGCAAAAAACAATGTCGCTAAAATTAAAGCGAACACAGCGACTCCTGATTTTGAAAACACGATCGTGGCTCTTGAAGCGGCCTCTGAGTTGGCTGAAAAAATCGCTCTGACCTATGGCAACCTTGAAGTGGCCAATGCCGATGAAGCTTTGCAAGCCTTAGCGAAAGATATCTATCCAAAGCTTACAGCACTTTCTTCTGATATCTCTTTGGATCCAGCAGTCTTTGCTCGCGTAAAAGCAGTTTACGACAATCGTGCGGCTTTCAAATTGAATGGCGAGCAAACTCGCCTGTTGGAAAAAACTTATCTTTCATTCACTCGCAACGGAGCTTTGCTTTCTGATGCAGATAAAGAAAAACTTCGTCAAATTGACTTAGATCTTTCAGTGCTTGGACCGAAGTACTCTGAAAATGTTTTGAAAGCGACCAACGCTTTTGAAATGTATTTGGATAAAAAAGAAGACCTCGA
>CAZPYX010000037.1:0-27977 GCA_964590635.1 uncultured Bdellovibrio sp.
AATTTGAGCTATCAGATTTCTTTTGCGAACAAATGGCAGGCCGTTGATATTTCTCAAGTAAAAATGAATGCTCAGTTCTTGAAACCTCACCCCGAGGCGGTTCGTCCTTGGATCACAGGTATTAAAGAGGCGGCTCCTTACCCTGCAGCATGGAAAATGGGTGAAGAAAGAAATTTTGTAGTGTCGATGCAAATCGTTGATACTCAAGATCCTTCACAGTCCCGCATTCCAAGTGAGTTGGATTTAACAGTAGATGTCAGCGTTAATTCACAAGCATCTCGCCGTTATGTCTTTGAAAACGAAGTCACTGTTGCGATCAATCCAGATACCGTAGCTTCAGATATCAAAGCATTGAATATCTCAGGCATGCCAGTGGGTGTTCGTACGTCCTTTATGCCAGTGGATCAAAACTTAGATGGTCATCCAGAGCTTCGTGATTATTTTGTTGTCGCTCAAGATAAAAACAAATGGCAATTGTGGTTGGCTGGAAATCAAGGCAACGACTCTTACACAACTGTGGGTGGTACAAAAATCCGCATTGATGGCAACTCTGACAATTTCAACGAGCAGGTGATGGCTCGTATGGATATGAATGGCGATGGTCAAAGCGATTACGTTTTGGGTGTCTTAGAAGATAAGAGCGATGACGACAATGCGACCAGTTCTCCGACCAGCTTCTTTGTTTTCGATAACAGAATGAAATTGTTGGAAAGCTTCCGCTATGAAAGCGACGTTGCACAAATGCCTTTTGAGATTTTCTGGCAGAAGGTGGGTAATACCAAGCGTCCTGCATGGGTTGGGGCGGGTAAAGATCCAGCTAAAGTTCGCAAGCTTCGTGATCGTTGGGAAAACCCCGACAATAATGAAGCTTCTAAAATGCGTTTCTATTATTTGAATGAAAAAAATGAATTGAAGGCCATTGAAGAGTATCAAGGTTATAAAATTATCGACGTGATTCAACCACGCCAAGAGCAGGCGTCCCAGGGGCGTGTGCCGGTTCTTTTGGCGAAGAATCAGGGCTCAGATGCAAAGCCTTCTTATTTATATAGTTTTGCGGTGGCTGAGGTTATTAACGGCCAAGTTCAGAACTTTATGGAGCTGGATTTATTCACGAACAAAGACACTTACCGCAATATTTTGGATACTCTTGTCGGCGCAGTGAAATCGTTAGATTACAGCAATGATGAATATGCAGGTAGCTTTTGGTTCGGTGAGGGACTAAATCGTCAGCAAAGATTGTCGATATTCGATAACAAGAACTGGGAGCTATTGGATCAGCAACTCGCAGCACAACGGTCCCAATTTGACTCCGCATTGCGCGTCAGAGCGGCTTTCGCAGGGCAAAATCGTAAGGGTGCATTTGTCCTTACGAACTCGGAAATTGAGTATCACGATCTTATAAATGGAAGCGTTTTAAGTAAGAGCATGGAGCGCTATACTTTCTTCCCTGCCAGTCTGATGACGGCACTTTATAACCCACTGACGCTAAGTGACTCGCGCGACGCGAAAAGCAAGCTGCCAGCACTGTTTACAACAGAGACTTCAGGGCTCAGTCGTGGTGTCAAAATGTTGGTACCGGTTTTTGCAAAGGATGGAACTGCGGTTGAACTGGTGTCACCGGCGCGCTTGAGATTTAAGTCCCAAGCGGGATGCAAACCCCTCGACACTCCGGTGTTTGAAGGGGTACAAGGGGCCCACTCGTTCGACTACTTCTGCGGGAATAAAATCCTGCGGGTGAAATTAAGTTACTAGAAGTGAAGTTACTAAAGGTTACTAAAACAAAAATGATTATGGGGAGGAACCATCATATGAAAAATGTATTAAGAGCTTTGTTAGCGACAGCGGTAGTTACTGGATTCGCAGCCTGTGGTGGCGGCGGAGGCGGTGGTGGCGGCGGCGGTGGCGGTCAAGTTATCTACTATCCATACCAAACAGTTTACGGCGATGTTTGTAAGGGACAAGAAGCAACTCCTGGTTGCACATTCTCTACATCAACTGGCCAAAGAATTAAAGTAACAGCTGATCCAGATTACAACAAATACAATACGGGTTCAGATGATCTTTGGTACGTTAAATTCGATAACAATGGTAAAGCAGCAGTTTACGACGATTTGGGACACTTCCAGTATTATGCTGATGTTAGCAAATTCGCTGGTTATGTTGGTGGAACTTCTATCGGCGTAGGCACGACTGGTTTCTATTGGGAAAATGTAAACAACGGTACTTACTGGTTGGGTAAAAACGGAGTTCTTTACTCTGCAAACAACACTGCTGGTAACTACGGTCAAGCAATCAACGAACAAGGTTCAAACTCTGCTTCTGATTCAAACTTCGCTGCTTTGAATTCTGAATCAAACAAGAAAATTGTTAAAATGGCTGCTGATAAACTTGTAAAAGACTATGGCTTCAAACAAGACAAAGCGACTGCAGTTGCTTCTGCTTTGAACTCTTGGGCGGTTGCTGCTGCTGAACGCGGTACAACTTCTGAAAAAGACATGGATAAAACTTTTAAAGCAGTATTCGGTGTTCAGTTCTCTGACGCTTTGGCTGCAGTAAAAGATCTTTCTTTGGGTGACAACTCTGGCATGCAAGACGTTACAAACCGTTCTGCAACAGCTTTGGGTTTGAAACCTTACCAAGCTCAAAAATTCATGAAGGGCATGTACAAAAAAGCTCTTGCTGGATGGGGCTACGACGAATCAAGCTTCAACTGGTAGTCTTCTCTACTCAAGAAGTTTTAATTCATAAAACTAAAAACCCCGCACCAAAACTGCGGGGTTTTTTATTTCCCGAAAGGGTGCCTGCTTCTTTTTTGCGTCTACACCGTGTCAATTGGTCGTGTCACTACGTCACGCGAATCTGTTTTGATGATTGTGGTTCTGTTTCGAGATTAGTCTTTGACCCACATCGAAAGAAATCCTCCTTCAATGAATTGGTTGTATTTCAAAGTCCAATTTTTGGGAACCTTACCGCCGTATCCGTGGAAGGTGATCAAAACGCTTCCTTGTTTTAGAACTTTCAATTCTTGGAAAATTTTGGCGGTGTATTCCTGGAAATATTTTTTATCCAACTCAATGGTTTTATCGATAAGCAAAGTTTCGGAATAGCAAACGTGCTCTTGGAAAGGGTTGTAGAGATAAATGATGTCGTAATCAGCAAAGACGACATCTTGAATGTTCTTCGCTTCAAAATAAAGATCTGTAAGTCCGTTGGTTGTGGCGATTTCTTGGCTGATTTTTACAAGGCTCTGTCTTTGTTCGACACCGTGAATCTCAAGTTCGGTAAGATATCTTAAAAGGATGCAGAGTTTGCCGACACCGCTGCCTCCGTCCAGAAATTTTTTGTTTTTATAGGGGCTGATCCACTTGGCAATAAGCTGGGCGACATTGATAGAAGTCCACTGCACAGGGGAGAGAAAACGATGAAGTGGAGGCAGTATTTTGTCGAATTCGAGATCATCCACCGGGGACAGAGACGATTGAGTTCCGAACTTAATGAAAGACTGATTAAGTTTTTCCAGAAACTCTGCGGGAATTTTAGGAGCCTGCTCAAATTCCTCAGATAGGATGTCGACACTTTCCTTCGAGTCCTGCGGCTTCATCTCGATAAAACCTTTGTGCAGCTCATAAGAGCGCGGTCCAGAGAGGCTAGACTTGCATAATAAAGTTCTTCCGCAAAAGAATTTGGCATAGAATATTCCTATAGCAGAGGCAAGGAAGGTCAATACATTCCTGCAAGGGCTTCTAAGGAATTTTGGGTCATGCTTTACGGAAACGAATCTATATCCCACTACACGAAAAGTAATATTGCGATTTGGATGCTTATGGCATTCCAGGCGGGGCTTTTAAATATTGGCGGCTTCATGGCCTGTCATCGCTTTGTTTCCCATGTGACAGGTTTTGCGACCTTCTTTGGTTTTGAACTCAGTCAAAAAGAACAAGCTTCGCATGCGATCGGGATGTTGGTGGTGCCGTTGTTCTTTTTGTTTGGCGCGATGCTCAGTGGCCAACTGGTCGACATTCGCTTGAAGCTGCATAAGAAGCCAAAATACTACATCACTTTTGGACTTATTTTTCTTCTGTGCTCCTTTGTCGCGGGGGCAGGTCTATTAGGATATTTTGGAAAATTTGGTGAACCTTTGGAGGCGTCAAGGGACTACACACTGCTAATTTTCCTGTGTTTGATTTGTGGAATTCAGAATGGGACCATTGCCACGGTTTCAAAGTCAGTCATTCGCACAACTCATTTAACGGGAATTACCACAGACTTGGGTCTTGGTTTGATGCGTCTTTTGAATCGCAGAAAATTAGATGAATCCATGGACAACGAAAAGAATGCGACCTTGATGAGGATGGGCATTATTTTTCATTTTGGTTTGGGATCTGTTTTTGGAGCCTTTGTGTTTAGTTCGCTTGGGCACGGAGGTTTTTTAATTCCAGTGATCACATCTGGATTTCTATTTTTGACGATGCTGTATTTTCAAGTTTGGAAAGTCAGAACTTAAAAAAAAGCCGCATCACAATGCGGCTTTTTTTATTGATTCGATGGCAAGAAGCTTAAAAGTAAGCGAGCAGTCCGACCGAAGAAGCAAACCCAGAGACAGTCGTTGTTCCCAAAGTGGTGGAATTCTGTCTTTGATAAACATAACCCGCATCCAATCTGAAACCATAAGGACCACCGGTCGGGAACCACTTCACAAATGGCCCCACGAAAACTTCGATCAAGTCATACTTGAAATCATCAACAATCGTTGTCGAGCCAGGATCATGCTGCCCGAAGCTGCCAATGGCACCTAAGCCGTACAGAAAAGCTTCTCCAGGAAGATTCGAGATCATATTGTAATCAACAAAGCCACCCACCTTGTATGTTGAGGAGGTCACGCTAGCGATGGTGGAACTGTACGCAACAACAGGTCCCACTTCAAAGCTTCCAAAGTTCCAACCAAAACGAGCCGCCAAGGCAATATTCGTAACGTTCACTGAATTGGCAGCATCTGATTTCGTATTGGCCAAATTGAAGTCCAAGCCAACCAAGTATTTGCGATTGTTCGAAGAAGACTCTTCGCCGAACTCATCAGGGGAGATCAACTCGTAAGTTGTTCCCGGATTCAGAGTGCCCGTGAACTCAACAATGGCTTTATTGCCCTGAACTTTGCGAACCTTGATCTTTTGAGCTTGTGCCGCTGTCGAGAAACTGAAAAAAGCAGCAAGGACAAGAAGTGGGGATGCTAGATGTTTGATCTGTCTCATATTGATCCTTATTGGCTAGCTTAAAGTTTTTCAATCTGTGGTGGCCATGTCAACTTTAAGTTGTCCCTGGATGAAACAGGACTAAATCCCAGCGGGCCTCTGGTCCAAGGCCCGCAGTAAAGTTTGTTTAATGGGAATCCGACAAGTGTATTGGGGAATGAAAGGGGATCTAATGTCATCAAGCTGGGGAGATATTCCTGCGTGGGCCTATGAGTCCGCTCAAGCTCTTATGCAAGCTTTGAAAATCGTTGATCCAGTGACCTACGCGCATTGCTGCCGTGTGGGTGAGATGTCTCGCAAGCTTGCTCGCGATTCAGGACTTAACGAATACGAACAAAAACTGGCGGAGTTCGCCGGCCTCTTTCATGATATTGGCAAGATGGGTGTTTCTCAAAGCATCATCGCCAAGCCCGGAAAGCTCGATGAGCAAGAGCTTGCGATTATGAAAAGTCATCCTGTTTTGAGTGAAGAAATCGTTCAGCCCTTAGCGAAGCACAATTTCTTTGCGGGCATTCTTCCGGGAATTCGCGGCCATCACGAACGCGTCGATGGAGCCGGATATCCTGATAAAAAATTAGGTGATGAGATTCCAGTACTAGCCCGTATAATTTTGGTGGTCGACACCTACGATGCGATGTCGCAGACACGAGCTTATCGTAAAGGACTTCCAGATGAAGTTGTTTACGAAGAGTTAAAGCGTTGTTCCGGAACACAATTTGATTCACAGTTGGTGAATATTTTCTTGAAAGCTCATCCAGGTTGGAAAGGTCAAGAAAATGATCAAGAGACACTTCATCATCTGATTAAAAAAGTTGCCTAGAAATATTTGATAGAAATTGAAAGAAAAAAACCGGAAGGATCTCTTCCGGTTTTTTCATTATGCTATCGTTTCTTTTTAAAAAGTTATTTCTGCTTATTAGTACTTTCAAAGATCTTGTCAGCAGATTTTGCCACGAAGCCCTGATAAAACTTTCCATTATCCAGCTTGTAGCGCTTAGCAAATTCATAGTAGCAACCAGGAATATTGAAAGTGCCATCGTTAAACTTCACTGGAATTTCCGAAGCCATCGTAGAGCTTTGCTCTAGATAGTCAGCAGGTGTGCCCTTAACTTCTCCGCCAGAGGCGTTCAGCACAATACCATTCTTCTTCAACCAACTATTAAGGTCAGTGACTTCGTCAAACTTTTTAAGAGCATTCATATTCACTGTGAAGTGGTTCGGACGGAAGCCATAAGCTGCCACCCAAGAAGCGTATTCACTTTCTTTCGCAAGCTCGGTGTACAGGGCGTGGCTCATATCCCAAGGGCGCCCGCACATGGCGAAGGTTTCACTGTCGATCAACGATTGAGGAATGCTTTCGATCAATTTCGTCATCGTTTCGCGCACGAAAGGAGAAACTTTTTCAAGCTCTAACTCGCTGATGAAGATCTTCGGCATTTCTTCATTCGGATGTTCGAAGTGTTTTGCGTAAAGTTTTTTCTCTGTAAAGATGTATTCTTGTGGCGCTTCGACGTAGCCGAGCTTTAAGAACTGCTTCGCCAAAGATTTAATTCCCAAACGTGGGTGATTGAATGTGCGAAGAGCAATATGATCATTCAAGACGGTTTCGCCTTCTGCAACGAAAAGGTCATAAATGCGTTTTGCGGATGGATTGAGTTGGCAGTAATCAACCCACATTTTGTCCAAAAGTGTTTCAAGACTCATCATATCAAATCTCCTGTTGGTCCCAAGATTACCTTTCTTGGGGAGGTCGAGCAAATGGAAGGGTATGGCTGTGAGCGTTAATGTTTGGAGGTAGAGAAGTTATCGCCAACAATAGCATCCATGAGCTTACTTCTAGAAATCGAACAAATTGAGCAACGAATCTCCATCCTAGGCTCAGCCGTGCGATCGGAAGTGTTAGCTTACAGTGAAGTCACTGGAAAAAATGGCAACTTGCGTTTTCCAATTTATAAATTGTCTTTTGGCTCTACGGATCCCGAAGCTCCGGTCTTGGGTTTCGTTGGCGGAGTCCATGGTCTAGAACGCATCGGTGCGCAGGTCAGCGTTGCCTTATTGAATTCTTTTTCAGAGCTTGTTTTGTGGGACAAGAGTTTACAAAGAACTTTGCAAGACATCCGTATCTTTTTTATTCCCACAGTGAATCCTATCGGTATTTATCGTAAGACACGCAGCAATCCTCGCGGTGTGGATCTGATGCGAAATGCACCAGTGGATGCCGATGGTCCTCCTTTGTTATTAGGTGGCCATCGCTACACCAATAAAATCCCGTGGTACCGAGGAGAGTTGGGTCATCCGATGGAGATTGAATCCCAAGCCATGATCCGCGGGGTCCAAGATGAAATTCGCGATAGTAAATTAGCGATCACCGTGGATTCGCATTCAGGTTTTGGTTTGCAAGACCGTCTGTGGTTTCCGTATGCAAAAACTTTGAAGCCATTCCCAGAGTTGGGTTTATTATATTCTTTCAAGCAGCTCCTTGATCGCACGTATCCCCATCACTTTTATCGTATTGAGCCGCAGGCGGGAACTTATACGACCCACGGAGATCTATGGGATTATCTGTATGATCAACATCGCGGGCTAGAGCGCGGTAAGCACTTCTTACCTTTGTGTTTAGAAATGGGTTCATGGATGTGGCTGAAGAAAAATCCTTGGCAAATATTCAGACCCGACGGTCCGTTCAATCCTTTGATTGGCCATCGTCACAAACGAACTCTGCGTCGTCATAACACATTGATGGAGTTCTTGATCCGTGCGGTGAGCTCTTCGGAAGAATGGACGGGATTAACTCCTCAGAAAACGATTGAGTTTGAAAATAAAGCAACGGAGCTGTGGTATGCCAAGTCCTAAAAGATGGATTTTACTAAGAGGTCTTGCTCGTGGTCGTGGACATTGGGGAAGCTTCTCTCACAAAATTCAAGAGCACTTTCCAAATGATGAATTTGAGTTCTTAGATCTCAAAGGAAACGGGGAGCGCTTCGCAGAACAAAGCCCACTTTCGATTGCTGAGTTTGTTAAAGATCTTCGCGAACATTCAAAATTTGTAAAGGACGGCAAACCCTTCAACATTTTGGCTGTATCTTTGGGGGCCATGATCACCGTCGAGTGGATGCGAGAGTTTCCTCACGAAGTTCAAAGGGCTGTTCTAGTTTGCACCAGCTCTTCCGGTTTTTCACCTTTCTACGATCGCTATCGTCTTAGAAATTATTTGCCCTCTTTGCGTTTGGCCATTGATACCAGCGCGGAAAAATGGGAACGGGAAATTCTGGAAATGGTGACGAACAGTCATGAACGTCGCGAAGCCGAAATCGGAGCGATGATCGAGTATTCCAAGCAAAACCCGGTGCGGATAACAAATATTCTGCGCCAACTTGTGGCCGCTTCGCGCTATCGGTTTCCCAAAGAGGCTCCGGGAGATGTGAAAATTATCGGAAGTCATGGCGATCGTTTGGTGTCACCTCGCTGTTCACTAAAGATCGCGGAAGGCTGGAGCCTGAAGGCAGCTATGCACTCATGGTCAGGGCACGATATCCCTGTTGATGACCCCCAATGGTTGATCGAGCACTTGCTCTAAAAAGCGCTGTTAACTAGCAGATTTATTGGGGAAAGTTTTTCAAACAGGGACAGGTTTTTTTACCTGAAATACCTCTATATTTGATCTGAGGCCTTTTGGACACAGGGCCCCGTTGACTCCCTTGGCCAATTCTTGTTTCCTACCTCCTGGACTTATAGCCAGAGGAATATGTGAGGGGAAAGACATATCTCGCAGCCGTGCTTTTCAGTATGGTTGTCACACCAAAATCGAAGGCCGAGACCTCGAGCTTGAAATTACCAAGAGCTCAAGGATCAAGTGTTCTTCAATATCCGGTTGATGAGGAGTCTTCTTCTTCGTCTAAACCTGCGCAAGTCTATGGTCAAATCCGTATTGAGGGGATGCAGTACTTAACGGCTTTGCCTGATGCTCCCGGTTTGACCTACAGCCAACTTCTTTCGGCTCGTCTGTCCGTTCTTAAAGAAACACCATGGCTCGATTTTGGAGCTGATACTTCAGGGGGAACCTTCTTCAGTAAAGGTCAATCCCATGTCATGGTCCACGAGGCTTATATGGCCACTCGTGGAGACAAATTCAAAGCTTCATTGGGAAGAAAGAAAAAGGACTGGAGCGAAGTCGATCATCGTTGGAACTTAGGACTGTGGCAACCGGTCTATGCTCTCGATGCGCTTCGTCCTGAAGAGGAAGGTCTAACAGGTCTTTTCTTAGATTATAATACCCACGGCTGGGAGATCATGGCTTTCGGGACAGCGATTAGTATCCCTAAAATGGGACCAGATATTCGGTAAGACAACGGAGGCTTGGCCTCTTACAGTCGTTGGTATCGTCCGCCTTCCCGTGATTACGACTTCAATAATAACATCAATACTATTTCTTATAAGCTCAATGTTCCGGATCAGCTCGAACTCGTGAAAAACGGGGGCGGAGCGATGATGGGGCGTTTAGGCAGCAAAGAACGTGGTCCGTGGATGGTCGTAGCTGCCGGTTATATGCCTGTGAATGAGCTTATTTTAAAACGTGCTGCTTATAAAAATATCTCTGCGAATAAAGTCGATGTGGATGTGACACCTGATGTGACTTATCACGCGATTGGCTCTGTGGATTTGGGTTATTCTTTTGGCAGCATGACGACCTCGATTTCTTATTTGCAAGACGACCCGAAGGAAAAACGTCCTGAAGGAGATATGTCTTTGCAGAAGTTGAAACCGATTCAAGCTTACTCGGCAGCTTTCGATTTCTCTTTGGCGAACATCCTCACTCGTCCTATCGGCGTCCAAGTTGAATATTTGAAAATCGTGGGTGGGGGGATTCAAGATATCACGGCTGATGGATCGCCAGATTCATTTACGATGTTTGATTCTCGTATGAAGTTTACTGATGCCGTGCAAATCAAATTGGAAGGACAGGTTGCGACCTTCTTCCGCCGTCCTTTTGTGACGCGTTTAAAATGGCTTTATGATTATGATCAAAAAGGAACTCTCATTAATACCGAATTCTTATATTATCCAACTCAGAAGTGGGCTGTGATGATGGGAGGCGATCTCCTGGGAGTTCAAGATGAAAATTATGATAAATCAGGTTTTCTTAATGAGTTCCGCGCCAACGACCGTTTTTACGGAGGCATGACTTATGTTTTCTAAAATGAACTTCAAGATCTCGTTCTTGAAGATTTCTTTGCTTGTTTCTATTTTGGCTCTTCTTGCTGGATGTGGAATTCATTTTGATTCGAAGCCGCCAGCTGTCGATGTCTATGAGTTCTCTGGAACTCAATGTCTTTCGACGGCGACTCCTGTCGTAAAAAAATTCGTTGCCGGAACCGCGCAAGTGGCTGAAGTGAACTCTTTGTGGAATTGCGTGGGATCTGCGGTTTCACAGTTTAAGAAATATGTTCGTGGTAAATCATCTGATCGCTATACATCACAAGAAATTGCAACTTTCCTGGAAGATAACTTCTTCGATAAAACTAAAAAAACCAAAATTTCTCCTGAGCTGCAAGTTGAGTTTATGAAGATCAAGCAGCTTTTGGTGGGTGGTAGACGCGATTATATTTCGCGCGCGGAGCTGGATAAAGCTGCAGATGCTTTTGAGGTGTTTCGTCAAGTGACCGTGGGATTGGCTCCCTACATGAAAATCTTGGCCATGAATTGGACCGTGGCTCATGTGAACAACATCCAAACTGACATGGCCTATTTTGAAGAGGCGAATTTATCAGTACAAAAAGCTGCTCGCACCATGGCGACACTTTTTGAAAAGAACGGGCAGACTTATGCTCTTTCTGACTTTGTCACTTTCATGGATGAGCTTTCAAAATTCTTCGGTGAAGACTGGGAGTTCCGGGGAACTCTTCAGAAGTACATGCCCGTTGTTAAGAAGGTAAAGAAGGCTTTGGCCGGTGGTAACGAGGACGTGGTGGCTCCCAATGAGTGGCGCCGTTTTGCTTTGTTAGGTTCCCGCGGGTTTGTACAATATTTGCGTTATCACTATTTCATTAAGACCACGGATGAGACTGGTGCTGGTTATCGCCTGGCTTATCTGTCGCGCACTGTGGAAGATATCCTTTCTGCTTTTGAAGATCTTACTGCGCAAAAACCGGAGCAAACAGTTTCCCGTGCGGAAGTGACTGATTTGTTAATGACCCTTTCTAAAGTTTGGCCAGATTTTAAAATTTCCAATGATCTAGTTGCTGAGGGAATGAAAATTAAGCAGTTGCTATTTGGTGGCAGCAAAGATTCATTCACGACCAATGATTTCAATACGGCTCGCCTTAAAGTCAGTCGTTTGAAGGTGTTGATCGAAAGATTCATGCCTTACTTGTCTATCTATGGCCAAGAGTGGGATCCAAGTCTTTATACTTCTGATGAAGCTCAGAAGTTCTTCATGGAGTCTCAATTCATTCTTGAAGCCACGGGCCGAGAGTTGGGAGTCCTGGTTGAGGGTTCCTACGATCTCAAAGATCTGGTTAAGTTGGCAAAAGCTTATGAAGACATTTATCCTGCGAAGGATGCGGACTCTTCATTGGTGAAGGCCGCTGAAAAGTATGTGCCTACCTTGATTGACGTTAAGAAAATCATTTTGGGCGGTGATAACGGTTCTTTGGAAAAAGGGAACTGGAGTTTCTTATTTGGTTTCGGTGCGCGCCTCTATACGGATCTTTTGTATTATGATTACTTCTTAAAAGAAGTGAAGTGGGACAAGCCAGAGCCTATTGGCAACTTGTCTATTTTTGCGAATCAAACTTTGAATATTCTTAAAGACTTTATTCAAGTTAAAGACGGAAATAAAGTCACTCGAGCCGAGCTTTCCGTCATCGCGAAGAACTTGATCAAATTAGGGTTCCTGCCAAAGGGAATTGATCAAACAGCTGCTGACCAAGTGATTAAAGTTTTGGTGAACAATGTTTTGGTAACTCCAGAACATCGTATTGCCGGTGTGCTGCCGAATGCGATCAATTTTGAATCCGTTGAAGTTGTCCGTAAAGAGCTTCAAGTTTGGCTAGATACAGAATATTTCATTGCGAAGATTTCTGAAAACTGGAAGCCCGCTGAAGGTTTGTCTCCAGAGGATTTGTTAGCGACGATTCAAAAAGGTCAAAAGGTGAAGGGAATTTCCCAAGCCCTGTCTGAGGGCTTGAAAGAGTTCTCTTTGGTCGTCGATAGTGCCGCTCCATTAATAGTGGATAGCGCAGGCCGTTTGGTGATCTCAAACCGAGTGCAGTCGGTTTACAATCAAAAGAGCTTACGACAGTTGAACATTGATCGTGCCCTTTCTCGAGTGGCGATTCGTTCCTTTGCGAACGACTTAGATCGTATTAATACCTATAAAGGTGTGAACCTGCCAGAAGTTCAAGGGGCCTTTAAAGATCTAAAGGTGATCTTTGTGCAAATGGGTCTTCTTGATAAAAACAATGATTCTTTCGGGGATTCTCGCTTCCGCGATGCCAACTTGTTCACGGCTCACGCAGATGGAAATTCTTTGGCTTCATTCCAAGAAATGACGGACATCGTGGGAATGATTTGGTCCGGCTTGAATATCAACACCATGCTTAAAAAAGAATTGCGTGATGACTGTCTGACTAATCAAGATACTCCTGTAGATGCAACTTTGGTGAAGTTAGACTGTGCTAAAAAATCTTATAAGAAATCAATGTCTGACAATATGGTGGCGACACCTGAGTATTTGAGATTTATGAGAAGTGCGGAAAAAACAGAGGAGTTGGATGAGTATCTGACGAATGTGTTTAAGGCCGCGGGCTATGTACCGAACTCTAAGAAAACAGTGAAGTGGGGCGATCTGAGCTTGGCTCCTCACGTTGTTCAATACATTGAGATGTTGTTTGCTCGTTATGATAAAAATAAAGACGGCTATATCTCAACGTCAGAGGCTTTGAAAGCCTATAGTATGTTTAAAGGCTTGTTGCTGGAATTTGCTGCGGATCAGATTAAGAGTGGTTCTATCACCGAAGACGATCTTCCAGCGATCTTCTGCTTTATGCTTCATTATGGAAAACCACCGGAGACTCTTAAAGAGAAACTAGTGTTCTTCTTTAAATGGAAGGGCAAACCAGATAAATGGGACGTCTTGGCGGGCCGCGCTGCTTTGGCGCAAGTTCTTGGCTATGTTGCGGATAAGACCAATAAGGTTCCTACTGCTGAAATTCCTAATATCGATGCAGATATGCCTACTCCTTAGATCTCGGTCATGCGGGGATTTGCTTGAAAAGGCAGATCTTTGCTGGCGCTTCGTTCGGCACGCCATCGTGGCTCGGTCAGCGCCGGCTTCGCCGGTTCGGGCCGTCCGGGCCCCGCTGAAGGCCTCTCTTTGGTCATCAAAGATCTGCCTTTTCAAGCAAATTTCCGTTGATCCGAAGCTTTCGTCTTTTCGTTGTTGGGTTCACTGGGAAGTTTTGTTGAGACTTCTATCTTGCTTTGAAATATTAAGAAAAATATAGCCGTTGTTGTGCGTGCAAATGTCCTTTGCATACTTTGGCAGATTTGCCTTATTGCTCGGTCTTAGTTAGCTACTTTAGGAAGGCCTAGAGTAGCGCCTGTGATTGTGGCGCTATTGAGGTTTAGGCCATAGAACTGGCCAGAGCCTCCTTGGGATGGGTATGTTCCACTGTAGTCTGTGGAGTTGTCTGTGTCGATGTCAGCGTTGGCAGCTGAATAGACGGTGACGTCTCTGCGCCAGATGAGGACTCTGGATTTTGAGGCTGAGATGTTGTGGACTTCGATGATGAGGTCCAAGGCCGAGGGAACGTAGAAGCTTAGACGGCTTTGATTCATTGTGACTGAGCTGCCGTTGACGTAAACGCTTCCAATAACGCTGGCACCTGAACGAGTGAAAGACACTGCGACTCCGCCTGTGGATGAGTTCATGATGGTGTTGTTGGAGTTGAAGATGGCTGTCACAGAGTTGTTTGAGAAATCCAATTGCGCTTTAAGAGCCAATGAATTGCTGCTGAACACACCATTCATAACATTTAAAAAGCGAACAGAACCGATTCCTGAAATTGTTGTGGTGGTAGCTTGTGTGAATGAACCGTTGGTGACGACGTAAGAATCGATGCCGGATGAGTCGTCCGTAGCGCCTGGTGAACAGGCGGTGAGACCTAGTGAGGCCGCAAGGGCGCTCACCTTAAGAAATTGTCCGACAGTTTTTAGAGGAAATCTTAGAATGAGTTTTTCCACATCATTGATTCCACTGGTAGCGGCTTTTTGTCGTTATACTTAGCCGATGGCTTTACGTTATAAGGCGTTAAAATGTCGCCTTTCACTTCAAAGTATATCAACTGGCCCACTGGCATTCCAGCGTAAACACGGACAGGCTGTTTTACAGAGATCTCAAGAGTCCAATAGTTACAGAAACCGACGTCACCTTTGCCAGCAGTGGCATGGATGTCGATTCCTAAACGACCTACACTAGATTTTCCTTCTAGAAATGGGACATGCTTCAGAGTCTCAGTGTACTCTTGAGTCACGCCCAAATAGAGGGTGTCTGGCATTAAGACGAAGCCCTCTTCGGGAATCTCAAAATGGCGAATCTGGTTATGTTTCTTCGCGTCCAGCGTTTCATCAGCATAGACAGCCAGTGCTTTACCTAAATGAACATCATAAGAGTTCGTTCCAAGGCACTCTCTGCGGAAAGGTTCTACTTTAATAGAACCTTCTTCCATAAAGCTAAGAATCTGCTGATCCGTAAGAATCATAGACTACTTAGTTTCGCGGTGAACAGTGTGGCGCTTAAGATTTGGGTTGTATTTCTTTTTCTCAAGACGGCTTGGAGTCTTAGTTTTGTTTTTTGTCGTTGTGTAACGAGAAACTGGTTTGCCTTCAGCGCGCGCTTCAGTGCACTCAAGCGTGATGATGATTCTTCCTGATTTTTTAGCCATTGTATGCCCCTTAAATTCCCATTTATATTGCCACGCGTAATATAGAAAAAATGACAATACCTTTTCAAAGGGGCTCAAGGTATCAAAGGAAAATAGAAACTTCAACAGACAAATTTAAGTCTAGAGGTGGAATATGAAGTCTGGTGCGCTTTTTATCGCTTGGATCCTGCTATCGGCCTGTGCACATGCTCAATCAACTGGCATTTTAACCGAATCCAAAGGAATTTTCAGAGGAAACGACCTGCAACCGATGACTTTAGAGGCCGCTGTAGATTCTGTGTCGCCCGGTTCCATTGTTGTGATCGGCGAAAACCACGGACTTAAAGTTCATCAAACTCAACAGGTCTCTATCATGCAGGCTCTTCGCAATAAAGGTCTGACTGTCTCCGTGGGGATGGAATTTTTTACATATACTCAGCAAGATCTCTTAAATCAGTATCGTGACGGCCAATTATCTGAGGAAGACTTCCTTAAAAAGATCCAATGGGGCAGTCCTTCTTATGAGTTCTACCGCTCCCAGGCCTTGTTTCCTAGTTTAGAGGAAGGGGCTATAACGGTGGCCTTGAATTCTCCGCGCACTTTGACTGGCAAAGTTTCTAAGCAAGGCTTGGCCTCTTTAAGTGAGGAAGAAAAAGCCATTCTTCCGCCGCAGTTCACCCTGGGCAACGATCTCTACAAAAAAAGGTTCTTGGCGTCCATGGGGTCTCATCTGCCGTCTCCTGAGGCGGGGGAACGTTATTTCGCGGCTCAGTCTATTTGGGACGACACCATGGCTTGGAGAGCTTCTGAGTTTTTGGCGACTCACCCAGATCAGGTTTTAGTTATTGTGGTGGGTGAGTTCCATGTGCAGTACGGCGGCGGACTTCCGGCAAGAATCCGTGCCCGCATTCCAGAGGTATCTGTGACGACATTCTCGCAGGTCGACTCTTCGGGTTTGACTGAGGACGAATTGAATCAAGAAACTCAACCCTCACAAGAGTATGGAATTCGCGCCAATTATCTTTGGGTAGCGCCCGCACAAGGTCTAGGGTTGTAAAGATTCTGTGAGATTCTTTTGAGATTCTCTGGGTCTTTCCTAGAATAAAGGGACAGCAGGAGTAAATCCAATGTTCCCTTCAGAAACCAAAATTCTTGTTATCGATGACATGCCTTCAATTCGCGATCTCGTTAAGAACACGCTTAAAGCGATGGGATTCAAAAATATCGTGGAAGCGGGCGATGGCGAAGAAGGACTTAAAGTTCTTATGCAGAACAATGTCGCGGGCTCGCAAATTCAGTTAGTGATCTCTGACTGGAATATGCCGAAGATGAAGGGTTTGGATTTGTTGAAACAAGTTCGGGCGACGGCGGAGTGGGTGAATCTTCCTTTTGTGCTTCTGACTTCTGAGTCTGAGCGTGACCAAGTCACGGAGGCCGTTCTTGCGGGGGTTTCACAGTATATCGTGAAGCCATTTTCTGCGAAAATTTTCGAAGATAAACTTAAAGCGGCTTGGACGAAACACAACAAGGTCTAAGCGACTTTAAGATGCTTCTTTTTCTCTGAATAGAAGTTTGTGATGTAAGGGACTTCCACGAAAAGTGAGGTCCCTTTTTCGTATGTGGACTCTACCCAGCAACGACCATTAAGCTCTTCCGCCGCATATTTAATGGCATCCATACCCACACCACGGCCTGAAGTTTCTGTGACTTGATCGCGGGTCGAGAACTGACTGTCGAAAATATGCTGAATCACTTCGTGGTCAGACTCTTTAGATGTATCGATATCTTTTTTTGCTAATTTTTCGCGGATCTTTGCTGGGTTCACGCCGTTGCCGTCATCATCAATGCGGATGAGCAGGCACGAGTTGTTTTCGAGCAAAGAAAAATTCACGGTGATCGTACCCGCCGCGGGTTTGCCTTTTTCTTCTCGCTCAAACGGAGACTCAATGCCGTGATCGACAGAGTTTCTAAATGAGTGCACGAAGGTTGCGAACAAGCTTGAATACACTTCCGGCAAAACTTTAAGATCTGCATTGGTGAATTCGACAGGGTTTAATTGTTTTTCCTGACTGGCCGCTACTCTTTGTGCGATGTCATTGTAACTACTGAAGAATGAACCGACATTTTCCATGGCGAATTCGCTTAAAAGAATTTGTGTCACTTCAGAGTTGTGAACTTTGTCTTCGATTTTCGTCAAAGCCGCCTGGAACTTCGAGACGGGGATTTCTAACTGGCGTTCTGTGGCCATGGCTGAATTGCCCAGGATCTCTTCGCTTTTTTTGATGAAGCCCGCAAATGAAGAGGCAATGTGTGAACTTTGCTCTTTCAATAATTGGAATTTATCTGCAGAGGCAGTTTCTTTGAAGTCCGCCAAAGTTGTTTCAGCATTGTGACAGAACTCGGCCATTTCTTGAATAGAGAACAGCGCTGCGCCACCTTTAAGGGTGTGCAATTGTCTGAATAAAAATTCCGTATCCGCATTTTCCCAAGTTGCTTTCAAGCCTGTTTGTAGATCTGACAATAAAGTTTGGGATTCACGCACGAAGCGCCCGATTTCAGTTTTGTTTTGAACCAAGTTGATGATGAGTTTTGCGTACTCACGATCATGCTCCGCTTGTTTCTTCGCTTCCACCAAAGATGTGATATCGGAAGCTACAACCACGATGCCTTCCATCACATTATCCGTGTTACGAAGAGGGAAGTACTCCAAGGCGATATTGCGATCTTGGCTGTGCGGGTAAGTCGGCGGGCCTAGTGGAGCAAGGTCTTCAAAGGGAAGCATTTCCATAAACATGGTCTGCATCCATTTTTGGAATCCATCGACTTTCTTTTCAGGAAGTTTTAAAATATCCCAAATGTTTTGTCCTTGCGGGCGACATTCAATGGTGTTTTCACAAGCCTTTGAAGAGACCTCTAGGACTTTGCCTTCGGCATTGAAGATAAAGAAGCCCTGGTTCAAGCTGTCCAGAAGAGCCGTCATCATTTGATTCATGCGTTGGATCTCGGCGGTTCTGTCAGCAACCATCTTTTCGAGGTTTTTGCTGTAGTTCTCAAGCTGAGCTTTCGCGTCTTCAAGGTCTTTGATGACATCTTCTTTTTGTTCTAGTTCTGCGCGGTATTTCTTTTGAAGACGTTCTTCAAGAGTGACGTCGCGAACGAAGACAATCCAATTTTTATCTCCCATGGAATCAAAAATGGGTTGCAGAGTGATTTGCACTTTGCCTGCACCGCCTTGGGAGGTCGTGAAGTTGACTTCTTTGTAGGGAGTCGGATCACAGATATGGATGAGAGCATTGATTCCATCAATGGGTTCGCTGAAAGTGAAGAGTTCAGAAAACTTCATTCCCTTTGTGATCTTGCGAATAGAGAAATCGCAGATGATAGCTGCGGGCTCGTTACAATAGACGACCTTTTGTTCTGCATTCAGAACAAAGACCGGCTCAAGCAAGGTGTCAAAGATGGAGTACTGAATTTTCATTTTTAGAACGTCTCATTTTTCTGATGGTAGATTGTGAATTCACGTTTCTCAGTCCACTCTGAAAGTTCAGTTTCATCTTTGGACTGAGCGCGAACTCGCCAGTACAATTTTCCAAGTGGAACCTTATCTTTAATCAAGAAGCGATTGCTAGAGACTGCGGATGAAAGCAGGACTCTTGAGAAGTCTTCTTTATCAGAGATCTCAACTCTATAAGCTTCAGCGCCTTTCACGCGTTTCCACTCAACCCAGATCGATGGTTCCGCCGTTTTTTGCAGAAAGATAGAAACATTATTATAAGGTTCTAGAGGCACCGGAGTGATAAGCGGTGAGTGGAAAGAGTACTTCAGACTTTCAATATTAGAAAAGTCCGTTAGAGGCTTGTTCTTTTCATCAAGCGCTTGCACGCGCACTTTGTATTCGCCAGGAGTTTTAACTGTCAGGCGACCCGTGTTGTTTTTGAATTCGTATCGTTCCGGTTGTGTGAATGAATCACCTTTGTCGATTTCAACAAGATATGATTTCGCTTCCGGGATTTCAGACCAATAGATGTTGGCTTCGCGGGGAGCGGAGGCCTCGCCGACAGAGTGCAAAGGCGCAAGCGGCTGCAACACAGGGCTGTTCAACTGAACATTGATGAGACCAATATCACTGGGCTCACTGACTTCGCCATTTTTTCCACGGGCCAGAACACGGAAGTAAGTTTTGCCGCCTTTGTATTGGCTCCAACTGACTTTTGTGTTGTCGACATCGTAGGTTTCAAATTTCTTAAAGTTGATGTCCTTAGAAACTTGAACTTGATAGTCTTTAGATTGTAAGACCGGTTTCCATTCAAGCTTCGGTGCTTGCTCGGCAGCGGGGTTGCGATCTTTGTTTGAAGGAACTTTAAATTGAACTCTTCGTGCCACTAAGATTGGGCGCGCCAAGACAGGTTCTTGCTTAGCAACGAGTTTCAGAGAGAACGGAATTGCTTCCGACCAAGATGAATAAGCTTGGGCTGCTGTTTGACCCGCGACGCGCACCCAGTATGTGCCGCTGACTAGACGAGGGGACAAAGCGCTGAAGGAAGTTGTCTGTCCTTCTTTCACAATCTGCGCAAATGTTGGATCTTGCGAAATTTGATAAGTGAAAGTTTTAAGCTCTGCGGGGGCTTGCCATTTGATTTCTGTCACCGTGGCAAGTTCGCCGTTAGGTTCCGGTTTAAGTTCCAAACTGATTTCAGAGGCTTTTTGTGGAGCCAGAATCGTTGGCGGACTTAAGGTATTTACAGAAAGTTTGCGCGGAACTGAATAAGCTGCGACTTCGCCGTTACGATCAAAGGCCTTCACGCGCCAGAAGTACTGACCTGGAGCCAAGGGATCTGTGACTTCGGTTTTCATTTCAGGAACTGATTTTGAACTTGCCACGGCAGCAAAATCCTCTGAAGGAGCGATCTCGACTTCATAACGAGAAACATCCCCCGTACTTTTCCATTCGAAATGCATCGGATCGTCAGGGTTCGTACGTAAGTATGAAAGAGCTTTGTCAGCTGTGATAACTTGGATTTTAGGCTGATCAATCTTTTTGATTTCACCTTGTTTTGACACCGCAAGAACAGCATCTTTAGAAAGGTCGGTTTTTGCGGATTTCTTTTTGTCAGAGAAGCGCGCTTTTCCTGAAAGAAGTTTTAGGTCAACAGTTCCAGAGTGTGCTTTGTTAAATTGGATTTTGGATTTTTCATTTCCTTCAAGTTTGAATTCTTCAGCACCGGATTTGATGACGAGTGAAGAACCCTTCGCAAGATCTCCAACGAGATTACCATAACGAAGGTCGAGCTCCATCTGGCCATTTTTCATATTTAGAGTGATGAGTGAGTTTGGTTGAATGCGAATTTGCGTTCCATCTTGTAGTTGGATAATGGCCTCAGAGCGATCTCCGGTAAAAATAGAATCGTTCTGATAGATAGCGTCTTTGCGTGAAGCTGGAAGCCAACTAAAAGTATCTAGATTTTTTCTTCTCACGTCGTTCTGAGATGTCGCGACGTCACCAATGAGCTCTAACTTATCATTATGGCTTTTTGGAAATAGAAGAGAATCGTCGTACAAGAAATACGAAAATGCCAGTAACACCAGCATGGCGATTGAGAAGATCGTTTTCTCAGTTTTTCCTAAACGTGACATAACACCTCTGGATATTGGGTCAGCTTTCCCGCCGATCCTAAATATTGCATCAGTCAGTCTACTCATTGGGAATAGACGAACCTCTACTGAACACCTATCGGCAGGAAAGCTCAGAAGATTTACGGACTTAGGGCTAACATAATTAGAATTTCTTTTCGGTTAATGTGAGAACGGGCATACTGAGCTGGTGAAAAAACGTGGTATATCAATAAGATACAAAATTCTTCTTTTATTAACATCCATTCCATTAATCACGCTGACGGCTTATTTAATCCTCGCGTTGAAAATTTTTGAGGATGATAAAATCGCCTATGTGTTCGATTCGACAAGCAGCATGTCGGGCACCATGGCGACTCAAATTAAGACACAGCTGAATGGCATCCTTAGTACGACGAAGCCAATCTTTCAAGAGTATCTATCTCAGCAAAAATTTACTTCCGTCGCAGATTCTATTTTCTTGAATGAATATAACATTGAAACCATCGCAGTCTTTAAACCCTCTGCCACAGGAGTTTATGAAAAAGCCGCTGTTTTAGAGAAAGTTCCAGATGGAGCCAATCAGGCGATCAATTCATTGGGTGGAAAATTTTCTGCTTACATGAAAGAAGCCGACACTGTAGGACGTGTGGTGAAAGTTCCGTTCGGTGATGACCGTGTTTTGATTTTAGAAAAAGTCAGCAACGACACAAAAACACGCAATACAATTTTCGTTGTTATCGTGAAAATGAGCGAAGTGGCGGAGATGTTCCGCGCGACCACTTCGCAAAAAATGTATTTGATCTCTCAAGACGGTACGGTGTTGTTTGGTCCTGAGTCTATCACGGGTCAAAAGTTGCAAACGGTGGTGGATCCTAACTTCTTGAAGGATGCTGGCAGTAAAGTGGCTCAAGGAGCAGAGACTGACAAGGCCGCTGATGGTACAGAACTGTTGGTCTCTTTCGCAAAAGCAGGTTTCGGTGATTTGACTGTTGTGACGACAGTAGAGAAGTCTAAAGCCTTGGGTGCTGTGCAAATCTTGATTCGCAAATCTTTGATCTTCTTTGGTATCTTGATTTCATTAACAGTGATTATCAGTCTTTTCGCTTCAAGCGGTTTGACCCATGCCTTGACGGATCTGTTCGTGGCGACCAAGAAAGTCGCGGAAGGTGATTTCAAGATTCGTGTGAAAGTGGACTCTAGCGACGAAGTGGGAAGCTTAGCAGATAATTTTAATATCATGGCGGCGGAAGTCTCGCGTCTGATGGATCAGACCGCTGAAAAGGCGCGTATGGAATCAGAACTGCAAACTGCGAAAACGGTGCAAGAGACTTTGTTCCCTGAGACGCGCGCTAAGATTGGGCCTTTGTCGATTGCGGGTTACTATGAGCCAGCCAGCGAGTGTGGTGGTGACTGGTGGCACTACTGTCAGATCGGCAACAAGATTTTCTTGTGGATCGGAGATGCGACGGGACATGGGGCGCCAGCAGCTTTGATTACCAGTGCAGCGAAGTCAGCGTCGACAATTATTGAAAGTTTAAATACGTCTCCGGCGAAAGCTTTAGAACTTTTGAATCGTTCTATCTATGACGTTTCAAAGGGTCGCATTATGATGACTTTCTTTGTCGCTTCTTTTGATCTTGATACGGGTGAATTGATTTACTGCAATGCTTCCCATGAGGCTCCGTTCTTGATTAAAAAAACGGACGGTGCTTTAAAGAAAAAAGATCTTATTCCTTTGAATGAAGTGAACAATCCCAGATTGGGACAGGCACGTGACTCGAAGTATGAAGAAACCAGCGTAAAGCTTGGTGCAGGAGACTCAGTTTTCTTTTATACTGATGGTATTCCCGACATTCAAAACCCAAGCAAAGATGCCTGGGGAGAGCGGGAATTCATTAAGGCTCTGATTGCTGCGAACAAGGATTGTCCCAACGTCTCTGAGGCCGTCGACAAATTCGTAGTCAGCTTTCAGGACTATCGCCAAAGCGCTCCTTTGGTCGATGATGTGACCTTTTTTGTAGTAAAACACGATGGTGTCATTTAACTTTATGAGAGTTTTTTAGGGAGATTTTGGATGGGTAAACTCGACGTAAAAATGGAAAAAGCAGCAGATAAGTTGGTCGTGCAAATGGCTGGAACTATCGATGAAGACGTAGATTTTTCTCAATTTAATTTGGCAGGGAATCCGTCCGTTGAAGTGGAATTGTCTAATATTAAGAGCATTAATTCTTGCGGTATTCGTGAGTGGATCAAGTGGATCGGTACAGCGGGCTCTGCAGCAGTAACATTTAATAACTGTCCTAAGGTGATCGTAGACCAAATCAATATGGTCGATGGTTTCTTGCCTTCGACAGGTAAGGTCAATTCATTCTTTGTTCCTTACTACAACGATGATGCGGGCTCTGAGAAAAACGTCCTGTTCCGCTATGGAACAGAGTTTTCAGACGGAGGAGTAAATCCGCCAGCTGCAGTTAAAGACGACGATGGTAACGAGATGGAAATGGATGTCATCGAATCCAAGTACTTTAAGTTCCTTAATAAGAAATAGTTTGGAATATCAAGACTCGATAAAAGTCTAGTTTTCAAAGCGGGTTCCCAATCACGGGCCCGCTTTTTTCATTTTATCCTTAATATATCGCTATTTAGAGCCGACAAGGAACTAAGTGGAAGATAGTAAGTCAAAAATCCTCATTCTTGAAGACGATGAAACGCTCGGTCTGGCGCTGAAGGAAATTTTCAGTCGGGACGGGCATCAAGTCTATTTAGCGTCACGACCTGATGATGCGACCACTGTTATTGCCACGACTCCAATCGATTTTCTTTTCTGTGATTGTCTTCTGCCGCAAATGACGGGTCTGGATTTTGTTGACAGAACTCGTCAGAACTATCCGCAGTCACGCTTTAAAGTCGTGTTGATGAGCGGTATCTACACGGACAAACAGTTTATTCAAGAGGCCAGTCAAAAGACTCAGGCCATTGCTTTCTTGCGCAAGCCATTTGAAATGGCTGATGCGTTGAAGCTGGTTGTAAAAAAAGATGAAGGTCCCAAAAAAGAAGAAGCTAGTGCAAGGAAATTGCTCTATCAAATGTTCGCCAATCCAAAGGTTACCAATCGTCAAAAAAGAAAAGTGATTGAGTCCATTGAAGAGGTGAGTGGCTTTGACTTGCCATTCTTGTATTCTCTTTTGGTTGAAACTAAAAGTAGCGGTTATTTGAATATTTATAATTCAGATGGAACCGTTTCGGGTATCTCATTTTGTAATGGCAATATCGTAGGCGTTGATGTCGACGATAAAACGACGTTCTTGGGAGAGATGCTTATTCAGAGTGGTTATGCCACACCGGGGGATGTGCAAACGGCCCTGCGCGATAAGAACAACCGTCGTATTGGTAATTTCTTGATTCAAAACAATCAGCTGAGTCCCCATGCTTTCGATTTGATCCTGATGGAGCAAATGAATATTCGTCTGGTGCGCACGATTGTCGATCAAAAAATCCGCGTGAACTTTGCATCTGCCGAAGTTGATATGACCAATCCGAGCATCGATGCGGATACTTTGTCGTTCTATTTGCATGACTGGATTGCTTCTAAAATTTCTGTAAGTTGGTTGAAGCCTTTATACATCATGTGGGCGGGGAATGTGATCGTGAAAAGTTCAGCTTATCGCGAAGATCATCCGGCTTTACAAATGTCATTGATTAAGTCCTTAGAGGGGCTGTCGAATCGTTTGAACAATCAAATGAGTTTGAATCAGCTTTTGGATGTTAAAGGTTACAACGAGCTGGCAGTTTATAAAGCGATACACTTCCTTCTTACGAAGGGTTTGATTGTTTTCGCAGCGAAAGCGGCCTTCGCCTCACCGCAAGAACAGCTCAACGCTTTGAAGAAAATTTGGGCTGAGCTGGAAGGGAAAAATGGCTTCCAGGTTGTAAATTATCTTGAAAGTAGTATGGGTTCTGGAAATCCAGACAATATGCTGGAAGAGTTTTTGACACTTCTTGGTGACGAACCCATTGATATGAAGTCAGAAGCCCATGGCTTGTGGAAAAAGATTAAACGCGTGAGCGAAGAAGCCAGTTCAATGGCCCATGATACAAGTAAGATTGATCAGTTCCGACAAGCCACTCAGCGTTCTGAAGCTGAAGGAAAAATGCGTGCAGGCACCTTGCTGGAAGAAGTAAAAAAATCTTTGCATATGAATCAGTATAAGAAGGCCATGGAAAATCTTATTGAAGTGACGAAGCTTAATCCGCAAGCGCATCAATTGCACATCTATAGCTCTTGGGCGAAGTTGGGTATGGCAAGTGATCCCGCGAAAAAAGCGGCTTTGCTGAAAGAAGTTGAGTTGGAGCTTTTGCAAGTTCCACCTGATGAACGTTACGACGTGCTCTTTCCATTCGTGATTGGTTTATTCAATAAAACCAAGGGCGATATGGTGGGTGCACGCAAGTCCTTTGAAAAGAGTATGGCGATGGATTCTTCATTCATTCCTGCTCGTCGTGAACTATCTATGCTTTCTGCGCAAAGTAAGAAGCAGGATGTTTTCAATATGGACCTTAAAGAGATGGTCTCTGGATTCTTCAAGAAAAAGTAATTTTCAACTTTGCCCAAATGATATAATTTTCATTTATCGCCTATGTTTTTTGGTCTTTTGCAATGGAAGACCAATGTTTTCGCCTCTGATAATCATTATAACCAAATATTTAGCGGTAATTAAGTCATAGGCGAATGCCTATTTAATGTTTAGGCAATTCTGGATTTTACCTATTTTGGTTTCATGGATAGATACATCCTCGGATGCACATTGATCCACTTAAAATTTTTAAGACTAGGAGATCGTATGAAAAAAATGGCGTTAGCTTTGTTGTTGGTTTCTTCTGTGTCTCAGGCAGATATTGTTTGCCGTGGAGAGCTTGCACGTACGGGTAGTCGTGCGGAAGTTGTAATTTCTCAGGATAAAGTGACTGTGGCGGGCGGCTCTTTGAAGCAGCCTCAGGTGTTCAAAAACCTTCAGGTTACGAATGGACTTATTACTTCCCGCGGATTGGCTGTTACTTTTGAAGATAATTATGGTTGCCTCCGTGATGCCGTCATCATTACGGACTTTGGCTCGGGCAATGTTGATATTCTTAAAGTTGATACATGCTCAGGGGGATCGACGCCGGATCCTATCTGCCAGCCAAGCAACTAACTTTCGAAATTTGTTCGCATAGAGGGTGAGCAGGCAAGCAAGTGATTCATTTGTGATGCCATTGTGAATCCAGTTAAAGAGATCTAAAAAAAGCCTGCTTTTTCAGAAGCAGGCTTTTTTAAATTGTCCTATTCTCGGGATACAGATAAAAAATGTGTAGGTAACTTTAAAAGGACGGTAGGCTCAATGAGAAATTATAAATGTCTAATGGTCTCTTTAGTTTCAGTTTGCTTTGTCGGTGGTGCGGCTCGCGCGAGTGCCAGTGTACCACCAGCTCTTCAGGAGAATTTCGCAGTCGTTAGCTGTCAGATTCAGCAGGGACAAAGTTATCTTTCCTTGGCTCATGTGGTCCCAGGCACGAACGTACAATTCGTTGCCAAGGACACTGACATCGACATGCTCGTCACTAAAGATGGTGGTTCTTGGGGTTTTCTGACTTTCGCAAATATCAACGGAAGTCCGAAAGTAAATAAATCCTATGATCCGTTTCCATTTGGTTGCACGGGCACTTCAGAAAATTCAACAGCAACGGGTTCCGCACTTGTAGCAACCGTCACTGAGCTGATGGGTATCGGCTGCAGCAAAACTTCAGCAGTGAACAAAGCTGGCATCAAACTGAACGCCGACGGAGCACTGACATATTCCGAGCTTGATACTCGAGACGGAGCTGTGACTTATCAAGCGACGTGTGTGCTGAGTAAG
This sequence comes from uncultured Bdellovibrio sp., assembly GCA_964590635.1. Lineage (GTDB taxonomy): Bacteria > Bdellovibrionota > Bdellovibrionia > Bdellovibrionales > Bdellovibrionaceae > Bdellovibrio. The sequence goes on from CAZPYX010000037.1 coordinate 26,680, forward strand.
TAAACCAACTCAAAAAATAAATTTCACCGATGAATCTTCTGGATCCAAGGAGTAAAATTCTTGGATTTGTTTTTTTGGTTGAAACTTGATGAGCTTCTGAAAATTCTTTTGAAACTCTTCCACAAAGTCTGAGAGCTGAGCGTTGAGCCCAGTGACATGTTGTTATTCAATGCTTGAGGAGCGTCCGCAAGCAATTGTGCTAATTGCTTGCGTGAATAGTTCCAATCAGCTCTGATTAGGCCTTTTCAATAGTCAGGTCAAACGTCATCACTTTTTGTCCATTGTTGGATGTGACGACCGGGCGAATTACTTTTTCTTGCTCAGACCTTGGAAGTTTCTGCAATATCTTATCGGCATTGTTGTAAGCCTCGCCTTCAAAATAAAGCTGAGTGGTTAGTTCCAAGTAGCCACGCTTGTGAGCTTTGTAATGTACATGAGGTGGTCTCCACCATGTGTCGTCAGCGGGATAGGCGCCCGGCTTGATGGTGCGAAACATATAGCGTCCCTCTGCGTCTGAGATAGCCCTGCCCCAATACTGAAAGTTTGGATCTAGGATTGCGGTATTAGGGTCGTTTGGATGATTATACTTTCCGCTCTTACATGCTTGCCAAATCTCAACAAGAACGTTCGATACGGGCTTGCAATCAGTATCCAGAACTTGCCCCTGAATGAAGATGATTTCACCTTGAGCTAATTGATTTCGACCCTTAACAGAGACCAGATCCCAATCCTTGTCAGCTTGATCCTTGATAGGATAAAATGGTCCTTCGGTTTGCTGAGGCGTCGGTCCAAGGCAAAGCTCTGCAGCTTTCGCCATGGGACCTATAGCAAGCAAGGATGTTGTGCCAAGTTTTAAAAATGATCTGCGTTGGAGAGCGTTCTTCATTTGTTCTCACTTTTTAGGGACTGCACCCGCTGCAATCTCTCGTAAGGGCATTTCTATCCATAGAAGAGGTATAAGTATAATAAATTATAGCTATGTCTATAATAGGTAAAAACCTATGCTGGATTTTCTATGTGTTAAAACTCTTGGAACCATTTTTGCAAAAAGCCAGTATTTGAAGGGAAAAGTAATTGATAAGAATTACTTTGATACAACATGGAAGCGAAACAAGCGGTCCTTGGAATCAGTACTATGATGATGACGGTCAATTTTATCGAGTATCTAAAGATAAGAAGGTTGAATGGCCGATCTACAAAACAACGAAAGTAAAATCATTGCAAAAGTTCAAAAGGGAGTCGAAAGACCTTACTATTACCCACAATTCTAACGAATTGTGGGTTTTGTATTTATAGGG
>CAZPYX010000038.1:0-22749 GCA_964590635.1 uncultured Bdellovibrio sp.
ATGGAAATCAATATAGGAAGATGCCGAAAGCTTCTCAATCGAAGATCTCGTCCATAGAGTGAATGCAAAAGAGTTCCCCGCAAGGAGCCCCACCAACAGCAAGCTGGTGTACTTCATTAGTAAATTAAATTTCATTGATCTGCTTATAAGCGGCAACCGTGATGAACAACAAATTTCAAGTATGTTATGTCTGAAATTTAATGATCACTGTTCTCTCAATTTTTTTGCGTATCCGATATATGAGATCAAATGATTCTTCGTCCAACGAAAGCGAAAGCCCGGTGGAACCTGCCTGCTCCACATGAGCTTCAGTAAAGAAGGCTGTAACAAGACTGGAGCAATTCCTCGAGTCATTTTTAAGTCCATGCCCGCATTGTCGATCCATTCCTCTACCTCGGCAGGCTTTCGAAACAATTTATAGACGTGCAGGCTTGGTGGTGTGTTTCTCACAAACCATTTTATTCCTTTGACCACCAATAAATAAGACAACGGATTTCTGTTAAATGTGTGGAAGAAAAAAAGCCCCCCGGGGCGCAGAACCCGCGAAGCCTCGAAAAGAACCTTTTGCGGATCAGATACATGTTCCAGAAGATCCATGGCCATCACAACGTCAAAGGTCTCTCGCGGAAATGGAATGGAATAGGCATCTCCATAAACATAGCGTACCGAATTTGTTTTATCGCGAAGTTGAGCCACACGAAGTTGTGTCGTAGAAATGTCGATCCCCGTCACTTTGTGGCCGACCTTGACGGCCTCATTCGAGAAAAATCCCGGGCCACAGCCAATATCTAAGATCTCTGCATGATAGCCGATGTGTTTGCGGATTTCCGAGAGCATCCACGGGTTGGACAATCGATGTTGTTGGCGAAGCAATGCCATCGGGTCATCGCCGGACTCGTACCATTTCTTGGCAAGCTGTTGATACAGTTCTTTATTAGCTGTTTCGTTTTCAATCTTCGAAATTTCGCTATCCATCCAAACCACCTAATCCCACGCTATCAAGATTAGGAAAGGCATTTAAAGCTGGGCGAAGTCCAGTGATAAGAATCAGTGACCAACGCGAAGAAATAGGTTTAGACTTTAAGACATGTTGGATTACATCGAGATTATTTGCCGTTGGGCTTTCGGTTTACAAATGGCTTTTTGGGGCCTCAATGGCTTCTTTCATTGGCTAGCTATTCCACCTTCAAGCCCCGGAGTGACAAAGTTTGCAGAAGCTTGCATTGAAACACGCTTCATCATGCCTACCGTGAAAATCATTGAAATAGTTTGTGGGATTTTTTTGCTGTGTAAATTTGCGGTGCTTTTAAATATCTTAATTTTTGCACCGATTATCTTTGTCATCACACTGCTTCATTTGATTCACAATCCGAAGCCATGGCCCGTGGTTCTGCCGATCACTTTGCCGTTCTTGATTCTTTTTGTTTGGCACTTGCAACCACTTGTCAGTTCGTCTTTATAAAAAAAGCGCCCGATCGGGGCGCTAAGAATTGACCTCTGAAATTTGACTGTTCAAAGTCCAAAAGTCGTAAAGATATCCCAAGGTCAAGAGCCCCCCGGTCAAAAACCAAATAATGCCAGAAACCCATTTTCCCATATAAAATCTATGGATTCCGAAAAGCCCCAAGAAGGTCAGCAAAATCCAGCAAAGATTGTAGTCGATCTTTCCAGCTTTAAATCTGCGATCCGCAGCCCGCTCCATTCCAGGAATTAAGAAAAGATCGACGATCCAGCCAACTCCCAAGAGTCCCAAAGTGCAAAACCAAATTGTTCCCGTGACAGGCTTCCCATAGTAAAAACGATGAGAACCCATAAAACCAAAAATCCACAGAACATAGCCAATGACGACCGAATGAGTAGAGCCTTGGTTCACTGAAACATTTTGATTTTCCATCTATTGACCCTTTAAGAACATACGTCCCGTGATGACATAAAGGACATCGCCTTTACTATCATACCAAATTTCTTTGTAATCCAAATGACCACCAGAAACTTGAATTGAATTTTTAATGATCACAGTGGCACTGTATTGCTCTCTCCATTGATAAAGATCGCCTTGAACGCTTCCAATGACTTCGCCATTCAGCAGAAGTGAATCACCTTGGCGCTCAAATTCTTGCGCGGGAAGATCTAAAGCCACGATTCCGCAATCGAAATAACCTTTATCTCTGGATAGCTTTGTTGCCGATTCAGAAAACTTGATATTCATAACATCACAACGAGTGCCTTGGCCGTCGTAAGTCCATTCACCCCAACCGGTCCACTCACCCTTTAGAGCAGCTTGAGAAACAGAAGCGGCAAATACCAAAGACATGCTTAATAAAACTTTTTTCAACATGATGATCCCCCACAGAGTTTAAGTAAACTATGGCTTATTCATCAGAGCAAGCTTTTACAAACCCGCCATGGATATCTGGTTGGCGATCTCATCCAGGCTTTGAACATCTAATAATGTTAACGCTGAATGCTTTTTCTCTTCTTGCTCAAGGCGATTCGCAAGGAACCACATCAAGTCTTCGGCGGTAACGATGCCGACCACTTCAGGACGATCATCACCGATTAACAGGCAGCTGATTTTTTTTTCGATCATCTTTTTAATCGCATCCCGCAAAAGCATGTTCTGACTGACCCACTCTACAGGAACAGACATGAAGGTTTCGACGTTATGCTTAGAAAGATCTTTCAGATGGGAATAATCTTTTCCCGTAAGAACGCCCACAATTTTTCCGACATTATCAACCACCGGTAAGTGGCGCACGCGAAGGTTCTTCATGATCTCAACGGCGTCAGCAAGACTTCTGCCCACCGGAATTGAGACCACTTTTCTTGTCATGACATCTTTAGCTTGCGCAGGATGGGCGACCATAAGTCCTCCTTCAGAGCGAGCTCCACTCTGAAGGAGAAGAACTCTTAGTAAACGATACCCATCGCCGACTTTACCTCAGAAAGAGTCTTAGCGGCTACCTCACGGGCTTGAGCTGTGCCATTTTGCAGGATCTCTTTCACATAGGCAGGATCTTTTTGGTATTGCTCACGACGCTGACGCATTGGTGCGATCATATTCTCTAAAATATCAATCAAACGCTTTTTCAAAACTCCGTCGCCAAGGCCACCGCGGCGGTAATGCGCTTTCAATTCTTCCACTTCCGTTTGATTAGAATCAAAAATATCCAGGAATGAGAACACCACGTGTCCTTCCACAGTTCCCGGATCTTCAACTTTCAAATGATTTGGATCTGTGTACATCAAGTTTACTTTTTTCTTAATGTCATTAGCGGAATCACCCAAGTAAATCGCATTCCCCAAGGACTTACTCATTTTCGTTTTGCCATCAATTCCGGGAAGACGTCCCACCGAGCCGATCAAAGATTTCACTTCTTTCAAGCACTCTGTTTTATAAATAAAATTGAAACGCTTCGCAATTTCGTTGGTCTGTTCAATCATCGGGTTTTGATCTTCACCCACAGGCACGAGATCCGCTTTGAATGCCAAAATATCCGCAGCCTGACTGACTGGGTAACAGAAAAAACCCGCTGGGATAGAGTCCTTCATATTCTTTTGACGTATTTCATCTTTAATTGTGGGATTGCGCTCAAGGCGCGCCACTGTGACTAGATTCATAAAGTAACAAGTCAGCTCATACAATTCAGGAATCTGAGACTGAATGAAGAATGTACTTTGCGCCGGATCCAATCCAACTGCTAAATAATCCAAAGCAACCTGCTCAACATTACTGCGCACCAAAGAAGGATTGTCATAGTAATCAGTCAAAGCCTGTGAGTCCGCGATGATCACAAACTGTTGATATTCTTTTTGAAGTTTCACGCGATTTTGCAACGAACCTACAAAGTGACCTAAATGAAGAGGTCCAGTAGGACGATCGCCCGTAAGAATGATTGGTTTCATAATGTCTCCCTCAAGCAAAATACTGGAAGGGTGCTGCTATTTCAAGGTCGACGAGGATTCTTTTGGAGATATCTTTTAAATTCCGTCATCACCCACAAATGAAACAAAGCCTGAGTCGAGGTATAAATATACCAAGGAAGTTTCGGTTTAAAGTCGTGGATAGCAGCTAAACAAGCTCTTCCGCCAAGCACCTCTCGAAATTCCAGCCGGCCACGTCCTGTCCTTTGCGAAAGAAGGCCGCCGCGTACGTAAAAAAGCTGACGATTAAGCCAACTTCGTTCTGGAGAATACTCTAACTCCAAAAGAGAAAATCTTGGGAAAAGGTTGATAAAATAAATCCAAGGAGCCTTCACAGTGACGCCGACAAACAAGGGACGAAGATTGGGCAAGAATTCCATATATGACTTCGCCACATCTTCCGCAGTCCACCCCGCAGGCAATGGAAGCCTCTGCACAGAGCGGGCTTCATGGGGAGGCACCTCAGGCGCCTTAAATGCGTGGGGTTTTTGATGGCTGTCATAACTTTGATTGGCTTCTATCAACGCCTGCTCGAGACTGAGCGGTGGATGCCCTGGAATTTTAAATTGATGATCTTCGCGTGCTACCAGTGAAAACCGCAACCCCTCAATCAAAGGTCTCACCAAACTTCGCGGGGCTCCGGTGACTCCACAAACCCACAACGTCGAAAGACGAGGCGTTACGTAAGGAAACGGAATGCATCGTCGACGAAGTCCCTTGAACGCCGCCACCTTCAGCATCATCTCGCGATAGCTCAAAATATCGCTGCCACCCAAGTCAAAAATTTGATTTTCAAATTCTTTTTTGCCAATCGCGTATTCAATACTGCGACAAACATCGGACAAGGCCACAGGCTGATTCAAAGTGCCGGTCCATGATGGGCATACCATCACAGGTAAACGCTCTACCAAGCGGGTCACAATATGAAACGAAGACCCTTCACCACCGATGATGACGGCCGCCCTAAAAACAGTGACTGGGACTTTGCTTTTTTCGAAAACTTCTTCAACTTCACGACGGCTTTCAAGGTGCTTTGACGGAGGACCTTGATTTTCCGGAATCAATCCACCCAAATAAATAATCTGGTTTACACCACAGCGTTCTGCTGCTTTGACAAAATTATCTGCGACAATCAGATCAAAATCTTCAAAGGACCCTTGTGACAAATGCGCTGAAGGCCGCATCGAGTGCACCAAATAAACGGCAACATTTGCGCCCTCCAGTCCCTTCTCGGCATCCAACAAGCTGAAAAGATCACAAGCACGCCACTCGATATTTTTAATTTCTGATTTCTTTTTAGAACGACTGAGACCAATGATCTCATGCTCTCGAGAAAGAGCCTTCACCAATGCCTTGCCAACAAACCCACTAGCCCCAGCAATAGCAACTCTCATAAAACCCCTCACTCTTGAATCCACCCTATCCTCGCCCTCCCCTGCGACAAAGTCGCCAAAAAAGAAGAAAGAATCCAGAAGGAGGACCTAGAAAAAGCCTATGAAATGTCAAATACAAGGCGTAAATGAAGAGACGTGCTCAAAGTACGTCGCCAACGCGGCATCGCCGTCAGTTGGCATTTCATTCGTTTTACGAGTGGCCCAGTTCAGCTAGCAAATCCCACCCGTATTTTTCGAGCTTCGACTCACCAATGCCATGAATATTTTTAAGAGCATCCAGACTGCTAGGATTGTGAACCGCCAGATGTCTTAAAGTTTGATCACTGAAAACGACAAAAGCCGGAGCGTCGATCTCTTTAGCTTTTTCTTTGCGCCAAGCTTTAAGAAGTTGGAAACGCTGTTCTTGAGATTGATCCAGAACAATAGATCCGACATCGCTCTTACCCTTCGAAGACTTTCTGGTCTTCGTTTTCATTTCTGCAGAAGCAGGAACTTTTGGGGCCTCAGGCACAGGAACACGACGAACAGATGTAGGGATACAAGTATCGCAGTGGCCACAACGTTCAATTCGTTGAGCATCTTTGTAATACGTCAGAATCTCTGCGTGACGGCACTCGCCACCTTCAGAGTAATTCACCAAGGCTTCCAGATTTCTCCAGCGAGCATTCTTAATTTCCTGCGGAGCTTCCGAGCTAGAAATAAAATAGCCCTGCAAACCTTTGTCTTTACGAGAGTAAAGCATCAAGCAAGTGGATTCGACACCGTCACGTCCCGCACGACCCATCTCTTGATAAAGAGCATCGATATTCGCTGGCATTTGATAATGCACAACCAGTCTAACATTCGGCTGATCGATCCCCATTCCAAAAGCATTCGTTGCAACCAAAATTCTAAGATCTCCACGACCATAGGACTCTTGGGTAGCAGTTCGTTCTTCGTTACTCATTCCTGCGTGATAATATCCCACGTTCGAAAAACGTTTCTGCAAAAAGCCAGCAAGACTTTCTGTCACCTTACGAGTTCCGCAGTAAACGATAATACGTCCTTCCGGAGTACGCTTGATCGCTTCAAGTAACATTAATGATTTGCCTTCGTCATCTGCACAGAATTCAACTTGGTAGTATAAATTCGGGCGATAGAATCCATGCACGTGGCGCTGTGGTGTTTTGAGCTGCAAATGTTTCGCGATATCCGCAAGCACAGTTGGTGTTGCAGATGCCGTTAAAGCTAAAATCGGAACATCCGGTCTGATGGTTTTTAAGATATTAAGCTGGGCATACTCCTCACGGAAGTCATGACCCCATTGGGAAACGCAGTGAGCTTCATCAATGGCAAACAAAGCGATGGGTCTTTTTAAAATCCAACGCTGAAAGCCTTCTTTCTGCGCCCTTTCCGGAGAAAGATACAAAATATAAGCGCCACCTTTTTCAATATCCGCAAAGACCTCGCGTTTATCAGAATCAGATTGCCCTGAATGAAGAGCTCCGGCTGGAATGCCTTTTCGGCGAAGAGCCGCCACCTGATCTTTCATAAGTGCGATCAAAGGCGAAATCACGATAACTAATTTTCCCTCTGTCACCGCAGGCAGTTGGAAACACAATGATTTACCTCCACCCGTTGGCAAAACCGCCAGAACATCTTTGCCCGAAAGAGCATCAGAAATAATTTCCTTTTGACCGATACGAAAGGCATCCAGTTTAAAAGATTCGTGGAGGGTTTTATCCAATTGGGCAGACGGAGAATTCATAGGCACCACTTTCGTTGCAAACCGTCTGACTTGCAATGAAGATTCTCAAGTTTTTTTAGATCCAATTAAAGCCAAGCCAGGAAGCACATTGGCATTCGGACAAGCGCTTAATAAGCGCTTGTCTTCGTCAAAAGATCGATATCCTGGGCGCTCAATTTCAACTCCGTAGCTTTAAACAAATCCTGGAGCTGCTCTACCGTGGTGGCACTCGCAATTGGTGCGGTAATGCTTTTACGATGAATCAGCCAAGCAATGGAAACCGCAGCAGGATTGCTTCTGTGCTGAGCAGAGACCTCATCCAAGGCTTTCAGAATGCGCAGCCCGCGGTCGGTCAGATAGCTCACTACCTTTCCACCCCGTGCACTTTTATTTAGATCCGCCTGAGAGCGATACTTGCCAGTAAGGAAACCACTCGCCAAAGAGTAGTAATTGATCACGCCAATATTTTTCTCTAAGCACAATGGCTCTAGGTCTTTTTCAAAATCTTCGCGATCATACAAATTGTATTGGGGCTGCAAAGAAATGTAGGAAGGATATCCCCAACGACCACTGATTGTTAAAGCTTCAGCAAGACGTTTTGCAGAGAAATTAGAAGCCCCAATGGCGCGAATCTTTCCTTGATTCAAAAGCTTGTCGTAAGCTTCCAAGGTTTCTTCCTGAGGAATCGTTTCGTCATCGCGATGGGATTGATATAGATCAATATAATCGGTCTGCAAGCGCTTCAAAGAATCTTCCACCGCTTGAGCAATATAATGAGGAGCCAGTCCCTTGCGGCCTCCGCCCATATCACTTCCCACTTTCGTAGCGATCACAACTTTATCACGGTTGCCATGTAGCTTAAGCCATTTACCAATGATGGTCTCGGATTCTCCGCCTTTGTTGCCAGGGACCCACGTCGAATAAACGTCTGCGGTGTCTATCAGATTGAAGCCCGCACTGACAAAGGCATCTAACAGCTTGAAAGAGGTCGCCTCATCGACAGTCCAACCAAAGACATTGCCACCGAATGCTAGCGGGGCCACTTCAATTCCGGAATTTCCCAAATGACGTTTCTGCTGCATAGAACCTCCTGCAATAAAAACATCTTACTCTTCCAGGGGTTCCGGTCAAACAACACGATGATACTTTGTCCCGCTTATTGGTTACAAAGCAGAAGGGACCCATATAGATCCCCTCGAATAGAAACTAATTTTTCAAGATATTAAGATTTCCGCTGCCCGCTCTGAATATCACTTTGAATTTTGCTTTTTTACTTTCGCCAACTTCATTCGTCACTTTGCCAGAGCCAATTTTGTAATCGAGTTCAAACTTTGTGTCTGCGGGAAGTGTTAAGTCCGCACCACCAGATCCCGTTTTAATTTCGATTTCACCTTTGGCAGGAATTTTTGAATAAGTTAGTTTGTGAGATCCGCTGCCTGCAAAGAAATGAGCATCTCCTTGCATTCCTTTGACAGTCGTTGTGCCAGAACCAATCTTTCCATCAATTTTCAAGATATCAGAATCAATGGATACATCCCCAATTCCCACTTTATAATCAATGCTTCCCTTGGTGTTTATGATCGTCAAGTTGCCGTTCCCCTGCTTGATATCCAATTTTACATTCACAGGAAGACTGATGGTGAAATTAACTATGCAGTCTTTTCGCAAAAAACTTTTTTGATCCACTTTGACTTTTACTTCCGTGCCCTCTTGGAGGATTTCCATACGACAGTCTGCAGGGAATTTTTCTTGATCCGCTACAACAATAGCTTTGTCTGCAGTCACTCCAGTAATGTTGATCACGCCTTGCATGTTCTCAATCTCAAAAGACTTCACATACTTTGCGTCAAATTCTTTAGTTTCAGTCTTTGCAGCAAAGGCAGAAAATGCGGTCAAAGATACTACTGCTGCACAAACGACTAATTTCACTGAAGACTCCTTGGGTTGATCCCTTTACGATAGACAGAGTCCTTAGCAGGGGCAACTATTTCCTCAAGAATCGACGACATCCCAGGGCCTTCATCTCTGAAGACCCTGACTTGTTCAATTCTTACTACTTCATACTCCAAAGCCCGACGCGATTGCCTTCCGTATCCTCAAATTGCGCAATGAAGCCATGTTGGCCGATGCTCATTTTTGGGGTTAGGATTTTGCCACCGTTTGTCGTGACTCTTTTTAAAGTGGATTCAATATCGTCGACGGTAAGATAAACCGTACTTCCTTGATGAGAAGGAGTGTAGTCAGATCCTGAAACGAGAGCGCCACCAATACCTTCTTCTTTTTCCTTCCAAGGAAACATGGCCATTTTAACAGGACCCATCTCATCCGGTTTTAATTTGACGTCGAAACTTTTTTCATAGAACGCCGCGGACTTTGCGATGTCTTTGCTGGGAATTTCAAACCAGCAGCCAAGATTTGTTGTTGCCATAAAGGCCTCCTTGCCTCTTTTATTTTAGATCTAAATTTCTAAAACAGAGAGTCAAAGAAATGGCATGAACTAGTGACGAGTGTTAGCTAGCAAGGGCTTTATTGGCCTTCTTCAGACGCTGCGCCAAGGTCTTCACCAACGCCTTTGCCCACGAAGGTTTCGAAAAGATAACATTATCCAAAGAACTCATTGGAATCTCGATCAGCTCAACGTCTGTAAGCGCCTCGACAGTGGCCGAGCGGGGTTCATGATTGAAATGCCCCATCTCTCCGACAAATTCGCCAGAGTTAATATCTCCCAAATCAACGCGACTTCCCTCTGTATTATCAGCATAGGCGCGCAAAATACCATTTTTAACAATGTAAACGACGCGAGTATCTTCACCCTCCTTAAAGAGCACATCCCCCTTAGTCAGATGAATCAATCTATAGTCTGTAGCCTTCGAATTTGCAGACGATGAAGCCTGCTTAGGCGCAATCACTTTGGCGACGCACTCAACAATAGCGTCCTCGCTGTCAGGCTCTTTTAAAAACTGAATTCTGCCCGTCTGAACTTCGTGGGGATACAAACTGGGGTCAGCGGCATAGGTCATGATCACGATATGCGATTCGGCATTGTTTTTTTCTTTAAGAATTTTTGCGACAATCTCAAGACCTGAGCCCCGGGGAAGGAACTCATCTATAAAGATGATTCGAGGTCTGACATTTTCAACCTTGTATTTGACGTCAAACCAATCACACGCATGAAAAACGCTAGAGTTGGCGAAGTTTTTTCCAAGGGTTTCAGTAATATGTGCAATACGGCCTTGATCTCCGCTGACAATAAAGAATGTGTTTTTATCTGAATGACGAGCCATATTTAAAACCTTCCGTATTCTTAAATGTCTCTTCCTGCGAAACATTATCTCTACGTACTTTGTTCTATTATCGCTCTGTCTTGGGAAGTTCTCAAGATTGTGTCAAAGACTGCGACTGGAGTGTCTTAGCTTGATGCAACTATCAAAGCTTTATTTCAAATAACGACTCTGTTTGAGATGGCTTGAAGAAGTCTCACGGATTTTGGGACTGCACCAAGTCCCTGAGATGATTTAAACTTTTCTGCAATGTTTCGCCCATCAAAGGGTCCATGAGATATCCCATAACTTTATAAACAGGATTCGCTCCCATATCTCCGACAGCTTTCCAAACGACCTTTGTCCCTTCGGGATGTTTTTGCATGGTGATACTTCCGAAAATCACAAAGCCACCGTCCTCCATGGAGATTTCAAAATCAATACCACTGAGCGGGTCCGCCTTGGTAATTTTTTGAATTCCATTTCCCATTTTCTTGGAAACCCACGAACGACTTGCGCCATCGCCTGACTCGGGTCCTTGATACGTGAATTGAATATCGGGATCTTCTCTGTCAAAGACATTCCACTGTGGCCAGCCCGTTTTAAAACTCGCAATGTAGGGGTATATTTTCGACTCCTGGGCTTTAATCACCACGGATCTTTCAACCCGCCAGTGAGACGGAAGGAAAAATCCAATCCCTACTAAGATCAATATCGCTCCTAGAGCTGAACCAAGAATAAACTTGATGATCTTCATAAGGGTTCTCCTTCAAATTAAATCCTAAACCTCTGAATCAAGATGTCGACATTTTTCACGAGTGGCAAATATCAGGCGTGCGGGTCCACACAACCCAGCTCTTCTGTCCTGCCAAAGATCAACATATTTAAGATTATCTAAACCTCACTATGGTCCTAGAATTCAGGCAAAAGCGAAAGGATGTTGCAGATGAAAAGTCTAATCTTGATCATGGCAATTCTTAGCATATTGACGATCGCTCAAGCGGCAAAAGCTGAAGACACGATATCATCGAAGGTGAAAGAGACTGCAAATGACGTCAAACGATCCAGCAAAAAAGGCTTACATCGAGTTCAAGAAGCCACTTGCACTGAAGACAAGGTCGCCTGTGCGGCAAAAAAAGCCAATAACAGAGTTGAAGAAGGTAGAGACTATACCAAAGATAAAATAAACGAAGCTACTGAAAAAAATGATAAAAAATAATTCCTACGTCGACTGCGATTTCACTTGGGCTCTTTCTTCTTAACGGTTGAAAAGCGCAATCGAAATCGCGGTCGAATTCCCACACTTCAAAAGAAAAAGCCCACATACGTGGGCTTTAAACTACATAAACTTATTTAACGGATCAAACGGAAGCTTGATAATTTTATACCAAGGCTCTCTGTATTGATTCATGGCCACAGAGTTTTTTGCGATCACCCATTTGCCATTCACCTTATTTGCGGTGAAACCAATCATCATTTTATAATCGTTATTACGAATACCAATATCTGTCTTATACACGCAATTATTAGAAACATTGCCAATGATACGCACATTCAAGACATCACCTTTTTCAGATAACTTGTCCCAATGAACATTGTGAAATAACGAACCCGCGGGCTTTTTATTTAAAAGCTCAAGGTCTGGAAGGGGCAAAATAGGAATTGGAATAGTGATGGCATAGCACATCGCAGTTTCTTCGAACATGCGACTGATATCTATGACGTCGTCTCCGACGTTCAACAAAACTTCTGGGAAAGAAGAGACTAAGTTAGGATTAAATACGCTCGCGGAAATTTCTGAAGTCCAAGGGATCAACGGAGTTGAAATGAACTTCTGCTGAAGCATCATCGACGCACGTACGCCGATCAAATCCAATTCTTCATGGGTATAGTTTCCATAGTGATGACCCATCTCATGAACAAGAATTGCCACGGCTTCTGGAATAGACACCGGATCATAGGCGCCTGTTTCATTTTTGCTATAAAGAAGATCTGAATTAATATAGATCGGGCTACCAATTTCATGTCCCGTCTTTGCGACTCTGACTAAACCATCAATGATAAATGTTCCGGGTGATTTCTTTTCAGAAGCAAAGAACAACTGAGGACCGGCTTTTTCTTTAGGCATGTTTGAAAGGATTTGCACCAGAACGGTTTTTTGCTGGTCGTTCAGCTTACATGCCTCAGACTTCAAGCACAGCTGAATGTATTTATCGAGTTTCTCATAGGCATAAAGGACATTCTTTTCGGCAATGCCACCGCCGTTATTAACCATGTCTCCGCCGCGAGCAAAAACCGTTGAAACACCAAGGGACGTTATCGCTACCACACATACAGATAAGAAGAACTGATTGCACTTAATCATTTTTTATCCTCCGTTGAAGACTGAAGTTTCGTTATCGGGAAAAGCTGAAACGAAAGCGTATAGACCTCTGTTACGGCCCCGTCTTCTAGCAGATCAGCTATTTTTTTTCGAGTTTTAGTTAAAAGCTCTTTCGCCAGTGGCAGTTTTTCAGGGTTCACCGGCATTGTAATAGAACCAAATTCGCGGGTGTGGACGGGATCACGATGCAATGAAGCCTCTGCCAAATGCAAATTTTGACTGTGGTGCTTTCTAATTGCAGCTGAAGGTATATCCCGTGAAGTTCCAATAGGAGTCGTTGTTCTTACCATACGTCCCCGGGTTTTTTTTACAAGACTCAAACTGAGTAAACGCTCTAGCGCCTCTTCGGCTTCTGCTTTTTTGATTCCTAATCTTTCTGCAATCCAAGCAGGAGTCGCTTGATTATCTTTGATCTTCGCAAGATTCAAGGTCGCAATATAATGCCAATCCGCGATCAGACGAAATGTGATCTCGTCTAAATAAGTTCGGTCATCCACCTCTGCGCGGCTAACATGGTCTTTATAGTCAGACCAAAGTTTTTCTTTTTCTAGAGGAGAAACAAACAGACGTTCCATCACTTTCTGCAGATTTGTTTTCGAAAGAGAACGCTTATCCGCGAGAACATCTGACAACGTCGTCACACCAATATCCAGATCCCGCGCAAAGGCTCTTAATGAATAAGAAGAATTCCGCGTCTGTCTTTTGGCAAGTTCCGTCATAAGTAAATTTTTTACCGTGATTTCCATGCGTCTTATATATGGCAAGGGTCTTTGGAACGCAAGCATTCGGAACACTTTGTCCCGTTTTTAAAAATCGGGACACATTGTCCCGATTACCCCATAGACAGCTGAAACTTTCTAAAATACTTATAGCCCATCCCCGCATAGAGCGGAAAAAACTGAAATGTAAACACAAACTCTAAAGGAGTATGAAAATGAAAAAAGTATTCTTGGTAATCGCGATGGTTTTGGGCACAGCTTCTGCAAACGCTTTCGAAGCACCAGCTTGGGCTTGTAACTTGTCTTTCAAAGGTGAAGCTCACGGCTTCAAAGTAATCTTGGGCAACTATTCTTATGACGGCAAAGGTGATTTAAACTGCGTAAGTCTTTCTGGTCAAACAGCTCACTATCCAGTGAATGTTACTATGAAAGCTAAACCGCTTTCACCACAAGTATCATTTGGTCGTATGGAGTTGTCAGGCCAAGCAGCTGAAATCGCTTTGTTTGATACTCACCCATCTTCAATCTTGGGTACTTACTATGTAGCTCAAGCTCAAGGCGCAATCTTGGGTGGCGTTGGTATCATCACTGCAACTCGCGTTGATTTGCCAACTATGGCTCTTAAAGTTTCATTGCAATTCGCAAAAGGTTTCGGCGTGAACCTTGGCTTGAACAGAATGGACATCACTTTGGATCAAAATCGCAACTAATTTTTCCGCAATCCTCGGCCTTCGAGGATTGCGTTGCCGAATCCGCCAACGCGGATTTAAGCAATTCCTAAAAAAGCCAGGTGGTGTGGTGCTACCTGGCTTTTCCTTTTACAAATATTTCTTTTCGAAAAAGAAAGTTCCAAACGGAACAGATGATAGCAAAATTGCCATAAACAATTTCATCTTCTTCCAGTCATTTGAAACCGCTAAATTTATAGCCATCACGACATAAAGCAAAAACAGCATTCCATGGGTTTGGCCTACCATACGGACCATCTCTGGCTGCCCCATCACATACTTCATCGGCATCGCGATAAACAACAAAACCAAAAGCGAAATACCTTCTAACCAACCAAGAACTCTAAATCCCTTGATCATCTTTTCACCTCTAAGGACAAATGTGTTCGACACCAATACCCACATACCAAACCGCAGGCAAATGGCAATGCATGACCCAGCGTGACCAGCAACCATCCGTTGCGCCAATTTCTAACAACTGTAAAACGACCGTGCGCTGCTGTTAATCATCTACCTACAACACATCATTTCTGCTCTGCCACGAGAAGTCCTGTGAGCGATTGCAAAACGAAACCCGAATTTCATGTCACCCATCTTTCGAGGACCAGGAAAATAAAATTCTTTGTCCCCGCGGGCGTAAACTGATGACAAGAAAAACCCCTAACTCTTGAGGTGTGGCATGGAAACAAAGCATCAACTAGCATCTCTCGTTGTAGCATTACTCTTTTCGACAGCAATTTCCGTTAACTCACAGGCGAGTGCCAAGGTAAGCCCTAGTCACAGCGCAAACACAACAGCAAACACAACAAATGTCATTGAAGAACTAAATCCATTCGACCCAAACATTGAACAAACATTGCAACAACTCGATGAAATCTATGAACGCGAAACTGGCAAACCAGCTCACTTAGAAAGAAACTTCATGGATGATATCATTGGAATCTTCGGAGGATGTTCTCGAGATAATTGCGCTGTTTGGGCACAAGTCGTTAAGGCGACTCAAACCATGTATCTTTACGTGAACGGAAGTTTACGTGGGTCTTGGGCAGTTTCTACAGGCAAGTCAGGCTATACCACTCCCAACTTTGACAGACATCCAGATGGTCGTATCTACGACGCCTACAGCTCTGGCAGATTCCCAGGTGGAGACTATAACGGACTAGGCAATATGCCTTATGCTGTTTTCATTACGGGAGGCTTTGCTTTGCACGGTACACCACGAGGAAATTGGCCTAAACTTGGAACACCCGCATCTCACGGATGCATTCGCATGCTTCCAGATAATGGTTACATTTTCAATCGACTAGTAAGAGCGAACGGCATATCAAATGTCTGGATCACAGTGCAATGATTTGCACACTCTGATCTAGAGGGGTGGAGGTCCACGCTCTTCGGAAAACGCGGCCTCTGCCTTTTCTTCCGCGACGGCAAGCGCGATGACAGCTTCTACAAGTTCGCCTACAATCGTTGAATATGAATAACGACTTTAAAATTACCTGGGCTGAAGAGCAAGACATTCCAACAATCTTAAACTTCATCAAAGAATTGGCGAAGTATGAAAAGCTAGAACATGAAGCTGTTGCGACAGCGGAATCGATGAAGAAAAATCTTTTCGGTGAACGCAAATTTGCAGAGGTGATCTTTTTGGAGGAGTCTTCTAAGAAGGTCGGTTTTGCGCTTTTCTTCCACAGCTTCTCTACCTTTTTAGGAGTTCCCGGTCTTTATCTTGAGGATTTATTTGTTCTGCCAGAGTATCGAGGTAAAGGTTATGGAAAAAGACTTCTTTCTGAGCTTGCGAAGATCGCTGTCGATCGTGAATGCGGAAGACTTGAGTGGTCCGTCCTTGACTGGAACAAACCCGCCATCGAATTATATCTCTCCATGGGCTCAAAGCCCATGGATGAATGGACTGTTCATCGAGTCACAGGGGATACTCTTAAGAAGCTTGCAGGCAAAGTTTAACTTTGTAAGTTGATCACATCCTGCAATCCGGCCTTAAGAATTGTGACTCTTCCAGCGGGTGTTTTACCATTCACTGAAATTTCTTATTCTCTAAGACTTCTTTGAGCTTCTTTAGATCCTGCTCAACCCACTTAATATCTGCGGCAAACTTTTCTTTGGACATGTCTGGATAATGAAACAAAGTCAAAATGACTTCGCTGCCATCTCTATTCGGAACAGCTCGCAAGGGCACATAAATTTCCATCCCTGGCTTAATCATCACATGATGATCCGCGATTCCGAATTCGTTTTTCTCTGTAAATCTAACTTTAACCACGCCCTCTGGCGACTCCATCACCCACTCGTCATTCATTCGCATCAAACCCTGACCTAAACCCGCGGCCCAGAATGAAAAGTTTTGGGGAACCGACAAAAAGTCGTTCACCTTCGCAAATGGGACATCAATGGAGATACTGATATTCTTTACCTCAGGAAACGTCGTCATTTTAAAGTCCTTATCAAAAAATCAGATTTTCTTTTTCTCTAGAACCGTAGCCACGACCACAGTGCCATTCTTAATACTTGTGGCCTCTAGAACATACTCGGTCTTTTTATCCTGAATAACTGTGAACTGACCCTTGCGATTCACTGGCTTCGGAGAAGTAAAACTGCATTCATCATAGGGTTTTCGCGAAACAAATTCTTTCCCCAGTACATTTTTAACTTCAGCCGGATGCTGAATCAAATTCCAATCCTCAAGTTCTCCGACTTTCTTGCCGCTTTCATAAAGAATATATCCCATTTTTAGATCTCCCGTGATGTTGTTCTTCATCAGTACAGTGGTAGAGGATGCAACGACTTCTCTTCCAAGAATTTGGCATTAAATATCTTCGACTGATAGCGAACTGCTGAGTCACAAAGAACTGTCACAATCTTCTTTCCTGAACCCTTATTTTCCAAAGCGTATTTGTAGGAAGCAAATACATTCAAAGCCGCTGAGGTCCCAACTAATAATCCATCGTGTTTCGCCAGATGGTATAGCATGGAAATCATATCTTGATCATCCACCTGCACAGCTTCGTCAATAACGGCTTCCTTAAAATTTGCCGTCAATCGCATGATTCCAATCCCTTCGGTGATTGAAGAACCCGTCGAAGCAATCTGGTCTGTTTTAATATATGAATAAAGACCCGATCCCAAGGGATCAACAAGGCGAATGTGCACGGATTTATTTTTCTCTTTAAGAAATTTTGAAACACCGGCCATGGTTCCGCCCGTTCCAACGGCTGATACAAAAGCATCTATTTTGCCTTTAGTTTGCTCCCATATTTCAGGCCCCGTTGTCTGGTAATGCATCTTATAGTTTGCAGTGTTTTCGAATTGATTCGCCCAAAAACTTTGCGCACGATCCGCCGCGATTCTTTTGGCCGTATGATAGAAATGATTTTCATTGGCAAATGGACAGGGTGCTACCGTCACAAGCTCAACCCCAAGGGCATTCAAAGTATCGTATTTTTCCTGAGACTGATTGTTTGGCATCACAATCACGCATTTATATCCCTTTTGCGCCGCAATTGTCGCAAGTCCAATCCCCGTATTTCCAGCAGTGCCTTCTACGATCGTGTAACCTGGCTTCAGCAAGCCTTCTTGTTCTGCACTTTCGATAATTCCCAAGGCCGCGCGATCTTTAACACTGCCTCCGGGATTCATAAATTCAGCTTTTCCAAAAATCTCACAACCCGTAATATCAGATAGTGATTTGATCTTTATAAGAGGTGTTTGGCCGACAGTCTGCGAGACAATACCCGTTTGCATGAAAATCCTCCGCAGAGGTCAGTATATTTAGTCTCTTGAGGTGTTGATACAAAAAAAGGGGAGCCTGGGCTCCCCTTTTTTAAGCAATTATTCGAATGTTATCCGTCATCAAGACTATTGAGTCAGGATATTCAACAAAGGACTTGCCTTCATACTTCCGAAACCGGTCACTGCATCCCAGCCTTGACCAGCGGTGTATGCACCATTAGATCCCGAAGTGATATCATTAAATCCTGTATTTCTATCTTGAGCATTCAGACCATAAATGATCGGATTCAAGTAACCCAACGTCGGTAGATTCTTCGTTACTCTGGCCTGATTCACAAGAGCCAAGAAACCCGCCCACTGAGGAGCTGCCATACTTGTTCCGCCGATAACTTCCCAACCGGTACTGCCACCTGAAGTTGTCCAGACAGCTTGTCCCGTATAAGGATCCGCATTGAAGGCCACATCTGGATAAGAGCGTTTTTGATAAATGCCACCCAATTGTGTTTGCCAACCTGGAAGATTGAACACTCCACTGATTCCGCCTCCGCTGCCACTCCATCCAGTTTCAGAACCTCTGCCACCACTAATGCGAAGACTTGTTCCACCTACTGCAACAATGTTTGCATTTCCTGCTGGCCAGTCAGCGGCCGTCGTTCCATTTTGACAGCTGTCAGAACCACTATCACCAGAAGCTACGAAGATATTCACACCTTGAGCAACTGCGCGAGCGAAGACTTTGTCCATTTCTGTTTGATGAGAAGCTGCGACCTGGCCCTCACAACCGCCCCAGCTGTAGTTCACAACTTTTGAACGATTGTCATCCAAGATCGCCGTGAACATTTGCAGTTCACCTGCATCATCATTGGTCGCGGATGTAAATACATGTACGCTGGCTCCAGGAGCGATCATACCAGAGAATTCTGCATCCAACTCTGTTTCACCAGCTGAACCCTCATCGTATGGTGGCGCACCATTAAACTGAACTTGGTCCACTGTTGGACCCGGTGAAAATTTAAAGTAGTTATAGAAATAAGTTACGTTTTGAATTTTGAATCCATTGTATGTTGCGATTGCAATGTGCTGACCTGCACCGGTGATGCCGCTATCATAAATAGGTTTAAATCCATAAACCTGCTTGATTGCGTCTGGTGAAATGCCACCCATCATCGCTTTAACATGCGCAGCACGTTTGTAATGTGGGAATGACTTGCGAGTATTATCCAAGCCAGTCACTGAAGCGATAAGGCTCAACTCTGAAGGAATTGAGATTTCGCCATCATTCTGACGAAGACCATTTTCTAAATTGTTGATTCGAGTATTGAACGTCGCCTCAAACAATCCCGCATCAGCTCTGACCGTCACCCACAAATGCGTTGGTGATTGGCTAACTACTTTAAATCCTTTTTTACCCAGCTCGCTAAGAAGCTCTTGATAAGCTCCATCACTAGGACCGGAAATCTTGCGAATATCCGATGCAGAGTAATAAGTATTCATCGGTGTCGACTGAGTCTTTGCGTAGAACGCAAGACTTTCGAGTGGCACCTTCTCATTCAGTCTAAGAACCGCCGTTACTGGTTGAGCCATCGTGGCTGAACATACAATCGTAATAGCCAACCCTAAGGTTGCGCCAAGTATAGATTTCATATCCCCTCCTTGAGATCTATTTTTTCCCTACATAAATTAACACATGTTAATTGCCGACCTGACAAGGTCCATTTCAAAAAATCAATGGACCTACTTATGGCACGCCAGGCTATTTCAATAAACCATTGGAAATTACAATTTAGGGAATCTAACAACTGCACAAGATGAAGCCATTTTGAGGTTTTGCGTCCTCGCTGAATTTAAGAAGTCACCCAAAACATTGAAATGATTTTGCAAAATTTGAACTGGGAACAAAGGTTCGAGCAAAGAAGTAAAGTGGGGAACACTCATAGCATTGAATTAAAGGTTCAAGACGAGTGTTGTCTCTTGAATTGCGATCCACCGAAAAAATCGAGGGCGAAAAACTTTTGTCAGAAAAACAAATCTGAAGGCTACTTTATCGCATCATTCGTCGAGCGACTTCGAAATATCTCGAAAAATTGAAAAGTAGCTTTTCAAAGTTGCCGGAAAAATCTAACAAGAACCGATCAAGAAAATTCTCTTTCACTTCTGATATTACAGGAAATGTTTTTTGGTGTTAAAGACCGATTGCTTATTAAGCAACGGAAATTTTTAAGTACAAACTCTTAATTGTTTTTCCTTCAATCGCAGTTGCGAACACAAGAACACACATCTACATTCCCTCACCTGCTAACCCACATTGGAGGAATTTATGATTTTAAAAATCTATCATAAGGTAGTGCACATTTTAATTTGTGCATTCATCACAACAAATATTGTTCTACTAGTGACCGCCTCACTTCCCGATAGAAGTGCCGTTGGAAATAATATTATGAATCTTTTGGCTCGTTACCAAACATTTTTCGCCCTTGACCAGATGTGGAGTATGTTTGCACCAAACCCCGCCTCGGTGAATGCCTATCTTGATGCGGAAATCACTTTCAAAGATGGATCTAAGGAGCGTTGGACTTTCCCAAGACCTTCACAGATGCACGGGCTCGAAAAGATTTTAGGAGGCGAACGCTTCCGTAAGTATTCTCAGGAAAATCTGGTGCCTATGGAAAAACCTGAAGTGTGGTTTGATATGTCTCGCTTCGTTGCTCGCGAAATTGATCGTCTAGAAGCTTCGGGCAAACATCGCGAAGTTTCTGAAATTCAGTTCTATAGACATTTCAATATTGTGCCTCTTCCGACCTATGTGTTTATTCCTCATGGTCAATTGAGCACTCAATTTGAAACCCAAGCCGTTTTCCATTTTAAACCGACAGAGAAGGTAAGATATGAAGCTAACGTCAATCATTAATTCTTTACGAGATTTTTTCTTTAAGCCTGTTCCAGTGCAAAGCGTGGCACTTGTTCGCGTTATTTTCGGACTTTTGCTTCTTGCGAACTGGTATATGACTTGGACACACTTGAATATCTTCTGGTCTGAAAGTGGCTTGGTTTCATTAAATACTTCAGTGATCTATGGGTCGACTTGGCGTTTCAGTTTCTTTGATTTACTTCCTAATGACCCACGTGTTCCTGCCTTGATTGCGATGGTAAATTTGGTGGCGGCCTTAGGTGCGACCTTTGGTCTGTTCACTCGTACCTCTGTATTGTTCGCTTTCTTAACTGTTATGTCTTTCCATAATAGAAATGTTTTTATTTTAAACAGTTCTGATCTGGTATTGCGCAATCTCTTGTTCTTCATGTTGTTCACTCCGTGCGGAGAAGCTTACTCCCTGGATCGTTTGATTAAGAAGTTCAGAGGCCTTGCGCCTTCGATGCCCGCTGAAAGAGCACCATGGGGTTTGAGACTTATGCAGATTCAATTCTGTATCATCTATATCTCAACGGTGATGTTTAAAATGAAGGGAGCATACTGGGCTGATGGCACAGCGATTTACATCGCAACTCGTTTGGATGAATTCGTTCGTATGCCACTTCCTTTGTTGAACAATCTTATGATCATCAAACTTCTTACTTGGGGCACCTTGGTCGTTGAGTTCGCACTTGGAACACTCGTGTGGATCAAAGAACTTCGCTATTGGGTTTTACTTGCAGGACTTGGTCTTCATTTGGGAATTGAAATCACCATGAACATTCCTATGTTCGAATGGGTGATGATTGCCGCAATGATTCTAATGGTAGAGCCAAATGATGTTGTGAAGTTGGAATTGTGGGTGCGTAATAAATTGAAATCTTCTCACGCAACCGAGGGCGTTTCAGTTCTTGCATCCGTCAGCGCGAAATAAAAATCGTCGAACAAGTATTTGTTAAAAGAGTTTTTTTAAAAAATTTATTTCTCGAATGAAAACGCCAAGTGAATCTTTCCTTGGCGTTTTCATTTTCTAGAAAAGATTTTTTCTGTTCCATCAAAAAACGAACAAATTACTTCACAAAAGACACAAATTAAATAACTGAAATCACAATCAATTTATATATCCAAAGAATATTCGCTCGAATAATCATTTCGTTCACGCACAACAAACACACTAACCAAGAAATTGGAGGATACATGAAAGTAGCATTCAGAAAGGCATTCGTTGCTACTACTATTTCTCTCATTGCCAATCCCACCTGGGCACAGCTGAGCATACTTCCTAATAAGTATAGCACCGCGGAACCAATTGTGATCAATGGCGGAAGTATTAGTAAATCGAACGCACGAATAACCCCATTTGCGGCGAATGGAAATGCGAACGGCAATTCCAATGGAAACTCAAGCGGAAATTCCAATGGGCACGGGAACTCTTCGACCGGACTGGTGGGAGCTACCGTACTTAGCACGTCATCTTCTGGCTCCGTAGCAGCCACCGTCCTTGCTACCGCCTCTTCGTCATCTTCTACCGGCTCTGTGGCGGCTACTGTTGCAAGCGGCTCAACTAGTGCAGCTTCTTCTACAGGTTCTGTAGCGGCCACCGTTGCAAGTGGCTCCACCGGTTTTTCTACCAGCGGATCTTCTGTTGCAGCTACTGTTGCAAGCGGCTCAACTGGTGCAGCTTCTTCTACAGGTTCTGTAGCAGCCACTGTCGCTAGTAGCTCCACCGGTTTTTCTACCAGCGGATCTTCTGTTGCAGCAACTGTTGCAAGTAGTTCAACTAGTGCGGCTTCTTCTACAGGTTCTGTAGCGGCTACTGTTGCTAGCGGATCGACTGGAATTTCTTCTAGTGGATCTTCTGTTGCAGCTACTGTTGCAAGCGGTTCAACTAGCGCAGCGTCTTCTACTGGTTCTGTAGCGGCTACTGTTGCTAGCGGATCGACTGGAATTTCTTCTAGTGGAT
>CAZPYX010000038.1:22849-27651 GCA_964590635.1 uncultured Bdellovibrio sp.
ACAGTTGCGGCGACCACTGGTCAAGCTACCAACGGAAATTCTGTTGCAGCTACAGTTGCTGCGACCACTGGCCACTCCACTAACGGACAATCTGTTGCAGCCACTGTTGCGGCTACTACTGGTCAAGCGACCAACGGAAATTCTGTCGCGGCCACAGTTGCAGCGACCACTGGTCAAGCTACTAACGGAAATTCTGTTGCGGCTACAGTTGCAGCGACGACTGGTCACAACAACAACACTGTTGCAGCCACAGTTGCGGCGACCACTGGTCAAAACAACAATACTGTTGCAGCGACAGTTGCGGCGACGACTGGCGGTCATACTACCCAAGGCGAAACAACCGGCCGTACCGATGAAGGCTCAACAACCGGCTTCACGAATGGTCATAATAATACTACCGGCCATAACAACACTACCGGTTATAACAATACTACCGGTCATAACAATACGACTGGCCACCACACAGACGAAGGCTCTACAACTGGTTTCACGACCGGCGAAGCTACTAGTACTAGCGTAAGCACGAGTGTAAGTACGAGCGTAAGCACTAGTTCAAGCTCAAGCTCTTCTTCAAGTAGCTCAAGCTCTACGACTGGTAACGCTAGTTCTAGCTCTAGTTCATCAAGCTCAACTTCTGCGACTTCAGCAACAACTGGATTTAAAGAAGAAGAGAAAAATAAACTCAGACATAAGTTGGAACCACTCTTCCATCTTAGCTTCGACTTCGGGTCTTATATCGTAAATTTGACTCCTCAAATATCTCCACAACCTAAAGCGGTTTTGGCAGCATATGAAGAGAAAGCGGTTAAAGATTCACTTGTATACGGCGACTACCGTGACGGTTTCCAAAAAACTGTTTATGGAAGTGTTGAAGTTGGTCTTGGCGTGCAAATGAAATTCTGGTTTGAAAATGCAACTGGAATCTTAAATTCATTCTGGGGTTACGTAGGGGTTCTTCCTGTAGTAGGAAAAGACACTCAGTCATCTCGTTATGTAAGTACACTTGATAAAGCTTATGCCATCGGTGGACGTAACGAAATTCCTGAATCTGCTTCCGACCTTGACCGCTGGGATGCCGGCGACAGCATCACTTATGCTGGACACGGGGGACTTATCTTTAATGCTAGCGCAGGCTTCGGTCCGGTTGGAATCGGTGCTGCAAGATTAGCAAAAGGTACGTGGGAAACTTACGTAGAAAAAGTAGGCTCTAATAAAGCTTACGTAAAAATGACGAGCGGTAAACTTGAAGCCCTTTCAATCTTCGGAAGCGTTTCAATCTTAACGATCTCTAAAAACTACTTCAATGCGGCGGATGATGGATTCTCTTATCTGTTTGACCTAAGCACTGATACAGGACGCAAAGCTTACGAAGATATGATTCGTGGTAATGCATACGCAGCTGACAAGTTTGCAAGCGAATTGCCTCGTAATCAGGTCGAAAGAGCGCCAGTACAAAAAGTTATGACGTTCAGATCTGTTTCTACGGGTACTATCGTAAGCAAAGCCTTCGCAATCCCTATCATCTGGGACAAAGTTTATAGCAAAGGCAGAGTTCAGTCGTTCACGACTTCTGATCTTCACATGGCTAGAAACACGGCCCGCGTGCACTATGGTATCTTCTCTTCATCAGAAGACTCTCGTTTCTGGTTCAAACACAAAGAGAAAGATTTCATGTTCTATGGAGCTAAATACTCTGTGGATAACTGGGATACAAAAGCTCATATGGAAAGCATGTTCGGTTCATACCGCTACGCCTTCCGTCATGAGAAGAGTAATGCCGCTCGCTTAAGAGACGGTATTGATGAACTTATCAAGAAAACAGGTCTTGATGCATTGATGGTTGGAATCCCAGACCGTGGCGACCTCGGTTACACCGGTGTTGAATTCAACGTCATCTTCAATGACGCGAATACATTAAGATTGATGGCAGCTGCACAAAGAATGAGTGAAGATGCGTTCGTCTCTAAAGGAGCAGGTTCTGCACTTGCTTACTTCAAAGATAGAAACGATCCTTACTGGTACTGCAACTCTGCGAATGGAGACGCCCACGACGGCAACTCTGATCCAGGTTGTATGCGCACTATCCAATCTAAAACGAACGGTATGATGAGCAAAATGTACAGCGCTTTGAAACGCATGTACAAAACGATGAACTCTGATCCTCGCGCATTCTCTGCCGCTTACGGCGAGTTTGGTGAAGCGATGAATGAGAACGCGTTCACATTCAAGGCAGCTATGGAAATGGCAGGCCCTGGTGCGATCATCGAATACACGATCGAAGGTACGAAAATTTCTATGTACTACAGACAATGGCAAACCGACGCTGCTGGCCGCTGGATCCAAGTATCCATCCCAAGCAAAACAGGTCTTCCATTCGATCCTAGACTCAGACGCTCTAAAGCTCGCGGTATTGTCATCGGCAATAACCCAGGTGATGTGGTGAACCCATTCATCAAGCCTGTGAGTATGTAAGCACTAGGTTCATTAAGTTCTAAGTAGACATTTAGAAACGGATACGGCGGGGAAACCCGCCGTATTTTTTTGTTTTAAGCTCACTTCGAATTACAAGTTTCTCATTCTATCTCTTTAGCTTCAGTTAAAAGATTCGTAACTTGAGAGCCCACCCCGGCGGACCTATAAGTTCACTCTATGTCTATTCGCAGTCTGCTCCACCAACGCAAATTTAAATTAGGCCTCTGCTTGTTCGCAACTTTCGGAATCATTCTGTGGTTTTGTGCCGTCACTCCCAAGTGGCCCGTCACAGAAATCATACATCCCGATTTGTATACGGAATACCAAGCTCCCGCTTCACTCATTCGCGACAAGAGCCTCGAAGGCAACGGTCTTTATTGGATGAAGTTTACGGTGGCTCCTCAACTTTTCGCGTTGGATCGACTTCGTCTGCGCATATGGGGATGTTTAGACTACCTCACCACCAAAACGCAGGAATGGAATCTTCCGCAAAACAGCAAACTTCACTGCGACAATGAAACTGGCATGAAGATCAATCATGCTTCAGCCACATTCAAAGAACCCACCACATGGAGCTTCGCTGGACAAACCAGCGGAGGTCACTATGGAATTTATCTGGAAAAAGATTGGTCTGAACCCATCTTAATTGTCGCTCTCGCTTTGTTAATGAGTCTACTTGGTTACATTCTTTACCAAACTCTTCCCGTACAAGATAAAAGATGGAAGATCTTTACCTTGGCCATTCTTGGAATTGGCTTAGCTGTCCGTTTCTATTTAGTATTTATCGTCAGCCCGCCCCAAATAAATCTACAATCCGATATGCTCGGCTATTTCACCAGAGCTGTCGAGATTCTTCGAGGAGAATATAATCTAGGACAAAACTTTCAACCACTAGGCTATACATTTTGGTCTCTTCTTCTTCGCTACATCGGCGGTTGGGAACTTCTTAGCTGGGTTCAAGTTTTTGCATCATGGGGCACATCCGTGCTTATTTTTTTGATAGCACTGGAATATTTTGGCTTAGCGGCGGGTCTATTCAGCTTGATTATGGCGACGATTCACTTTCCACAAATTAGTTTCGCCTCCTATCACCTGGCAGAATGCACCTATACGTTTTTACTAACCTTTGTCCTTTGGTGGATTCTAAGAACTTTTAAAAATGAGACACCTCTGAAATATTTCCTAACGGGACTGATCTTGATGGTGAGTTTTTATTTTAAAGGAAACCACACGTTCTTTGTTCCTATCTTCAGTCTTTGGCTGCTTTACAGAGGCCGTTCGAATTTCAAAACAGCATTGCGCAATGTCGCGGCGATGGCTGCGGGATGTTTCCTTATCATGATCCCCCATCTTGGATGGACTGCATTTGCCTATGGAAAGCCCCTGGCTGGCCCCTCTGCGGGTGGTCTTAATTTCGTAGAGGGTAAGTGTCCTTGGAAAGACAATGAGGACTCTGTTGGAAATTCTTGGAAATCCCCGCTCTTTTCTGAAACTGGCGAAGATGCTTCCAAAAAATGGTCTCGTCCTTTCACGGATCAGTCTTACTTCTGGAAGGAAGGTCTTAAGTGTGTTCGCGAAAATCCGAAGGTTATGTTGACCAGCGCACGCTACATTTATTATCTTTTTTCTGGCAACGAATTGTGGCCTGCGGGATTCAATCGCACGTTCTCGGTTCTCTATAAATCTTGGAAACCGATTTACTATTTCCTTCTTTTACCGATGAGCTTACTGGGATTCATATTGCTTTATCGTAGAAACAGCGACGTCCATCGTGTCTTTGTGATGCTGCTCATGTCAGTCTTCTTAACGGTCTATATATTCAAATCAGAGAACCGCTTCCGAGTTCCTTTTGATATGACTTTGATCATCTGGAGTGGCTATGCCATGTCCTGGATTCTGGCGAAAGTGCGCAGTCTTTTCAGCGCCAAAGTGGAAGTTCCGCCTATCACGGAATATCCAGAGGTAAATTCTCAAATATAAAAATATTCGTGAGCAATTTTTTTGCTCACGAATATTCCATAGACGCTAATTGCGATAAGCCCTGAACCAAACAGCTCCGTCTGTGCCAATAACAAAAACCAAAATTCGATTCAATGCAGATGAGCTTGCACCGGGTCCTGACGTCAGAACTCCGCCTAGAGATTCCCAATTCGACCATCCACCCGCATACCATTTGTGCCAAAGAGCACTGTCAGTTCCGCGAACAAAAACATCCAAACGCCCAGGCACCCACAAAGAAACATCTGGTGCTGAAATTAATACTCCTCGCAAAGAGTCCCAACCTGACCAAGACCCACCACTAAACCATTTATGCCAAAGACCGACTACAA
>CAZPYX010000039.1:0-1508 GCA_964590635.1 uncultured Bdellovibrio sp.
AAAGAACCGCTGCTATTTTTCCAGAACTGAATTGAGCGCCCGTGGCTTTTACATAGTTCGCACACACTGCGCCATTTTCATTTGCTGAACGCAAAGTCTCGATAACTAAACGATCATCATCCATATAGGCATCAGAATAAATATAGGAGCCAATCAGATGAGTTGAACGCAAGGCGGGCATTCGCTCCAATGACTCTTTTGAACTGCAACGTTCATGCATCTCTGGCGTCTGAAATAAAGAAAGGGCATCATAAAGCCACATTCCCATGCCCATTTTAAACATTCCCACGCGACTTTCCTGATACAAAGGAATCATAAAGCGCAAAGGGTGAACTAAATGCGGTGCCATTTCGAAGAGCTTAGTGCGTTCACTCAAAGCCTCGAAAACCAATTTGAACTCTAGATTTTCAAGATAACGAATTCCACCGTGAATTAACTTGCTGGATTTTGAAGAAGTGCCTGAAGCAAAATCTCTGGTTTCAATCAATGCGACTTTCATTCCGCGCGCGGAAGCATCGCGAGCGACTCCTGCGCCATTGATCCCGCCTCCAATAACCACAAGATCAAATTCTTGGGTTTTCAATTTTCCAATATTTTGGATACGGTTGGCGAAAGAGAAGTTCTTCATAAAATCACCCTTTTGTCGTTTTCACAGAAATCGTTCCAGGTTTCCAAGTTTCGGGCTTAAAGCTACTGATCGAATTCGGAACACCATTTTCATGTGGGAAATACACACGCTGCAAATGCTTTTCACGGCCCAGCTTGTAAGCCAGCTCGCACAATTCATCACGGGCCTGCAGTGAACAATGTTGAACATGTTCTACCCACAATGATTGCGTTTGCCCGTCTAAAAATAACAACGGCTGAGCAATAAAATAACCCATCAACTTATGAGTCTCATTGTCTCGTGCTAAAAAACTCCAACCCATGGGAATATAATGATTCAATGCTTCGATACGAAACTTTGAGTTCCATCCCGCCATCATGCGCTCCATCTCATCTGGATATGCCTCCTGCAATTTTTTGTTTTCTAGATCTAGGATTTCTTGCAGGTCTTCTGCCAAAATTACTTTGCAATAGAGGCTCATGGCGCCGGGCTCCCCTTGTCAATTTACTGATCCTATTTCATACTAAGAGCGCATGAAATACAAAGACTATTCCCAAGACATTTGGACGCGCCTACATACGACACTTGATCAGGTTTTGAAATCTGATCCACATCCAGTTGCAGCCTTCGACGCCGACGGAACTTTGTGGGATATCGATTTAGGAGAAAGTTTCTTTCACCACCAGATAGACAACAAACTTGTCGATCTTCCAAATAATCCCTGGGAGCACTACGAAAACTTAAAAGCTGCCAATCCTGTGGAAGCCTACCTTTGGCTAGCTCAAATCTGTCAGAACAAAGAACTTAAAATGGTGCACGAGTGGGCCAAAGACTCTTTGAAAGGGATCTCTCCTGTTCCGGTATTTTCTGAACAAAAAAAGCTGATCGAATTGTTTCTTTC
>CAZPYX010000039.1:1518-27159 GCA_964590635.1 uncultured Bdellovibrio sp.
ATTAAAAATGGGTAACGGGGTGCGTAAGAATATTTTAAAAGGAACTTTTCCTTTGCGGTGTTTTTTTGAAAAAAAAAGGCTGATTGAATTGTTTCTTTCCAAAGGCGTGAAAGTCTATGTCATAACGGCGTCAGTAAAGTGGGCCGTCGAACCTGGCGCTGCGATGCTGGGCCTTCAGTATGAAGATGTGCTGGGAGTTGAAACTGCACAGATCAACGGTGTCATCACAGACAAACAAAAAGGCATTGTCACCTATAAGCAAGGAAAAGTAGATGCGTTGCTTGAAAGAACTGGCGGAAAGAAACCCTTCTTTGCTTGCGGCAACACCATGGGTGACTTTCAACTTCTGCAATCAGCGACTCATTTAAGTCTAGCGGTCAGTGCGGCCTCTCGAGACGACAAACTCTTTAAAACAGAAACTGAATTGGCTCAGCATGCACAGGCCAATAACTGGCTGTCTCATCGCTTTATTTAAAAATTTTTGAATATTTCGATAATAAAAAACCCATTCATTTTAATTGAATGGGTTTTTTTGTACTTTTTTGAACCGAAAGGAAGCAGGTACCTTTTGGGTTAGTTTTTGCCGACGACTTTTTCGATGTCGGAAATTTCTTTAGGAACAGAGGTTGTCATGTTTTCAGTTCCGTGTGAAGTCACGCGAATGTTGTCTTCGATACGGATACCGATTCCGCGGTACTTCTGAGGTGCTGAGGTTTCGTCCGCTGGGATGTACAGGCCTGGTTCTACCGTGAAGCACATGTTGGCTTCTAGAGGGCGCGGTTCGCCTTTTTTGAAGTACAAGCCTGCATCATGCACGTCCATACCTAACCAGTGACCAATGCCGTGTGGATAGTATTTTTTCTGAGCCAAGGCTTGGATCAAATCCTCTTTACGACCTGAAAGAAGTCCTAGCTCCAACATTACATCCGTCAACATAGATGTTCCCATGTCGTGCAAGTCTTTAAATACAACACCTGGTTTGATGTAGTCGATGATGGCCTTTTGAACCTTTAGAACAGCTTCATAGACACGGGCTTGTTCATCAGTGAACTTTCCATTTACTGGGTAAGTTCTTGTGATATCGCCTGTGTAGTAGTTGTATTCCGCGCCAGCATCAATCAACAAAAGATCGCCATCTTTACAAACTTGATCGTTGAAGTTGTAGTGCAAAGTTGTTGCAGAGTTCCCAGAAGCTACGATGAAGCCATAGCCTTCACGTGCTGAACCCTTCATGTAGAAATGATGAGCCAAAACACCTTGTACTTGGCGTTCATTAACACCAGGGCGAGTGAATCGCATTGCCGCTAAATGCGCTTGAGCGGAAATTTCACAAGCCTCACGAAGTTGCGTCAGTTCGTATTCTGATTTAACCAAACAGTGCTCACCAATCACAGTGTCAGCATCGTGAATCGTCAATAAACCATAACCTGTACGACCTTGAAGGGCTTTCACCATTTCAAGGACAGATTCCATTTTTTCATCAACTTCTTTGTTTTTGTATTGGCGATAGTAAACGCGATCCACTTCTTTCAAAAGTTGTGGAGCTACTTTCTGGAACTCATCGATTGGATAGCACTTATCGATTTTGAATTCACTTTCGCAGCCCTCGGGACCATAACGGAAACCATCCCACGTTTCTCTTTCAACGTCTTTGCGACGAGTGAACATTACCGTCTCTGGTTTCAAGCCTGGACGATATACCAAGATAGAATCCGGCTCTTCCCAACCTGTCAGGTAGAACAAGTTCGAATCTTGACGATATGGAAAATGCACATCGTGATTACGAATCAATTCTGGATGAGAAGCGACAACCAACGCGCCACCTTGGATCTCTTGTCCAATTTTTTTTCTTCTCTCTGCAAAAATACTCATGTCGTAGATTGGTTTTCTCATTCGTTACTCCTATATGCCCCATTTACGCGTCAGTGATTTCAATTGGCGAGCCGCTGAATCAGCGCCCTTGTTCATGATTTCACGACGTTTATCAAAATCCATAATACCATACTCTGCGGTGTCCAAGGAGATCACACTGTCAACTCCTGGCAAAGGCTTATTATACACGCCCGCGATCTCACTCCATAATACGTTGTCCGTTGCTGAGGTATCCAAAGTGTACGGCTTCGAGCCCCCTGGCGGTTGCAGCACGTTTACAAGAACAATGTAATTGGCACCTTTTGAGCGAAGATAATTTGCCAAGGCTGAAACATCACGGATCGCACTGATGTTGCCTTGATATGGCTGAAAGAACGGAGGGTAAGCCATGCAGAAATAAAGAATCTGCTCAAGGCTGCCCCGGTTCATCAAGAAGACTTGGTTCTTCTTCAAGTTATACGATGGGCATGCGAAAGGAAGTTTAAAGTCCTCAACCTTCGCTTTGTTAAACGCTGTATTCGCAAAATCTTTTAAAAGAGACACTTCATTGTTTTTGTGAACCGAGCCCAAAAGGTTCTTCTTCACAACTTGATCATCTTTTAGTTTGAACATTTGCCATTCAACATCATTAGCTAGTTCACGGTTCGCATATAATGCAGCCATAGGGGTCGCCAACTCGATGCCACCAATTGCATAAACCGGAACTTTATTCTTAGCCAACTCATGAAGGAAGCCAATGTGGGCATATGTCTTTGCTCCACCAGCTCCTAAAATAATCCCAATCTTTGGCAAAGCCGGAATCACAGGAGTTGGCAATGGAGGAGGTGCCATTTCAGTTGTAGAAGGTGTCGTTTCTGGCTGAACCGAAGGAACCGGCGGCGGCGGCTGTTGCTCGCGTGGAGCCGCTGTGGTCGGATGTTGTGGAGCATAAGGCTGAGCTGCTTTGCGAATGTCTTCTCTGGTACGAACAGTTTGGCAACCTGCCAAAACCAATAATGCTAGAAACCAACTAGTGTTTTTTTGCGAAAACAAAAAATTCATGATTGCCATCCTTTCCCTCTATGGAAGATGCAAAATAGTCCATCACTTCAAAGCCGTGACTCGTGCAGCAGGATTTGATTTTCTCTTCGACTTTTGCATAAAGAGAAACATCCTTGACGATACCACCCTTGGCCAGTCCGTCAACGCCCACTTCAAACTGGGGCTTTACAAGACTCAACAAATGGCCAGAGGGCTTTAGGAACGTTTGCAATTCAGGAATAATAAGTTCAATAGAGATGAACGAAACGTCCATGACTATCAGGTCAAACTTCTTTGAGGGTGTTAAAGCCAAAACTCTATCCTCTTGGGATAAAGCCCTCGCGTTAATACCTTCTAAGACTTTAAGTTTAGGATGATCTTTTAACATGAGACTGACTTGTCCATGCCCGACATCCACGCCTAGAACAAACGCGGCACCTTTTTGCAAAAGGCAATCAGTGAATCCACCGGTTGAAATTCCCACATCCAATGCCTGCAAGCCTTCCACGGATAAACCGACGTGGACTAAGGCGCCTTCAAGCTTTAATCCGCCGCGGGAAACAAAGCGATTTGCGGGCCCTAATTCAACAATGATCTTTCCATCCATTTCTGGATCAACGGAAAGACTGGATTTTTTTAGAGATTTCTTTTGTGATCCTTGCTCAAGAAACACCTGGCCTGCCTCAATCAATTCCTGTGCATGAGTTCGCGATTGCGCGAATCCTTTTTCGACAAGATAAAGATCTAAACGAGTCTTAGCCACAAAGGTTCCTTAAACTTGGCGATTCTGATTAAAACTAATAAGGTATTCTAACATCGGTGCATCTTTTGAAACCTTATGCAGTTCTGCTAAAGTTTCATTACTCACCTTCCGTAGGTAATCTTTCGTGCCCTCGAGGCCCAAGATACCCGTGAAGCTGCGTACATCTTGATCTTTTTCACCGTGATCCAAAACATCATCAGCAACTTGGAAAGCCAAGCCCAAACCTTCTCCGAACTTTTTAAGACTTTCAATGTCAGAGGGTTTTGCGCCGGCTATAGTTGCGGCGCCTTCAACAGAAAGACGAATCAAGGCTCCTGTTTTTAGACGATGCAAATGAGTCAGCTCTTCCAAAGACATTTGCTTATGACCGGCTTTCAAGTCAATGGCCTGACCGCCCACCATACCACGTAAGCCCGCCGCCTCTGACAGAAGCTCTGTCAGTCTTCCAATCAAGAAACTACTATCGCTATATTTCTTTGCCAAAATCATAAAAGATTCTGTGAGCAAAGCATCACCCGCCAGCAACGCGAAGTCTTCACCAAACACTTTGTGATTGGTGGGCTTTCCCCTGCGAATATCATCGTTGTCCATACATGGAAGATCATCGTGAATCAAAGAATAGGTATGAATGAATTCAACCGCAGTCGCAAAGGGCAAAACTTTTTCAAGAGGGCAGCCAAACAGCTCTGCAACTAGCAACGACAAAACAGGACGAAATCGTTTTCCGCCATTTGTTGCTGAATACAGCATGGACTTGCGCAACTCTGCAATGGCACTTCCCTGAGGAAGATCCATGTCATGAAGATACTTTTCGACAAACTGATTCACAGTTTGTACACGCAAAGCCATTTCTTTTTCGAGCTGAATAGCCAGATCCAAATTAATTTTCCTCTGGAGTGAAGTCTTTAGTTACAGGATTCCCGTTGGCATCGACGCTCATCAAAACTTTCACTTTCGTCTCTGCTTCATTCAAACGCGCATGACACTCGCGGGAAAGTTTCACGCCTTCTTCAAATAACTTCAAAGAATCTTCCAAGGCCAAATCGCCTTTTTCCATTTTTTGAACGATCTCTTCAAGACGTCCTAATTTTTTTTCGAAATCCATTTAATCCTCCTGTTTTTACTCTGGCTTTGCCGGAGCAGGTGTCACACTGTCGACCACCGCCGTCAGTGAACCTTGTGCCAAACGAATATCAAGCATATCGCCCTTCTTCACTTGGCTTGCTGATTTAATAACTTCATTATTTTTAGTAACAATAGAATATCCGCGCTCAACAACCTTAAGAGGACTCATGCTATCCAACATCGCCATCACACGGCCCATGCGCGCTTTTTTCTTTTCGATCGAATAGAGCAATGCCTTCTCAGATCGCGCAAAGAAATATTCTAATTCCTTTTTCTTGCGATCTATTAGGTTTTGCGGACTTCCCAATTTTTGCTGGAGCAGCTCTACACGGTGAGCGCGAACTGCTACCACTCGATTCATCGCCAGCTCAAGTCGAGTCAAAAGATCATCATTGCGCAGTTCAAGGTCTTGCAAGCGACGTTGTGGATCAACCAAACGTTTTGATAGACCCAACATTTTTTCGCGCAAGTACTTCATCTTCTTTTCAAAAGACATATACAGCATGCGTTCCGCGGATTTTACTTTGTTGGATAATTCTCCAGAGCTTTTAGCAACTAGTTCGGCCGCCGCAGAGGGAGTTGGCGCACGCAAGTCCGCGACAAAGTCGGCAATCGTAAAGTCGATTTCATGTCCTACTGCTGAAATCACAGGAATCGGACTTGCAGCAATTTGACGAGCGAGCTTTTCATCATTGAAGCACCACATGTCCTCAATAGACCCACCGCCACGTCCAACTATAATCACATCCACACCTGGCAAAGCCGTAGCCTTCACCAAGGCATCACAGATTTTCAAAGCTGCGCCTTCACCCTGTACAACTGTCGGCACAACCGTGACCTGAATTGATTTTGCTCGTCGCGAAAGAACATTGATAATATCGCGAATCGCTGCACCCGTCGGCGATGTCACGATAGCAATATGTCGAGGGAAAGTCGGAATAGGACGTTTTCTTGTCGCCTCGAACAATCCTTCAGCTTTCAACTTCAGCTTCAACTGCTCAAAAGCTTTTTGCAAAGCCCCGGCGCCAACAGGCTCCATCATGTCACACATCAATTGGTAGTTCCCGCGGGGCTCGTACACAGTAATGCGACCACGCAGAATAACTTCCATTCCATCTGTCGGTTTAAATTTCAAACGAGAATTATTTCCGCGAAACATCACCGCCATAATTTGTGACTTGGAATCTTTCAGACTGAAATAAAAATGTCCCGAAGTATGAGCTTTGAAATTTGAAAGCTCACCACGAACCCACACCTGCCCCACTTGGCCTTCAAGCAATTGCTTAATATAAATATTAAGTTGTTCAACCGAAAGCACCGATGGCTCATTGGATTTTTCCGAAAGCACATTTTCACCCAAAGAAATTTGGGCACCGAAATCTGATTTACGAAGAGGCTGATTTGGAGTGTCTGACATTGGCGCCCAAGCTAATGGGAGGCACCCCCAGAGTCAATACATTGAGAGTCAAGGTACGGACACACTTATGGTAGCGCAGGTGCGCTACCATAAGTGTGTCCGTACCTTTTAGAGTGATGAATACCAAACATTTTGGGCGGCCCAGATTCCGCCTACGAAGAAGCAGACCCAGCCAAGATTTTTATGGCGTGAAAGATTCTGGAAAGCCGCTCCCATGCGTTCTTGTCCGATCCGCACCAGATAAGAGTTTTCCAACACAAACACCATAAACAGTCCATAGAAAAAAACGACAAACGGAAAAATAAAATCTAACTTTTGAGGCGTCATAAGCATTTTATCGGTGCTTTGCCGAAAAGTAGGAGTCCGGTTCGATTGACGAGATCTAGGTTTATGCTAATATTATTTCTAGGGTTCGACGGCGTAAAGCTCATCGAAAATAAACCTTACAAGCATATTTTTGGGGACTGTCCCTGATGATGGTGAGCAAGCTCAGCTCGTACTGAGAAGCCTAAAGTCGTTATAATGGTCACCCACCTTAGCTACTGGGTTTACTTTTCAGAGTGGCCATCGAGCCTTTTTTATTTTTCTCATCTTGAGACATTCTACTCCGGCGAAGCTGGAGTGCAGACAGTACTGAAAATAACTTCGACATTTACCATTAAACATTTCTCATGAATCCACCCTTGCTCACATACAGTCGACCTGTTGTAAGCCCGATAAGTTACTCATGGATTTACGTTGGTTTTGGGCGGCTTTTTTTACTGCTATCACATTTTTATTTTCGGGTTGCGGGCAAGGCCTAGTCGCTGCCGATTTTGCGTCTTCTGGTCCAGCGACTGCAGAGTCCGAATACAAAGCCACACCGACCACCGTTTCCAATCCAGTGACCGTGCAAATGGCCGCGACGTTTTTATATCGTGCTTTGGTTTTCAATCCCTCTACGCCAAGCCTAAATGGCCTTCGCGATGTCGTTGCTTCCAACTCTGGCACTCCCATTCGATTTGCTGAATTCCATATTTATGACTCTGCGGGGAATCGCATTCAGCAGGGCGAGACAGATAGCGCGGGAATTGCAAAATTCGATCTTCCTAAAGCAGCGGGCACTTTCACGCTGAAAGTTTTCTCGCGTTCTTACAATCAGTATCTGCGAGCAAGCATCCTTGAAGATACCTATGCAAATCAGCCCTATTCAATTTCCATGGGCTTCACTATTACTAGCAACGATATCGCATCGGGAACCAAGGACCTCACAAGCACTCCCGTGATCGCACAAGCCGACGAACATGTTTCTTCGAAAATTGAAGGCGCAGCTTTCAATATCTTGCACAATCTATTATTGGCGAATGACTATATTCGCGCGCAGATTCAAAAAAATATTGTTGATGGAAATAGTAAACCCTCGACAGTCGCTGGCCAGTGGTGGGTTGCCGACAAAGTAACTACCTACTGGAAGGCGGGCTTTAATCCACGCAGTTATTTCTCAGATGATGGCGCCGCTTTGTCCTTCTATGGAATGGGCACTAATAAGTTATATATCTTAGGCGGTCTTAACGGAGACGTTAAAAACTCTGATACAGATCATTTCGACGACTCTGTGATTCTTCACGAGTATGCCCATTTCCTTGAAGACAACTATGGAAATTCTAGTTCTCCGGGCGGCTCTCACAATGGAAATTTCATCGTTGATCCACGTCTGGCTTGGAGTGAAGGCTGGGCAAATTATTTCCAAGCTGCCGTCATCACTTGGAACGATCAAGTTCCCGGGGATGTTCGCCTGAGCCATTACGTTGATACCGTTGGATACAAGTCAAACGCCTCTGACACAACAGGATTTATTGGAATTGCTTTTGATATGAAGGCAGATCCTCGTTCTATGAATACACCCTATGATCGCGTCAGTTTGGACGCTGAAAATACCGGCGTGTTCAGGGAGGTCTCTATCTCGCGCACTCTCTATAAGGCAACTCGCGCAACCAATCAGAACTATGACACCAACAAGCCTGGTGGAGGAATTAGTTTTAAGAATATCTGGATGACTTTCTCTGGAGAAAATAATTCCGGCAATGACAGAAGCAACCCGATCTCATCGAGCTTAAGAAAGGTCGATAAGTATCCCATCGCGAATATGGGACTCTTCAACTATCTACTTAATTTAAATGTCTCTACGGATAAAACAAATTGGAATGCCATTCTAAGTGACGAAAGACAAAATGCAACAACCACCGACTATGCTTATTATCTTTCAACAAACGGCAGTGATTGCAGCTTTAAGTTTGACAATCC
Organism: uncultured Bdellovibrio sp.; assembly: GCA_964590635.1. Classification (GTDB taxonomy): domain Bacteria; phylum Bdellovibrionota; class Bdellovibrionia; order Bdellovibrionales; family Bdellovibrionaceae; genus Bdellovibrio. Next base: position 9,999 of record CAZPYX010000039.1, read on the forward strand.
GGCTCCGGAAGTGGGCCTAGCTAATGTGCCAAGATCAAATCAGCAAATGAGTAATAACTTTTATCTCTACTACCACAATGGCAACCAGAGCGAACAAATCGTAATGGATTATGTCAGCACTGGAACATCCACCATTGATTTGGATTTAGTTGCGTATAAAAAAGATTACGTCTATTTTGAAGATTATTATGTGGGGAAGTACAGCACCTCTTCCATTGCGACTCAAAGTCGTCGAGTGGCTTCATTAGATTCTGGAAGAGAATCGGTCTCTATGGCAGGCTTAGCTTCTGGTTGGTACATCATTGACGTCAAGGTCAATGCATTTGGAAAGCAGTCATCTGCACTAAATGGAAAAGCCACTTATACTTTAAAAATGAACGGAGTAGCCCTATGCGGATCAGAACAATAGCCATCGCAGCAACGGGACTTCTCCTAGGAATTACGGGCATGGCTGTCATGCAAAAGACAGCTCAGCGCAGTCCCGCAAGTGCTTACAAAGCCAAGTGGGTTCCCCATGAAATGGCAAAACATCTTGCTGCTCTTAAAGTAGAGCTTACCGCGGCCAAACCCATTCCAGAATCTGGCGATGGCGAGACCACTTTAATTGGAAAGATCACTTTACAGCAATCTGCACAAAGTGAAGTCTCGTACACTTGGACATTGCCTGAGGGTGTACAAGCTGTCGACGGAGATCTGAGCGATAGCTTTCTGAATATGGGTGCCGGGCAAACCATTGAAGTTAAATTAGTAGTGAGTGGCTTTAGCAAAGAAAAGCAAAACCTGATTGCTTTGCAAAGCACCGTGGTCTCTGGGGGGATTCAGATTGGTGGGTCTGCCATCCTGACGAGCCGTCCAGAAGATACTTGGGAATCGGTGGCTCCGCAAATGCAACAGGCAGCGGAAGATAGTCTCGGTGTGGAAGCTTTTCGCGGACGTCGTAAATAGTTTTTGGGGTGACTTCTTCACTGTTCATCATTGAATTACAGGGTGCATCCGGTAAAAATCTTTAACGAATAAAAACGCAGTTAAAGCAGTTTTGAAAAAGTTTCCGGCAGGGCCGAGTTAGTAATCACAACTAACCAAAGGATCTTATGAAAGCATTCGTTGTTCTTTTAATTGCATTGTCTTCAGTAGTAGCTCAGGCAGGTTTGAAATCATACACTGGTAAAGTAACTAAAAATGGCTTTAACTATAGCTGCAGCTTCACAAACAATACAGACAACACTTTGGATATGAAGTACGTTGTTTTCTCTCTTGAAGGTGTTAGCTACGATAGACCTGTTACTTATTCTTCTGTTCGTATTGACGAACGCGTTCGTTCAGGCGAAAGCATCAAACACACAATGAATGTATCGGTTCGTCAAACAGCTACTTTCTGTACTTACCAAGCTCGTTAATCTTTAGATTTTTTAAAACATAAAAAAGCCAGAGGCTCTAAGTCTCTGGCTTTTAAAAAATAAATATAAGCAAAATACTACATCGGAATAACTTCGATTTCTGGATTGAATTGATCTCGAAGGATTCCCTCGATCGCCATCAATGTTCCTGAAGTCGCACTTGGGCAAGTTCCACAAGCTCCTTGATAGAAGACCCACAATTTGTTGTCTTCGTATTTCACGACGTCCAAATCCCCACCGTCGCCTTGCAGGCCTGGACGAACCGTTTCATCCAAAATCTCTTCAATTCGTTGCACTTCCGGAGGCAAAGAAGCTCTGCGCAGTTTCTTTTCATCGGCTTGTGTCTGATTCGGATTATGCGCCGGCATTCTTGTTTGAATAACCGCCACAACATTCTTTTGTAGCTCTTCAGGATCAGAGTCAAAATTATGGGTCACCGTGATCACATTTTGGAAAAAGTGAATTTGGCGAACGCCTTCAACTTGGAACAAAGCACTTGCAAGCATGCTTTGTTCTGCTTCCTTCCCGTCAGCATAAGTCGCTTTGCCATCATTTAGCACCGGGCGATCCAAAACGAATTTCCATGCATTTGGATTTGGTGTTGCCTGGATGCGGATTAATACATCTTGGGTACTCATAGTAACATCTCCCGAGCCTTCACTACGGCTTTCACTAAAGCATCAATATCCTCTAAGTTATTATATACTGAAAAAGAAGCACGCACAGTTCCCGGAACTCCAAGTCTTGTCATCAAAGGCTGAGTGCAGTGATGCCCAGCTCTGACCGCAACACCTTCTTGATCCAAGATCTGACCAACGTCAGAATGATGAGCGCCTTTCAAATTAAACGAAATGATGGGGCCTTTATTCGCCGCCGTTCCGAAAATTTTCAAATCAGGAATGGCAGACAACTTCTCAGTCGCAATTTTCAAAAGTTCCATTTCATAAGTATGAACTTTATCGAAACCAATCTTTTCAATGAAATCAATCGCTGCATGCAAACCAACGGCACCTTCAACATGCGGCGTTCCCGCCTCAAAGCGGAATGGCACATCGTTGTAGGTCGTCTTCGCAATGGTCACCTTAGCGATCATACTGCCGCCGCCCTGATATGGAGGCATTGTTTCAAGCAAAGCTTTCTTCCCATAGACCGCACCGAAGCCAAACGGTCCGAAGAGTTTATGTGCTGAAAATACAAAGAAATCACAATCGATATCTTGAACATTAATTACTGCTTGCGAAACGATTTGCGCTCCGTCGATAACAACTTTAGCGCCAGCCGCATGGGCCAGTTTGGTTAAAAGCTTCATATCGTTATTTGTGCCCAAAACATTCGAACTCGCAGTGAACGACACGATCTTTGTTTTACTAGTCAGCTTCTTCTTAAAATCTTCAAGATCAAGCTCACCATTATCCAAGATTCCAGCCGCAACAACCTTAGCACCGACTTGTTCAGCAAGCATTTGCCAAGGAACGATATTTCCGTGATGCTCCATTTCAGTAATTAGGATCTCATCGCCCTCTTTCACTGAAATCAAACCGAAGGTCTGAGCGATCAAATTAATGCCTTCAGTGGTTCCACGCACAAAAATGATTTCATCAGAACTTGCTGCCCCTAGGAAGCTTGCCACTTTATGACGGGCTCCCTCAAAAGCTGCGGTCGCCACATCACCAAGATAGTGGGCTCCCCTGTGGACATTCGAAGTTTCGAAGGAATAAAAATGCGTAATGCGATCAATAACGGTCTTTGGTTTCAAAGTCGTCGCTGCACTATCAAGGTAAGACAATTTTTTTCCATGCACTTTTTGAGTGAGAGCGGGGAACTGCCCGCGAACATCGGCAAAAAGATCATTCATAGAACTCATTTCAATGACTCCACATGCAGGCGTTTGAATGCCTCATCTAAGTGGCGAGATAACCATTTTTGAATAGTCTCGTCAGAAATTTTATAAACAACTTCAGAAAGGAAACCATAGCTCAACATCTGAATCGCTTTGTCCTTCGGAATTGCACGGGACAACAAATAGAACAATTCTTCGCGATTCAACTGACCCACAGTGGATCCATGTCCCGCTTTAACGTCATCGGCAAAAATCTCAAGACATGGCTTACTGTCAGCCTCTGCTTTAGAACTCAAAAGCAAATTATTGTTAAGCTGTGAAGAATTCGCTTTTTGTGCGTCTTTTTGGATAAGAACTTTTCCACAGAAGGCGGCTTTAGACTCATCATCCAAAATACCTTTGTAGAGCTGAGTCGTATTGCACTCTCCAACCTGGTGATCAATCACAGTCGTATTATCCAAATGCTGCGATCCTTTTACGGCGTAGATACCCAACACATCTGCATTCGCTCCGTGTCCTTTTAGCAAAACCTCAAGGCTGTGGCGAGACAGTGAAGCACCTGTCGCAAGAGCCAAGCTTTGCAAGTTTGCATCCTTAGCCAAAGTGATACGTGTACGCCCAATATTGATCGCAGAATCATTTTCAGCTTGAATACGAACATAGGTCACTGAGGCGCTTTCTGCCACATGAAGATCAAAGACCGAGTTCACAAAATTAGAAGCTCCCAGTCCATAGTGACTCTCGAGGATTTTCACAGAAGATCTTGCACCCACATCCAAACGGATGCGCGGGCTGATCATTAAGGAAGGTCCGCCTTCACTTGAAGTGAAGAACACGAAATTCACAGTTTTATCCACAGACGTTTCTTTAGCGACATTCAAAACAAGAGGTTTTGTCAGATAAGCGCCATTCAAAGCATCGAAGGTATCAACAAACATCGGAGAATATTCAGAAGGTTCACGCAAAGTGAAACCCGCCGGAAGATCATTCGACAAAGTTCTATTCAATACGCCATTAAAGAAAACCACGTTCAAGAATTCAGGATTAAGATTCTTTTTGATCTCAACCAGAGTCTCATGGCTGGGCTCTAAGGGATTCACCGCACTTGGTACGAATGATTTCTCAGTCAATACCTTCACGCTGGTATAATGCCAGTCTTCATCCTTACGGGTTGGAAGACCTTTTTTAGAAGCATAGTCAAAGGCCGCCTGACGGAAGGAAGCAAGAGCCCCTTCCGCAGGATTGGTCTGACTAAATTTATCGTATGCAGAAAGCAAATTCATAGTATTCCCTACTTCGACAAAGTCGAAGTGCAGACAAGATTAGTTGATAAGCCAGTCGTAGCCTTTATCTTCAAGCTTCAAAGCCAAAGAGCTATCGCCAGTTTCAACAATTTTCCCGTTCAAAAGAACGTGTACGTAGTCAGGTTTAATATAATCCAAAAGACGTTGATAATGCGTTACCAACACAATCGCGTTGTCTTTACGACGAAGTTTGTTCACACCGTCAGAAACGACTCTCAAGGCATCGATATCAAGGCCTGAATCCGTTTCATCTAGCAAAGCCAAACGCGGAGAAAGAACCGCCATTTGCAAAATCTCGTTCTTCTTTTTTTCACCACCAGAGAATCCTGTGTTCACAGGACGATCTAGGTATTCAGGTTTCATGCCAACAAGTTTTAATTTTTGCACCAGGAATTCGCGGAACTCTCCCTCAGACATAGGCTCAGAACCTTGATGCTGAAGAACCGAGTTGAATGCTGTGTGCAAGAATGTGAAGTTCGAAACACCTGGAACTTCGATCGGATATTGGAACGCTAAGAAGATGCCTTCTTTAGCTCTTTCGTCCGGAGCCAAATCCAAAAGGTTTTGCATCTTGAAGTTCACTTCATAATTCACAGTTCCTTCAGTGACTTCGTAAGCAGGATGCCCCGCTAAGACTTTAGACAAAGTTGATTTGCCAGAACCGTTAGGTCCCATGATGGCATGAACTTCACCAGCTTTAATCGTCAAATTAAGGCCTTTAAGGATCTCTTTTTCTTCAACACGTGCGTGGAGGTTTTTAATTTCTAACATTTTCTTATCCTACCGAATTTTCTAATTTCATTTCGATCAACTTCACGGCTTCAACAGCGAATTCAAGAGGAAGTTCTTTGAAAACCTCTTTACAGAATCCGTTAACAAGCATCGAAATTGTTTTTTCCATATCAAGACCGCGAGATTGCAAATAGAAGATCTGATCTTCACTAATACGTGAAGTCGTCGCCTCATGCTCAAGCGTTGCTGTTTTATTTTTCACTTCAATATAAGGGTAAGTGCTGGCACTGCACTTATCGCCGACGAGCATCGAATCACATTGAGAGTAATTACGAGCATTCTCAGCAGAAGGCATTATCTTCACTTGGCCACGATAACAGTTCGAAGATTTGTCCGTCGAAATACCTTTTGAAATGATCGTGCTCTTCGTGTTCTTGCCGATATGGATCATCTTCGTACCAGTATCTGCTTGCATCATGTCGTGGGTCAAAGCCACAGAGTAAAAAGCCCCTTCAGAACCATCCCCTTGCAAGATGCAAGAAGGATATTTCCAAGTGATCGCAGAACCTGACTCCACTTGAGTCCATGAAATCTTAGAGTTCTTACCAGCCGCTTTTCCGCGTTTTGTTACGAAGTTATAGATACCGCCACGGCCTTCTTTATCGCCCGTGTACCAGTTCTGAACTGTTGAGTATTTAATTTCCGCATTATCCAAAGCTACCAGTTCTACGACCGCAGCATGAAGTTGATTTTCATCACGCTGAGGAGCCGTACAACCCTCTAGATAATTCACATAACCACCGTCATCGCAGATCAACAATGTTCTTTCAAACTGACCTGTGTCTTTCGCGTTGATACGGAAGTATGTTGAAAGGTCGATAGGACAACGAACTCCTTTAGGGATGTAACAGAAAGATCCATCCGTAAAGACCGCAGCATTCAAAGCCGCATAATAGTTATCAGTGTATGGCACAACCGTGCCCAAATATTTTTTCACAAGATCAGGATGATTTTTTACCGCTTCAGAGATTGAGCAGAAGATCACACCCGCTTCAGCCAGAACTTCATTATGAGTTGTTCCCACAGAAACTGAGTCAAACACCACGTCAACCGCGATGCCCGAAATACGCTTTTGTTCGCTCAAAGGAATTCCAAGCTTTTCGAAAGTCTTCACCAATTCAGGATCGAGATCTTCGATAGACTTAGGCTTATCGCCTTCTGTTTTCTTTTTTGGAGCTGAATAATAACGAACTGCTTGGAAATCTATCTTAGGATAAGAAACCAAGGCCCACGTAGGCTCTACCATCGTCAACCAATGACGGAAAGCTTTCAAACGATATTCAAGCATCCATTCAGGTTCATTTTTCTTTGAAGAAATTAAACGAATGATATCTTCGTTCAAACCAAGTGGAACTTCGTCAGTTTCAATATTCGTCTCAAAGCCATATTTGTATTCATAGCTTTCAAGAACATTAGTGTCTCGAGAGTTTGCCTCTCGAACATTGGCAGTGGAGTTGTTATTTTTGTTATCCATTTACAACAACCTCAGTTTTCTTCGTCGGCATTACTGTGTTCTTTTCTATGAGGAGGTCTTTCAAGCTCACGCTTTTATAGAATTCCGTCAGTTTGTGATTCAAGTCCGTAAGTGGCGAAACAATGTTGCAGGTCGAGTGAATCTCACAAGGAGCTTCACTGTTCAGACATTTCACCAAAGCCGTTGGTCCCTCAATAACCTCCACCAGATCATGGATGGAAACTTTTGCGAGATCCTTCGTGATTTGATATCCACCGTTGGCTCCATATTCAGCGCGAAGAATTGCGCCTTTCTGTGCCATCTGCTGCATGACTCTAGCTGTCGCATCAAAAGGCGTATGAAAAGCATCTGAAACTTCTTTTGCAGAAGTCAGCTCTCCAGGAATTTTTCGGCTCATATATTTTAAAGCCATTAACGCATATTCGAGTTTGCGATTGATTTTGTTCATGATTTTCCTGCCGTTACGTAATTCAACCCATTGTTTTGGCCGCGATTACAGCCCTGTTATCTAATAGAAAGCCAATTGAAAAACAAGAAGATATACGTCTAATTTTAGCGTATTTAAGATCCTGACAGTAATCTTTCAGCTGGTTTTGAAAAAAGGTGCTGTTTTCATGCTCTTAGGATGCTATACGAAGGGCTATGCGAATTATTTTAGCCACAGTTATAACACTTTTTATGACAGGAATTCTTATTCTCACAACCCGTATTTGGGGACTGGGACAAACCTTTCCTGATTACCAAAGCCCTTTCTTTGCCGGGGAAACACCGATTGTCATCGTTAAAGCCGATACTTTGGCTAAAATTGACGAGACTTTAAAGCTCAAGCCCGACGCTGTGATTTGGGTGGATGTCCGCATCTCTAAGGGAAATGTTCCCTACATCTTATCTCCTTCACGCGATGTTGAATTTCTGAATGCGAAAGCTGAAGAGCAAAAAGCCAATCCCACTGCCAAAATTATTCAAGGCAGAAAATTGTCGGATTACTCGTGGGAACAAATTAACGAATTCTATAAAACGACCCCCGCTCTTAAAGAAGTCTATGAGAAGTTTCCGACAACTCGTTTTATCGTTAACGTCGTCGACAACGTCACAGATGTAGACACCACTGTTGTAAATACGATTCAAGATTTCAAGCCTGACAATCGCACCTTGATTCAAAGTGACGCCTTGGTTGTTATGACCGCCATTAAAGATCTAAAGCCTGTTTTCGTTTACGGAACCAGCACTCCAGATATTATGAGACTGCTCAGTTTTGATTCGCTCTATGTTTTGCCAGCGACTCAATACAAAGGAGACGTCTTCATTGCACCTTTCAGTATTTCTAAGCGCCCGGCCTTTAATGATGATGTAATTGCGGAAATGCGTCGTCGTCATAAACGCATCTATCTTGGACCCATTGAAAATCAGGGACAATTTGATGTTGCGGCAAAATATCAGGCGGACGGATATATCACGGAAAATCTTCCGCAACTTTTAGAGTGGCTGAAGCAAGGTCATTTAAAATAATCTTCTTAGCGGAGCTTTTGTAACTCCGCTTCTTTTTTACTAACTGAATCCTCTAAAGACTTCACCTGCTGTGCTTGGGAATTGTATTCACGTTGCGCTTGATTGATCTGCGAATTTAATGTCATCAAACTCATTCGCGCCTTCGTTTGCTCTGCTTCCAGTCTGCGGATTTCATTCCTAAGGTCGCCAATCTCGTCCATCATATCATACTGGTCATCCGCATTTGCCCCAGAGATCACTTGCAAGTCTGCTTGGGTATTTTGCGTTGTTTGCAAAGCTGACGCAGAGATGTCGATACGTTGAGCCCGCATATCCAAAAGACGCTGTTGCTGAGAATTAAAAAGAGCATTCAGACGATCCAAGTTCTCTTGCTGAACGGGAACATAGTTATTGTTATAAGTCCAAAATGTGATGTCCTCTTGGGTTTGTCGAATCAACCCTTCTTGCACGCGAATATTTTCATCCAATTGATCTTTCGCCAAGCTAACTGCATTGCTTTGTTCGCGCAGCGCTTCCGTGGCCCTGCGACTCAAGTCACCTTCAGTCATACGATAGTCTCTTAAGCCAGCGATTAAGCTTTCAATTTGCTGACTATTACTTTGAATTTGTGAGCTATAATTGATGGCGGGTTGTTGTGCCTGCTGAGCTTGTTGCGCTTTGAGCTTTTCCAAGTTCTGTTTATTGGCATTTAATTTTTTCTGCTCATCATCCAATTGTTTTTGCAGAAGTTGAAGGTCTGCTTGGCTTTGAGTTTTCTGTTCAGAGTTTAAGACACTTGCAACATCGCGCGAGATTTCTTTTGTCGTGACTGGTTTCGCTGCGGGTCGTTGATCAGATAATAACTGCTTCGTTTCTTTGAATTCCTTTTTCAAACTAAAGAACCAAAAGCTCGCCATGGCGACGAAAAAAATGAGAATAGTCAGAAGTGATTTTCGCGTCATAAAAATCCCTCATTCTTTTGATTTTCCTCCTCTGTATTAATGAATGCAATCTGGACTTAAGCCGTGCCCTAAAGGTTGATTACAGGTGCCTTTAGGCATAAGGTGAAACCTTGGAGGATTTCCAATGATATTACCGCTATTTGTAAACACTGCTCAGGCAGCACCCTCTGTTTCCGTTAACACAAGTTCTGTTGATGCCATCATACAAGCAAGTCCCGTAGTCCAGTTTACTTTAGTCATTTTGATCGTGATGTCTGTTTTCTGTTGGGCCATTGGTTACAGTAAATATCAAACATTCAAAAAGATGCGCGAGTCCGATGACCTTTTCTTGAATAAGTTCTGGAAAGTAAATTCTCTCGACACTTTGTTTGAAGATATTGATCAATATAAAGAATCCTCTGTGGCACGCGTCTTCAAGGCTGCTTATTTGGAAATGAAAAAGATTTCTGAATCTCCTTTGATGGCAAAAACCGAAGGCGACAAACCAGTTCTGACGGGCATCGACAATCTGGAGCGCATTCTTAATAAGTCTTCTGAAAATGAGATGGCGAAATTAGAATCTCGCCTGACAGTTCTGGCTACCACAGGCAGCACCGGTCCGTTCATCGGTTTGTTCGGTACTGTTTGGGGCATCATGGGATCCTTCCACAAGATCGGCATGACAGGTTCTGCAAGTCTTGCAGTTGTTGCTCCCGGCATTTCAGAGGCTTTGATTTCAACTGCCATCGGTCTTGCAGCGGCAATTCCGGCGGTTGTTTTGTATAATAATTTTATCTCTAAAATTCGTAAGCAAGAAATCACATTGAACAACTTCAATGCAGACTTCTTGAATATTGTTAAAAGAAACTTCTTCCAAGGGAACTAATCATGGGGATGAGTGGCGGCGGCGGCAAAAGTCGCGCGACATTAAGTGAGATCAACGTGACTCCCCTTGTGGACGTCATGTTGGTTCTGCTCATCATGTTCATGGTGACGACTCCCTTAATGCAGCAAGGAATCGAAGTCGATCTTCCGAAAACTTCTGCTTCAGGCGTGGAGCTCAATGACGAACCGTTCGTTTTAGTCATTGGGGCCGATCAGAAAATGACGATCGCAAAAACTAAAATTGCGATGACAGAGCTTCGCCCTAAAGTGAAAGCAATCTTCGAAAATAGAAAAAATAAACAAGTATACATCCAAGCTGACCGAAAAGTAGATTATGGCGTCGTCGCGGAAGCCATGGCAGAGATTCGTGCAGCTGGGGTCTTTAACATCGGACTGTTAACAGTACCTAAAGACAAGTGAATCAAGAATTCGAACTCGAAACAGAAAATGAAGAGCAATTACCCCGCGGCTTAGGGATCTCCTTTGCATTGCATGCTCTTATTCTTGCGTTCTTCGCATTGAAAGCGGCCTTTTTTACTCCTGAACAAATTGATTTTTCTCAGGCTGTTCGCGTGGACATGGTTGGCTTGCCTGATAAATTGGACAAAGCTCCTCCGGCTGCTTCTAAAGAAGAGGCCAAACCTGCAATGCCAGAAAAGAAAGAACCCGTGGCCGAAAAGCCTGTGGAAAAAACGGTGGAGAAAAAGCCGGAACCAGTTAAACCAGCTCCGACTAAACCCGCTCCCGTAAAACATGAAGTTAAAGCGCCCAAGGCAGATAAAGATGCTGTGAATCTTGAAAAAACAAAATCACAGCAACATAGTGCCATTGATAAACTAAAAGCCATGGCCGCCTTGGAAAAAATCAAAGAAGACGTCGCTCAGCAAAAAGCAAAAGCTGCTCCAGCCGCTGGCAAAGATAAAGTGGGCGCCGCTAAAGTAAAAGGCAATACGATTTCACCAGGAACTGCTTTGACAGGTCTTGAAAAATTGCAACATGACAATTACGCCGCAGACCTTGATCATCATATCAAACAGCATTGGGCTTTGCCGGAATGGTTGGCAAACCGTGATTTCAAGGCCCAAGTAAAACTGTATATTGATGCACGCGGAAATATTTTAAGTCGTAAGATTGTTAAAACCAGCGGAAACCAAAGTTATGATGACGAGGTTCTGGCTACGATTGATCGTTCGGCACCATTCCCTGCACCACCGGAAAAATTTGTATCCTTCATGGAAGTGAATGGCGTTCTGATCGGCTTCCCAGAATAACTCGAATCAGAAGAAGAGGAGTTTTATTATGAAATTGTTGTGTATCCTTTTTGCACTTATCACCTTTTCGCAGGTATCGGTTCAACAGGCATCGGCCCAAGAGAACGGTATCTACATTAAAGTCGGTGAGGCGCGCACAAAGAAAAGTCTTTTAGCTTTTCCTCCCCTTCAGTATTTCGGATCTCCGACTTCTTCATCTAAGTATCAATCCATTGGTGCGGAGATGTTTAATACGATTACAAATGATCTGTCCGTTTCATCCTATTTTCAATTTATCAGCCAGGCTGCATTTCTAGAGGACACAAGCAAAACAGGTTTGATGCCCGCTCCTGGACAATCCAATGGTTTCAAATTCCAAAGTTGGACTGCGGTTAACGCGGACTTCTTAATCAAGGCGGGATTTTCCATTGCTGGCGATGAAGTGACTTTAGAAACTTACACTTATCATGTTTCCCGAGCTAAATTGATTTTGGGGAAAAAGTATAAAGGCCCTTTGAGCACTGCTCGCAGAATTGCTCACACATTCGCTAACGATGTCTTGGAAGCTTTGACCGGCAAAGAAGGAATGTTCCTTTCCCGCGTCGTGGTTTCAACCGATCGTGGCGGTGGCCAAGCAAAAGAAATTTATTTGATGGACTGGGACAGTGCCAATGCTTCGCAGTTAACAAGTCATCGCAGTATTTCAATCTCTCCAGCGTGGTCACCTGATGGCAAAAAGATCGCTTATACATCTTATGTAAAACGCGTTGGTGCGAAGTTTAGAAATGCTGACATGTTGATGCTGGATCTTTCCTCTGGAAAAAGATCTTTGATCTCTTACCGCCAAGGTATCAACTCGGGCGCTTCATTTTCTCCAGATGGAAAAAATATCTATTTGACGATTTCCCAAGGCAACAGTCCCGATATCTACAAAATGACTTATGACGGAAATCTTGTTGGTAAAATCACCAACGGACCTGCAGGCGCTATGAACGTTGAACCGGCGGCAAGCTGGGATGGTTCGAAAGTGGCTTTCTCTTCGGACCGTGCTGGAAAACCAATGATCTACACAATGAGTGCTGACGGCAGCAATGTGAAACGTCTGACTTTTGCTGGAGTCTTCAACTCGTCACCGTCTTGGTCTCCAGATGGTAAAAAGATCGCCTTTGCAGGTCAAAGCGAAGATCATTTTGATATTTTCGTGATGAATTCTGATGGTACGGGAATGGTTCGACTAACATCGGCGAAAAAACCAAATGGTCGCTGGGCAAGCAATGAAGACCCAAGCTTCTCTCCGGATGGAAGATTTGTGATGTTCACAAGCAATCGCACTGGAAAAAATCAAATCTTCATAGCGACTGTGGATGGAAGTGAAGAACGTCGTGTGACAAACGACAATTACAATTATTTCAAGCCTAAATGGTCTAAAAACATTGAGTAATCTTTCCTTCGAAGTTCAGCTGCGCAACGAGCGTAACGAGATTTGGTCTCGCTGCGCTCTGGCTGCGAAAACGAACTCCGAAGATCCACAAAGCATCTGCCTGACTTGGAGTCTCGCCGCAGATTCCCTCTTAGAAAAAGCCTTCCAACACTGTTTCTCTTCTGAAAAAATCGCTCTTTTTGCCCTTGGAAAATTAGGTTCATCTGAGTTGAATTTAAGTTCCGACGTTGACCTTGTTTTTGTTGTCGAAAAAGAATCCGCTACGGCGCTCGCGGCCCTGCGAAACTTTCAAAAGATTCTTGGCGAACATACTGCGCAAGGCTTTGTCTTTCGCTTGGACTTCGATCTACGGCCTGGTGGAAAACAAGGACCCCTTATTCCCACTCTAGAGCAATTTCGCGACTATTATGGGAATTACGGGGAAACCTGGGAACGCTTGGCCTTCGTTCGACTTCGTCCTATTTGTGGCGACGCAAACATCATCAACGAGGTCATGACCTTCGCTAAAAAGTTTTCCTTCCGTCGTCATCTTGATTTTACTTTATTAGAAGACTTGAAAACACTTCGCACTAAGATTCAAAGCCACTATTGGGGACGGTCACAAAATAATGTCATTGATCTTAAACTGGGTGTCGGAGGAATTCGCGACGTCGAACTTTTTACGCACGCTTTGCAAGTGGTTCATGGTGGCAAGGATCCAAGCGTTCAAATTCGCGGCACTCAACAAGCTTTAGAGCTTCTTCGTGAACGCAAACTTTTGCCGGAAGAAGAGTCTGTCTTTTTGCAAACGTACTATTGGAAACTGCGATGTCTTGAAAATTACGTTCAGGCCCTGGATGATCAACAGACTCATCTTTTAAAAATAAACGATGAACATCTGGACTTTGTGAAGACCGCTCTAATCACTCTTCCCTTCGAGATGAAACGTTGTGATCAGATCGTTAAATCCCTTCTTGGTGAGGCCCCAAAAGAGATGTCTTTAGAAGAAGAGCTAAAAGATATCGGACTGCCACAAGCAGAGCTGCAAGATTTGTGGAATGACATTTTAGATCAAGAAGTTCTTTCCAGAAATCGCGGCCGAGATGAAACGGCCCGCAAGGTGTTCTTGCAAGAGTTCCTGCAAACGCTGAAGGAGCAAGGTGGTGACATACACCGGGCCTTGCTTTTACTTAAGGACTTCATCCATGGAACTAGGGCCAAGGCCACTTTCTTTTCGTTACTTTTGCGCGAAAAGAGTTTGATGAAGAAGCTTGCCTGGTTGTTTGGGCACTCTCCGTATCTTTCCCGTATTCTTTGCAATCGCCCAGAACTCTTAGATAGCTTTGTGTATCGCTCTCAAGATAAGCCTTCAGATGATATGGCATTGCTCTTAGAAGAGCTTGCAGAGAAGCGACTGCTTTCTGAATTGATTAGTGGCAGCCAATTTTTAGAAGATAGGGAACTCACGCCCCTTCTTAAAAATCTTACTTCCACAGCAGACTCCATTGCCGAAACTCTTTTACAAGCGATCAAAAAGGAATATCCGTCGTCCTTGCAAATATTAGCCTTAGGTAAATGGGGCGGAGAAGAGTTGGGCTTCCGTTCTGATTTGGATTTTATTTTTGTGATTTCCGAGGAACCCACTGATAACGACTTTAAAGTGGCCAAACGATTTATCAACCGCCTGACTGAGTCTCATCGAGGCGGAAATATATTTACGATTGATATGCGTCTTCGTCCCTCTGGAAAAGCCGGGCCCATTGTTATGCCGCTGAATGATCTTCAAGAATATTTGCGCAATGAAGCTCAAGCTTGGGAGCGACAGGCTTATCTGAAAGCGCGTTGGATTGGCTTGCCCTCCAGAACATCTGTTGCGAATGACTATCTTGAAAAAGGTTTGTCCGATGATGAAGCCCACGAGTTGAATCGCATTCGCCAAGAACTGATTTCTAAGTCTGCATGGATAAATCTTAAGTACAGCGAAGGTGGTTTGATAGATATCGAGCTCGCAGCCCAGGCCTCTCTTTTGGCTAACAAACTAAGTTCGTCATCGACTCAAACTTTTGATTTTGTCTCTTTGATGAGTCCTCAATCCGATGAACTCTCAAAAAACTATGGACGCATGCGTCAGATCGAGCAGATGCTCCAACTGGTGGCGTCAGAATCCTCTTCAGAACTGAATCCAAATCATGAGTCCTTTCAAGCTCTTGCCTTAGCGCTTCATACTTCGCCAACGAAGCTTCTTGAGGAAGTTTCTGAGGTCCTTTCGGCCAATATTGCCATTTTGAAGGAACTTGACCCCCGCAGGAAGCCTCACTAATAGTGAAGGTGTTCATACATTAGGAGTTCAACGTGTCGAAGAGTATCGATATCAAAAAGGTATTTTGGATTTACCTTTTCGCTTTCTTGTTGGCTGCATTTAGCTTCCGTGCGGACGCTGCTGAAACCAAACAAACTGCTGAAGTAAAACCAGCTACTGAAACTACAAAGTCTGCAAAAGCATCCAAAGCGGATGATAAAAAAGCAGACAAAGTAAAAGCTACTGACAAAAAGAAGGGTCCACCAATGTTCGCAATTTTCGAAACAACTAAAGGTAATTTCAAAGTAAAATTCTTCGCTGATAAAGCTCCAAAAACTGTAGAGACTTTCGCAGGTTTGGCTGAAGGCACTCGCGAATGGACTGATCCTAAAACTGGCGAAAAAGTTAAGAAGCCATTTTATGATGGTTTGACTTTCCACCGCGTAATCAAAGATTTCATGATCCAAGGTGGTTGCCCACTTGGAACTGGCACTGGCGGCCCTGGTTTCCGTTTCGAAGACGAATTCCCAGCTGGCGCTCCTAAACACACTAAGCCTGGTATCTTGTCTATGGCGAACGCGGGACCTAACACAAATGGTTCTCAGTTCTTCGTAACGACTGTTGCAACTCCTTGGTTGGATGGTCGTCACACAGTATTCGGTGAAGTTGTTGAAGGCATGGACGTAGTTCACGCTATCGAAAACTCTAAAACAGGCCCAATGGATCGCCCTGTTGAGACTGTGACTATCAAGCACGTTCAAATCATCAGATAGTTTTCTTACTGATCACATTTGAAAAATAAAAAACCCGCTTCGAAAGAGCGGGTTTTTTTATGCCCAAAATTCCCAGCACCAAGCCTCGGAATTGCGCGGAGCGTGGCAAAAAGGTACGGCGTACCCTAATGGCAGAATTGGGGGGCTTTGATTTTGTAGCCTGGGATGCAGTAGTCGGTCCATTCGTTTTTTAGGTTTGTGGAGTATCCGTAGAACCAGGCGATGGTGTCTTCTTGGGATTTTGGATTGAGTTGGTCGGGCATCACGGTTGGGATTTTTCCATTCACTGCATAACACCAGCCGTAGGCTCTCATGAGTTCGTCAGAGACAACTTCCATGGCGTCTAAGCCTGTTGGGCTGTTGTTGATGGAGTTAAAACCACCGGCCACTCCCACGTAGGGAACTTTATTTTTGTCGAAGATTTCTTGAGTGATCTCGCCCACTGATTTTTTTAGATCAGCCTCATAGGTGCCTTGAAAAACAGGTTTGTCAGAGCATGGGCCAATGACCTTCCATTTGATGGCGTTCGCAGATAAAGGCAAAATAAGAAATAAAAAGAGGATCGCATTTTTCATGTGATCCTCTTACTTCAGTCTTTATTTTTGCTCAACTCTATTTCAATTATTTGAATGAGCTACCAAGAGTATTCCGGCTCTGGTGGCAGGATCTTCAAATATTCAATCAACGCGTGCTTGTCTGTATCCGAAAGGTCCGTTCCATAATAACGGCCCTCATGACCCGTATTATGATTGCCAGTCATCGTCGTATCGTAGCACTTCTGCTCGCCCTTACCACAACGCTTTGTAAAGCCCAGGAAGTTCTTTTCACGATCATATTTCAAGCCCACTTTCGTCGGATTGAACTCTTTGCTTTGAACGTTGAATATTTTTGGACGCTCACTTGCTGGTTTCAACAGATCCCAAAGTGAAGGAACAGATCCATTATGTAAAAACGGAGCTGTTGCCCAAACACCCGCTAAGTGACGAGCTTTGTAGCCCGTTCCAGCTTCAACATTTCCGTAATCAAGACCGTTTCTATCTTGGGATGTGTAGCCATTCAAAGTGTCGCGGAAGAATTCTCTGCCACGAATACTGCGATACTCAAGCTCGGCCTGTTGTTCTGGAGTCACATTATTTTTTTGATAATACTTCGCCTTTACACCACCAACGCCATTGAAAATTGAATCTTCAAAAGCCACCGTGCCAACGGCCTTCACAGCATTGCGATCTGGATTTGGATCAGTACCCAGTTCTGCAAGTGGCATCCTGTTGATCCTGCGTAACTTACCTGATTGGCCC
>CAZPYX010000040.1:0-16118 GCA_964590635.1 uncultured Bdellovibrio sp.
TTTTTTGGGGTCCGGTTTTTCCAAGGCCTCTTTAAATTTGAGGTCAGAATATAGATCGCGATACCAGGGAGTCACTGCTTGAGGAAGTTGGGTGAGTTTTTCATTATTAGGGCAGACTTCATAAGCGCGAAGCAAAGCTAGATCATGAAGCGGAAAAGCATGAGCTTCAGAAAGCATCTTAAAGCCGTTGCAGGATTCAGTTGGTGCGGACGTCTTTTTGGCAAGGCTTAAGGTGTAGGTCTTCCACCAAAAAATATTACTTTCATTTGAACCAACTGAAAGCTTTTCCAACTCAGCAGGAGCAGCATTTTTCCATCTAGAAAGAAAGCTTGGAAGCGGAGGATTCAAATGTTTTTCAATGCGAGTATCGATACGCGAAGTGGTCGCGCATCCCATGAGTACTGAAATAAAAGAAAGAGCTATGATAATTCGTGGCATGAACAAAGCTTACGCTTTCAATTTGTAAAGAACAACCTTGGCGGTGATTTTGACTATGATTTTTTAAAGCAGATTTATTTTGTGCAGAAGGCTGAAACTAAAAACGCGCATCAGAATATGATGCGCGTTTGAAATCAAAAACTAGATGAGAAACTTTAATTAGATGCGTGCACGTTGCAATGCCTCGATCCGATCTTCAAGGTGAGGGTGGGTCATGAAAAGTCCAGCCCAGCCTTGTTTGTCACGATTCGAAATTTTCAAAACGCCAGTTGCTGTTTCGTCAGCAGGAATTGGTAGCTCATAGGCAGCTTGCAGTTTTTTTAAGGCCGCGATCATTTTTTCGCGAGACGCAAATTTAGCACCGCCAAGGTCTGCTCGGTACTCACGTTTGCGAGAGAAGTAATTCACAACCACAGAGCCTAGAATTGTAAATGCAATCTGTCCAAGGATCACAACAGCGAAGCGGACGATCTCACGGAACTTTTCGTCTACATTCGAAGCCACAACGTTTGCCAAAAGACGAGCAAAGAACATTGCGAAGGCATTCACTACACCTTGGATCAAAGTCATGGTCACCATGTCGCCATTGGCGATATGTGCAATTTCATGACCAAGGACACCTTCCATCTCATCTTTCGTCATTCTTTGTAGCAAGCCCGTAGAAACTGCCACAAGAGCGTTTCCTTTTGATGGGCCTGTCGCAAAGGCATTCACGTCAGGAGATTCATAGATGCCGACTTCAGGCATCTTAGGAAGTTTTGCACGGCGTGCTAGTTCGTGGACTGTATTTACTAAAGAGCGCAATTCAGGATTTTGATTTTGAGGATCAATGACTTGAACCCCGTGAAACATCTTCGCCATCCATTTGGACATCAACAAAGAAATGAAGGCGCCACCCATACCCCAAACAAGACAGAAGGCCATCAAGAATGGAATGTAAGAGTTAAGACCCGCAAGCCCCAAGAAATGGCTTACGATCGACCATACAATACCAATTGTTACCATCACTAGGATATTTGTGAGGACGAACAAACCGATGCGTTTTAAAAATGCCATAGATCACTCCTTTAAGAGACATCTTGATTGTGATGCCTCTTTAGGAATTGTCAATACCTACTCCGGTGCAGCAGATGTGCAAGGGGCCACTCCTGCGAAGCAGGAGTGTAAGCCAGCTATGTTGTGACAGGTTGTTTTTGATTCTTTTGTCCCGTTCCGCCATTGGAGGTGGTGCTAAAATGGAACTTCAAAACATCTTTTTCGAGTTCCACATTGACACGTCCTCCGTCGACAAGGCGTCCGAACAAAAGCTCATCTACCAAGGCTTTTTTCAAATGTTCATCCACACATCTCGCAAGTGGACGTGCGCCATAAACTTTGTCGTAGCCTTTTTTCATTAGCCACTTGATCACATCCTGAGATGCATTCAGTTCTACTTTTTTAGTCAGCAATGTCATCTTCAATTCATCGACAAATTTCTGAGTGATTTTCAGAACCATGTCTTCGTTCAGATCTTTGAATGAAACCACTGCATCTAGACGATTGATGAACTCTGGTGCAAAAGCTTTCTTGATTGCATCCATGGAAAGCGAGCTGCGATTTTCTTCGATCATGCTGATGGATCCACGGGATGTTTCCATCGCGCCGGCATTCGAAGTCATCACTATGACTGCATTCTTAAATACGGCAATGCGACCGTTACTGTCAGTCAAGCGACCAGCATCCATAACCTGCAATAAAATATTCGTGATGTCTGGATGGGCTTTCTCAATCTCATCCAACAAAAGAACGCAGTAAGGATGTTTAGTCACGGCTTCGGTTAGCAAGCCACCTTCTTCGTGACCCACATATCCCGGAGGTGCTCCGACCAATCTTGAAACTGCATGCTTTTCCATGTACTCACTCATATCAAAGCGTTCGAAATGAACTCCCATGATCGAAGCAAGCTGGCGGCATACTTCTGTTTTACCAACTCCAGTGGGGCCGGTGAATAAGAAGCTTCCGATCGGTTTTTCCGGTCTGCCAAGGCCGCTGCGAGAAAACTTGATGCTGTTAACAAGTCTGTCGATGGCTTCGTCTTGACCAAAGATAAGAGCTTTGAGTTTTTTATCCAAATCTTTGAGTTGTGATTTTTCTGTGGAAGAAATGCTTGCCACAGGAAGACCGGTCATTTTCGCAATGACTTCCTCAATTTCAGGAACATCAATTTTAATATCTTCAGCCGTTTCAAATTTCAGACGGAAGTGAGCTCCAGCCTCGTCCAAAACATCAATGGCTTTGTCGGGCAAAAGTTTCCCGTGAATATGTTTTTGTGATAATTCCACTGCAGCTTGTAGGGCGTCGTCAGTGAATTTAACTTTGTGGAACTCTTCATAGGGTTTTCGAAGCCCTTGAAGAATCTTAACACAATCTTCATTCGAAGGTTCGTTGATGTCGATCTTTTGGAAACGACGGTTCAACGCACGATCTTTTTCAAAGTACTGACGATATTCCGTGTGGGTGGTGGAGCCTATGCAGCTGATTTCTCCGCTGGCTAGGGCAGGCTTCAATAAATTTGAAGCGTCCATAGAACCGCCACTTGTGGCGCCAGCTCCAACAATCGTATGGATCTCGTCGATGAATAAAATGGTATTAGGTCGTTTGGCGATTTCTTTGACTACCGCTTTAAGACGGCCTTCGAAATCACCACGGAACTTAGTTCCTGCCAACAAACCACCAAGGTCTAAAGAGTAAATGACGGCGCCTTTGAGTTTTTCAGGCACATCTCCAGAGACGATTCTTTGTGCTAAACCCTCTGCGATGGCTGTTTTACCCACGCCGGGTTCACCAATAAGAAGCGGATTGTTTTTCGTGCGACGGCAAAGAACTTGTACGGTTCTAGCCAATACATCTTCGCGACCAATCAATGGGTCTAATTTACCCTGACGAGCGCGTTCATTTAAATTCACGCAGAAACTTTCAAGAGAGGAGCCGCGTCCCTCTTCATAACCTTCCTGACCATTCTGCTGCTGTTGCTGCTGATAGTCCTGTCGAGATGATGCAGGTGGAACATCGTGTTCTTTTCCGTCTTTGGTAATACCGTGCGAGATATAATTAATAATATCGAATTGAGTAAGACCTTGGCGCGCCAATGCGAATGTCGCGTGGGAATCTTGCTCATAGAATAATGAAACTAATAAACTGCCTTCGCTGATTTGGTTGCGTCCGGCGCTTTTCATTTGAATTGCCGCGCGTTGAATCAGTCGATGACAGGCTAGAGTGAATTCAGGGTTCCAAGTATCAAAACCACCATAGGATGAAAGCTGATCGTCTGTGATCTGAGGAATTCCTACTTTCAGATGATCGCGTAAATCCTGACGAAGTTTTTGCACGTTCACCGCGCAGGCTTCGAGGATTTCCACCATGATTGGAGACTCAGAAAGCACGAGAAGAATGTGCTCCAAAGTCACGAACTCATGTCGATGGCGTTTTGCAAGTTCTGTCGCCTCACCAAGTTTGCGTTCAAGCTCTCGACTCATCATGGTTCCTCCTCCAGTGTGCTCTTAAGCGGATTCTGGTTGAGCTGTGCGAATTGGTTCACTTGCATTACTTTCATCTCTGCTATTTCTAGGCTAAAGACTCCAGCAACTCCGGCACCCTTCTTATGTACATCTAACATTATTTGCGTCGCTTGCTCCTCTGTTTTCGCAAAAAATCGACGCAATACAAGAACGACGAAGTCCATGGGGGTGTAGTCGTCATTGAGCAAAATCACCTTGTACATCTTCGGTGTGTCTAGTTTTGGTACAGACTGTACAGCTGAGTCGCCCTCTGTATTCGAGAAAGGGTAATTACTATTGTTGTTATCGTTGCTATTTCCCATGCTTCTATTCTACTCCATGACTCAGTTTGATCACGATTTACGAGATAGCAAGTCTAGCTGGTAATAAAAAGCTGGAACTAAGTCCTAACGATGCCCATATACTCCGTCTGGATTGGTGGAGCACTTACTTACATTATTATGTAAACATCTGGAAGTTTCTAGTCTCGTATCTGAGACGGCGTATTGATTTTGCTCTATGATTTTGACACACTGGTGTTGTTAAACAGTTAACCATTTTTTTTGAGACTACATGGAGGTCCTTAAATGAATCACTCTTCTCGCACGTCACAGCGCGGTTTCTCACTAGTAGAATTGATGGTCGTAGTCGCGATCATTGGTGTGCTAGCTTCGATCGCGATTCCTTCAATCAATAAATACATTGCGAAGGCTCGTCAGACTGAGGCAAAGACTCAGCTATCGTCTTTGTACACGTCTGAAAAAGCTTTTTTTGCTGAGTACACTGCATATCATGGAATGTTTGGCGCCATTGGATACTCTCCAGAGGGGCAACTTAGATATAATGTAGGTTTTTCTACAATTACTGCTGAAGCTAACAATGCTAATGGTTATACTACGACTCCTGTGGCGCCAGGTAATGTTAGAACAGTTGATGCATATTGCGCTGCTCCAGGAGCTGCGATGACTGCGACTGGCTGTAGAATGTTAAATGGTGCTACCAATGCGGTTCCACCAGTTGTGCCAGCAGCGGGAACTATTAACATTAATACGTTTGTTGCTGCCGCAACAGCTCGAATTAGCACGGGAGCTGGAGCCGATGACGTCTGGACGATGGATCAAAATAAAATTCTCTCCAATACTGTTGATGGAATTCGTTAAGAGGCCTTTTATTTTTCCGAGAGTGCTCACGAAAATCCCGGGAATTATTCTCGGGATTTTTGCCTTTAGCTTGGTGCTTTTAACAAATTTGACATCTTCGAGCTCAGGTCTCCTGAAAAGAGAGCTCATCGCTCCGCCAGTAATAATTTCTCATTTAAGTTTTGGATATAAGGAAACTCTTGGTGATGTACTGTGGATTCGGGCTATCCAAGATTTTGATTTTTGCGACAAACCTCTCGGGCAAAA
This sequence comes from uncultured Bdellovibrio sp., assembly GCA_964590635.1. Taxonomy (GTDB): domain Bacteria; phylum Bdellovibrionota; class Bdellovibrionia; order Bdellovibrionales; family Bdellovibrionaceae; genus Bdellovibrio. The sequence goes on from CAZPYX010000040.1 coordinate 5,381, forward strand.
TCTTTGTATCAATAATACTTGGTTATTTAAAATGCTTGATGCAATTACGGAGCTGTCTCCTAATTTTCGAATTCCATATGCCGCTGGAGGCTTAGCGCTGACAGTTCTAGTTTCTGATTATGATGGCGCGACAAAAATTTTCGACAAAGGCGTCAAAGCCTTTCCTCACGATTGGCCAATCCTGTACCGCGCTGCCTATCACTACCTCTACGAAGTAAAAGATAAAAAACGCGCAGCCGAACTCCTCATTCAAGCAGGCCAAAACGGTGCACCACCTTGGGTTTTCACCTTAGCAGGTCGCCTCTACTCCGACTCCGGTGAACTTGATCTGGCGCAAAATCTTCTTCAGGAAATGAAGGATACCAATCAAGATGCGACTCTTATTCAAAGACTCCAAGACAAAATCGACTCGATGAAAGCGGCGAAAGCCACTGGAAAATCCCAAGAAAAGTCCGCTGTAAACTCCACGAAGTAGTAACGCAAAAGCTAACTGCCTCAGATCTGCCCAAATTCCAAGCAAACTCAGCGAAAAGTCCTCTGGTAGCCCTTGACGGAAGCTTTATCAACACCATATTTTGTCATGCTATGGCACAAAGAGATTACTACGAGATTTTAGGCGTTGCCCGCGACGCTGAAGCAGATGTTATTAAAAAAGCTTATCGCAAGCTTGCGATGCAATTTCATCCTGATAAAAACCCGGGCGATAAAGAATCAGAAGAAAAATTCAAAGAGGCCGCTGGCGCCTACGAAATTCTAAGTGATCCTCAAAAGCGTGCCCAGTACGATCGCTTCGGGCATCAAGCCTTCAGCGGTGGCCGCGGTGGCGGTCATCAGGGCTTCCAAGACGTGGATGATATTTTCTCTCACTTCGGCGATATCTTCGGGGACTTCTTCGGTGGTGGCGGGGCGGGTGGCGCACGTCAAGGTCGCTCTCAAAATGGTCCTCGTCGTGGATCTGATCTTCGTTATGTGACTGAAGTTTCGTTGAAAGACGTGATCTTCGGTTTAGAAAAAGAAATTGAATTTGATACGGATGAAAACTGCGGCGAGTGCAAAGGCACAGGCGCGGAAAAAGGAACTCATCCTGATACTTGCCAGATGTGTAATGGCTCTGGTCAGGTTGTGCGTTCGCAAGGTTTCTTTGCGATGGCGTCGACTTGTCCTGCTTGTCATGGCAAAGGTACGATCGTAAAAAATCCGTGCAAGTCATGCAAAGGCAAGGGCCGCAAAGCTCAGCATAAAAAAATCCGCTTGAATATTCCTCCAGGAGTCGACACCGGTACAAGACTGCGTGTGGCCACGGAAGGTGAGGGCGGTTATATGGGAGGACCTCCGGGCGATCTTTATGTGGAAATTCGCGTGAAACCTCACAACAATTTCGAACGTCGCAATGAAGATCTTTTCGCAGAACTTTCAGTGCCCTATGTGCAAATGCTTTTAGGTGCGGAAATCGAAGTTCCCACTGTGACTGGAAAAGCCAAACTTGAAATTCCCAAAGGGGCCCACGCTGGTGACAACGTGAAACTTGCTGGAGAAGGGTTGCCTTCGCTGAAAGGCAGCCGTCGCGGCGATATTTACTTCCTCGTGAATGTTCAGTTCCCAGATAAACTTCATAAAGATGAAGAGAAGCTTTTGCGAGAAATCGCCAAGGCCCGCGGTCTTGACGTAAAAGGCGAAGGTGGACTTTTTAATCGTAAGAAGTAGGCTGGCTTACGCTCCGACTTCGTCGGGGCTGGTCTACACTCCGACTTCGTCGGAGTAAGGACAAAAAAAGACCCCGGTGCATGAAGGGTTGCGACCAGGGTCGTAGGGACTGAATCTTAAACGCCTTGTGAGCGCTTGTGTTTTTAAGAGAGGGAGCGAAGCAAGATAATGTCCTAAGCTGCCCTCCAACACTAGTTAAAACCATGTAACATATTGATTTTGTTTATTAAAAAGCTGTCATGATTAGGGACCTAAGAAGCCCAAGAATGAGGCAGTAAAGTTTTACGGAAAAAGTGAGGCACCGACCTTGACGAAGCAGAGGTCGGCCCCACATTTAAGTTGTCATATAGATATAAAATTGAGGTGGGCAATCCTGGATTGCTTACAGATTGAAGGAGATCACGTATGGGTAAAATTATTGGTATCGACTTAGGGACGACAAACTCTTGCGTTGCGATCATGGAAGGCGGCGAGCCTAAAGTTCTTGTTAATGAAGAAGGCGCGCGTACGACTCCCTCTGTGGTAGCGTACACAAAAGATGGCGATCGTCTTGTTGGTCAGATTGCTAAACGTCAAGCGGTGACGAATCCAGAGAACACTATCTACTCTGCAAAACGTTTCATCGGTCGTAAATTTGAAGAAGTTCAAGAAGAGATCAAACTTGTTCCTTATACTGTAGTTGCAAAAGGCAACGACTGTGCTTTCAAGGTTCAAGGTAAAACAGCTTCTCCAGAAGAAATTGGTGCGGCGGTATTGGCAAAACTTAAAAAAGTTGCTGAAGACTATTTGGGCGAGCCGGTAACAGAAGCAGTTGTAACTGTTCCAGCTTACTTCAACGATGCGCAAAGACAGGCGACAAAAGATGCCGGTCGTATTGCGGGTCTTGATATTAAACGTATTATCAATGAGCCAACAGCGGCTGCATTGGCGTACGGTTTGGATAAGAAAAAAGAAGAAAAAATTGCGATCTACGATTTCGGTGGTGGTACGTTCGACGTATCAGTACTTGAAGTAGGCGACGGTGTCGTTGAAGTTCGCGCAACAAACGGTGACACGCACTTGGGTGGTGACAACTTCGATACTATTATCTTGGAGTGGTTGATCACAGAGTTTAAAAAAGACCAAGCTATCGATTTGAAAAACGATAAAATGGCTTTGCAACGTTTGAAAGAAGCGGCAGAGAAAGCAAAAATCGAACTTTCTTCTGCGCAAGAAACTGAAATCAACTTGCCGTTCATCACGGCAGATCAATCTGGTCCGAAACATCTTCAAACGAAGTTGACTCGCGCTAAATTTGATCAAATGACTGAAGATCTAGTAAAACGTTCTATGGAACCTTGCCGTAAAGCTTTGGCTGATGCGGGCTTGAAACCAGCGGACATCGACGAAGTTATCTTGGTGGGTGGTTCGACTCGTATTCCTGCGATCCAAAAAGCTGTTAAAGATTTCTTCGGTAAAGAACCAAACCGTACTGTGAATCCGGATGAAGTGGTTGCAGTCGGTGCCGCTGTACAAGGTGGTGTATTGGCTGGGGATGTAAAAGACGTGTTGTTGCTAGACGTAACGCCATTGTCTTTGGGTATCGAAACTTTGGGTGGTGTGATGACTCCGCTTATCGAAAGAAACACTGCGATTCCTACTAAGAAATCACAAGTGTTCTCGACTGCGGCTGATAACCAACCAGCAGTGGACATCCACGTTCTTCAAGGTGAGCGTAAGATGGCGACAGACAACAGAACTTTGGGACGCTTTGAGTTAGTAGGCTTACCACCAGCACCTCGCGGAGTTCCTCAAGTTGAAGTGACTTTCGATATCGACGCGAATGGTATCTTGCACGTATCTGCGAAAGATATGTCTTCTGGTAAATCTCAGAATATCAAAATCACTGCACAAAGTGGTTTGTCTGAAGAGGAAATCAAAAAGGCAGTTCGCGATGCTGAAGGCCATGCTGACGAAGATAAACGTAAAGCAGAAGCAGCGACACAAAGAAACAACTTGGACAATCTCGTTTATCAAACAGAGAAATTGGTCAAGGATTCAGGATCTCAACTTCCTGAAACTGAAGTAAAAGCGGCTACTGAGGCAGTTGATGAAGCTAAGAAAATCCTTGAGAACAAATCAGCAAGTGCTGATGATTTGAAAGGTGCTTTCGAGAGATTGCAAAACTTGACGCACAAACTAAGCTCTGAGCTTTACAAAAAGCAAGGTGCACAACCAGGTGCTGAAGGACAGCAAGCTCAAGGCGAAGAAGCTCCATCGGGTTCTGAAAACAAAGGCGGAGACGATGTTATCGACGCTGACTATAAAGACGTAAACTAAAAAAACTAAAAAGCCCGGGGGGAACCCGGGCTTTTTTTTTAGGTTCAATCGATGAGGACCCACATGGAATTGCGAGCGATCTTTAGTGACGCCCGACGTGTTCAATACAAACGACATGACGTCATTTATAAAATGGGGACTGAACCCGAAAATATCTATTTCCTTGAAAAGGGCCTTGTCGGCCTCGTGGTATGGAGCGAGTCAGGAAAAGATCATCTTGTTCGGCTGTTCAAAACTGGGCAGATCTTTGGACATCGCAGCCTGTTTGCACAAGAAAAGTACCATGCTTCCGCAACCGCCCTTGATGGGGTGGAAGTTCTCGTTTTGTCCAAAGCTCAGTTGCGTGACCGTATGAAAGGGAATTGCGATTTAGCTGAAGAGCTTTTGCAGAACCTAGCCAAGGAACTTCGTGTTGCCGAAGCAAAGCAGGTCGTCTTAAGTGAGAAAGACGTTAGTGCGCGCATTGCTGAAGCCATTATCTATTTTAAAGAACTTCATCCCACTCACTCGTGGACGCGACAAGAAATTGCTGATTTCTGCGGAACGACCGTGGCCACGGTCATTCGTACGTTAGCTAAATTCGTTGATGACGGCCTGATTGAACAACAAGGCCGTGATATTCAAATTTTAAATCAAGAGGGCTTACTGTCTCAAGGGTAGCTTGAGGTAGTGAACTCCGTTGGACTCTGCTTTAGGTAAATTTCCGGCACTGATATTCACTTGAATGCTTGGGAATAAAAGTTTCGGCGCACTTAAAGTGGCATCGCGACGGGTGCGGAATTCAACATATTCACTCTTTTTTGTCGAAGCCTTTAACTGGATATTTTGATTTTTTTCTTCTTTGACCGTCGACTGATATTTGAGGATGCGCCCTTCGGGTTGATAATCATGACCCACAAAAATGCGCACATTGTCTGGCAAAGAATAAATTTTCTGAGTGATGGATTCATAAAGTGTTTCAGCACTTCCAGCAGGGAAGTCACAACGACCGGTTCCTGAATCAGGTATAAAAAGAGCGTCACCCGAAAACAAAGCATCTTCAATTAAATACGAAGCGCACGCAGGCGTATGCCCTGGAGTAAAGAGAACTTTGAATTTCAAAGAACCCACTTCAAAAACCTGTCCCTCTTTCAATAAAAGATCGAAAGCTTTTCCCGAAATATCAAACTCGGTTTCTAAATTAAAAATAGTCTTAAATGTTTTTTGCACCTCAGTGATGCGCTCGCCAATGGCGACTTTGATATTTGGAAAAAAGTTTTTGAATAACTGAGAGCTTGAGAGGTGATCTGCGTGGGCATGGGTTTCCAACACCCACTGTGGTGAAAGATGATTTTCTTTAAGGTAAGCGACCACGGGATCCATGGACTTTGTGCTGAGTTGTCCTGAAGATGGCTCATAATCCCACACAGGATCAATCACAACCGCATCCTTTGTTTTAGGATCATGAACGATATAGGTCAGAGTAGACGTTCCTGGATCGAAGAAGTGTTGAATTTGAATACTCATATTGAGACTCCTGACGAGGATAAGAGAGGTTCTAGTTTTAGCCCCATGATTCATTCTAAATCAAAAGAGTCGCCGCAATTATGTTCCCGAGCATAATTGCGAACCTTAGAATAACTGTAGGATGGATTTCAGTGAAGGAGAAAATATATGCGGGAAATCACATGTCAGCAGGTCCACGAAAATCGCCATAAGTTGCGAATTATTGATGTCCGCACTCCAGAAGAGTTCCATGGAGATCTAGGGCACATTGAAAATGCAGAGCTTGTGCCATTGGGACCCGATTTGATTAATTTTTTAAAAGATGCAAACCATGACGTGGCCCTGGTTTTTGTATGTCGAAGTGGAGCTCGGTCAGAGCAGACCATGCTCTTGAGTGAGGAACTGGGATTTCAGCAGACAAGTAATATGCTTGAAGGCATGATTCAGTGGAACAAACTCAATCTTCCGGTGGTTAAGGAGCAGGTATGATGCAAAGTATTTTAATGGCCTTGTTGGGTGGAGCTATGATTGGCTTGGCAGCGTCCTTGATGCTCGTCTTTAATGGCCGAGTCACTGGAATTAGTGGCATTGCAAACGGCCTACTGAGCTTTGTAAAAGGAGACTACGCTTGGAGAGCTGCTTTCATTGGTGGCTTGACTGGCGGCGGATTTTTAATGGCCCAATACCGCCCGGATTTTTTTGAAAACACTACGGGACGTCCCCTGGGCATGATCGCTATCGCCGGGGTGATTGTAGGTTTTGGCACTGTGTTGGGAAGTGGCTGTACGAGTGGACACGGGGTGTGCGGAATCGCACGTATGTCACCGCGATCTTTGATCGCGACTCTGATTTTTATGGCGGTCGGAATGGCTTCTGCAACTTTATTGAAAGCACTGATGGGATGAATATGAAAAATCAAAAACACTTTCAAATATTCGCAGGCCTGATCGTTGGAATTTTATTTTCTGTGGGGCTAAGTATTTCCGGAATGACCCAGCCTCAAAAGGTGATTGGATTTTTGCAAATCAATAAAGATTGGGATCCATCTTTGATGTTTGTTATGCTGGGAGCGATTCCCGTGCATGCCTTGGCATATCGACTCATTCGCGGTCGCAAGAGTCCGTTGTTTGATATGAAATTTCACGTGCCTCAATCCCGAGAGATTACAACTCCGCTGATGATAGGCAGTGCTCTTTTTGGCTTCGGATGGGCCCTTGGAGGATTTTGTCCAGGTCCGGCTTTGGCGGCGTCAGGGGCAGGTGCTTCGACAGCAATTGTTTTCGTGATCTTTATGATTGCGGGAATGATCTTGCAGCGTCTTTATCAGAAATTTTTAGCAAAGAAAATTTCTTAGACGCTGTTTAAAATAAAAAAATTATTTATTGAAAGGGTGCGGAATGGAATTGCTTATTCTGTTTGGCGGCTATTTGGGTGCATCGATGATCGGTGTGTCATTGGGATTTCTTGGTGGAGGAGGCTCTATTTTGGCGGTGCCTTTGCTAGTATATTTCTTTAATATTCCAGCGTCTTTGGCGACCACATATTCTTTGTTTGTCGTCGGCTTGGCTAGTCTTGTGGGCTTTGCGCGCGCGGCGCATATGAAACGAATCAGCTGGAAAGCGCTCTTTAGTTTTGGTCTGCCTTCGTTATTGGGTTTACTGACTGTCCGGCGCTTGTTGCTTCCGCAAATTCCAGAAAAATTCTTACTGTTGAATATGACGATGGATAAAAACGTACTGATCATGTCCAGTTTTGCCATCGTCATGCTATCGGCCTCACTGTCTATGGTTCGCCATAAGAAAGATCCTACCCAGGAGGAGGCTTCGTGGGGGATCTCTGTGGTGAAAGCTCTTCTTGTGGGAGGCGTAACAGGTTTTGTCGGAGCCGGAGGCGGATTCCTCATAGTTCCAGCATTGGTTTTGATGAGTCGGCTGTCGATGACAATCGCGGTGGGGACCTCTTTGGGGGTGATTGCATTGAACTCTCTTTTGGGGTTTGTCGCGGACATTTGGGGTGCGACTGTTATTGACTATTTTTTCCTAATGAAGTTGGCGAGCTTTTCTGTTGTTGGAATCTTGGTGGGCTTAGTTTGGGGACAAAAAACTTCGGAGCAAAAACTAAAACCCGCCTTTGGGTTCTTTGTTCTTGTGGTGGGAGCGCTGATATTTGCGCAACAGCTTTCAAAGCTTTAATATGACAATTAGCATTGATGCTAAGAATTGATGCTTAGAATGCCGGGGATTCCTAGCTCGATTGCTTCACGGGGGAACGCTCACGTTTGACATTTGCGACTCGTCTTCTAGAATAAAGATCCGAGGTTATTATGCACAAAGATCTTTATCCTGTAGATGCCACTTTTGAAAAAACAGCGCTTATCACTGAGAAGAAATACAAAGAGATGTACGAACGTTCGGTGAGTGACCCAGATGGATTTTGGGCGGAACAAGCGGGGCGTCTTGATTGGTTTAAAAAATGGGACAAGGTTAAAGAGACCAGCTTCAAAAAACCGGTGAGTATCAAATGGTACCAAGGCGGAAAACTCAATGTTTCTTATAATTGCATCGATCGTCACTTGGAAAAACGTGGCGATAAAGTTGCCTTCATCTGGGAGCCCGATGCGCCCGAGACTCCGGTAAAGAAGATCACTTATAAAGAGTTGCATAAAGAAGTTTGTCGCTTCGCCAACGTTTTGAAAAAGATGGGCGTGAAGAAGGGCGACATTGTCACTATTTATATGCCTATGATTCTGGAAACCACCTATGCGATGTTGGCTTGTACGCGCATTGGAGCAATTCATTCTGTGATCTTCGGAGGCTTTGCTCCAGATTCCATTGCAGATCGCATTGTGGATGGTGAATCAAAATTTGTTATCACGGCGGATGCGGGATATCGCGGAAGCAAGATTATCGCGCTGAAGGAAAATATCGATAAAGCGGCGTTGAAAGCGAACACCGTAGAGAAAGTTTTGGTCGTGCAGTACGCTCAAACGAATATTGATATGAAAGCAGGCCGTGATATCTGGTACCACGAGATTGTTCAAAGCGTGGATGATCACTGCGAAGCCGAGCCAATGGATGCTGAAGATCCTCTTTTTATTTTGTACACCTCGGGCTCTACGGGAAAACCTAAAGGCGTCTTGCATACAACTGGCGGCTATCTAGTCTTTGCCAGTATGACTCATCAGTATGTTTTTGATTATCATGAACAAGATATTTACTGGTGTTCGGCCGACGTGGGTTGGGTGACGGGGCATAGTTATATCGTCTATGGCCCCTTGGCAAATGGCGCCACTTCAGTTTTCTTCGAGGGCGTTCCCAACTATCCAACTCCTTCACGATTTTGGGAAGTGATTGATAAACACAAGGTCACTTTGTTTTATACTTCTCCAACAGCTATTCGTTCACTGATGCGCGAAGGAGATAGCTTCGTCACAAAAACTTCGCGCCAAAGTTTGCGTCTTCTTGGAACCGTCGGGGAGCCGATCAATCCAGAGGCCTGGGCTTGGTACCACGATGTCGTCGGCAATGAAAAATGCCCCATCGTAGATACTTGGTGGCAAACCGAAACAGGTGGCATCATGATCACTCCTTTAGCTGGAGCTATTGCGACGAAACCGGGCTCTGCTACTTTGCCGTTCTTTGGTTGCCAACCGAAGCTGCTCACCTTGGAAGGAAAAGAAATTCAAGGAGCGGGCGAGGGTGTTTTAGTTTTGGCTGACTCATGGCCTGGACAAATGCGCACGGTGTACCGCAATCACTCTCGTTTTGAAGATACTTATTTTTCTAATTATCCGGGTTTTTATTTTACTGGAGATGGCTGTCGTCGCGATGAAGATGGATACTATTGGATCACAGGTCGTGTCGATGACGTGATCAATGTCTCTGGTCACAGATTGGGAACTGCGGAAATTGAGTCGGCTTTGGTTGCCAATCAGCGTGTGGCGGAGGCGGCCGTTGTGGGCTATCCTCACGATATTAAAGGGCAGGGCATTTATGCCTTTGTGACTTTAAAGGCGGGGCAAACGGCTTCGGAGGATTTGAAAAAGGAATTGGTGCTGACGGTTCGCAAAGAGATCGGGCCGATTGCGACGCCAGATCTTATACAGTGGGCGCCACGCTTGCCGAAGACGCGCTCGGGTAAAATTATGCGTCGAATTCTTAGAAAAATTGCGGAAAATCACCCAGATCAATTGGGCGATATTACGACTCTTGCCGAGCCGGGAGTGGTTCAGGAGTTGGTAGACAACCGAATGAATAAATGATAATTTCGGCGACATGACTACACGCACAACTACTTATATGACATTGGTTTTAATGGTTTTGGGCGCGGCTTTTAGCCGTTTGGTGCCGCATCCTTGGAATTTCACGGCGATCGGCGCGATGGCTTTGTTTGGTGGATCTTATTTCCCATCAAGACGCCTTTCAATGTTGGTTCCTTTGCTAGCATTGTTTGTGAGTGATTTGGTTTTGGGTTTCCACTCGACAATGTTGTTTGTCTATCTTCCTTTCGCTTTGATGGTGATGACGGGCTGGACATTGCGTGAAGGAAAAAGTCCGATGCGTATCGTGACGGCTTCTTTGGTAACAAGTTCTGTTTTCTTCTTGGTTTCAAACTTCGGTGTTTGGATCATGGGCGGAATGTATGCACCAACTTGGCAAGGTCTTGTGACTTGTTATGTAGCGGCGATTCCATTCTTTGATAATCAAATTCTTGGCGATTTGTTTTTCTCGGGTGTGTTGTTCGGAGCGGCTGAGGTTTTGAAAAGAACAGCGCCAAATTTCTTCTCTGCAAAAGCAGTGTAGTTTTTAGATTTTTTATTATTGAACGGAGTTCGTTGTTCGACAGCGGACTCCGTTTTTGTTTGTACAAGCTTAAGAGAGTCAATCGAATGAATCGCAAATTGGGCCTGCATCGCCCGATCCTAGATGGCAAAGTCAATTTCCCTCTGTGCCTTGCGCCGATGGTGGGGCTGACTCACGTGGCTCTTCGTGAAGTTATGCGCGAATACTTGCCTCAAGATGCCTTCACGATCTGGCCCACAGAAATGCTCAACTCACGAAGAGTTCCTGATGAAAATCTCGAGACAACTCCCGAGACCATGCGTTCTGCAAGTGAGACGGGCTTGGTTCCACAAATTCTAGGAAATGAAGAAGAACCCATCGCTAAGACCGTCAAGCGTTTGATCGAATCGGGAACGGAAGCCATCGACATCAACATGGGATTTCCCGGA
>CAZPYX010000040.1:16128-26756 GCA_964590635.1 uncultured Bdellovibrio sp.
GGGTCAGGGGATGGCGGAAGCCGAAGGTGCGGGAGTCATCGAAATCAACATGGGCTGTCCCGTACAAAAGGCTTTAAAACATAACTACGGCGTGGCCTTGATGGGCGATCCCAGTTACGCGGCAGAAGTCGTGCGCATGACTGTCAAAAATTCGACGATTCCTGTCAGTGTAAAACTTCGCGCTGTCGGTAGCACCAAAGAGTTCGATGAATTATTGATGTTCGTTTCAGGACTCAGAAACTCCGGCGCAGCCTGGGTGTGCTTGCATCCCAGAACAGCCGCGCAAAAACGTCGTGGCAGTGCGGATTGGGAACAAATTAAACAACTCCATCAAGCCGTGGATTTCCCTGTCATCGGAAATGGCGACGTTCAAACAACTGAAGATGCCATCAACATGTTAAGTGAAACGGGTTGTGACATGGCAATGTCCGGCAGGGGCTTAGCCGCTCGTCCTTGGATGTTCTGGCAATTGGGCGAAGAATTAGGATTCCCACCACCACCAGGAAAAGAAAATCAAAAAGCTCCAAGAACCCCGGAAGAAGAAGGCGCAGAGTACGGAAAAGTTTTAATCAAACTCATCCAAGCCAGTAACAAATACTTCGGCCCTGATCGCGCCATGAGAAAAGTAAGATTCTACGTCAGGACAACAGGAGTCTGGCTCCCTTTCGGCAACGCCCTTACCGGCGTATGCGCCAAGGCCCAAACAATTGAACAAATGCTAGAGCTCGTAACAAAATTCTTCGACGTCCCCCACGAAATGAGCCAACGCACAGAACTCCGACAGTAAAAGGTACGGACACACTTTTGGTGTCGCAGGTGCGCTACCAAAAGTGTGTCCGTACCTTTTGGAATTACTTGTTGTTTAGCATGGCGTCTAGTTTGCCTTCTTCGTCGAGGGCTTTTAGGTCGGTGTAGCCGCCAACGAGTTTGCCGTTGATGAGGATTATTGGGACTGTTCTCCAGCCGGTTTCGCTTTTGATGCGGTCGATTTCTTCGGGCTTGTTGGTAAGATCAATCATGTCGTACGCAAGGCCTTTTCCGTTCAGGAAATGGATTGCGCGATCGCAGTAAGGGCATGGGTCTTTTTTGTAAATTGTGATTTGTGCCATATTTCACCTCAGCTAAAAGTATATAATTCTTTTTGACATAGGCCTAGAGGGGATACAAGGTCTAGTCAGATGGAATGCTTACTGTGTCAGACCCCTCATTCAGCGGCTTTTAAAGTGGTTAAGAAACCTGAGCGCAGCTATTATCATTGCGCGCAGTGTGATTTGATCTTTATGAATCCCACAGAGCGTCTCGATGCTGAACAAGAGAAAGCCCGGTACGATTTTCATCAAAACGAAGACATGAAAGGTTATCGCGCTTTTCTGGAACCGTTGATGAAAGACGTGGAGCAATTCGCGAAGAATGCCAAGAGGGAACCCTGCGATGTCAGCGTCTTAGATTATGGCTGCGGTCCTACGGCCTTCTTAGGAAATTGGTTCACGGAAAAATCTTTTCGAGTGACCAATTACGATCTTTTTTATTTTCCAGATCAAGACTCTTTGAAGAAAAGTTATCACGTCATTACCTCCACGGAAGTGTGGGAACATCTGCATGAGCCACGCACTGAGATCGTGAAAATGTTAAAGATGTTGAAGGCGGGCGGAATTTTGGCGGTGATGACGTCTTCACATAAAGGTGAGGCGGCTTTCCACGATTGGTATTACCGTCGCGATCTCACTCATGTGACGTTCTATTCAGAAAAAACCATGAAGTGGATCGTTGATCATTTTAATTTGCAACTGCTTAAGAGCCGAAGCCCTTATTGGATCTTCCAGAAGTGGGACACCTCATCTCCTACTTAGGAGATGGGCCCAGTTTCTGCCACAGGTAAGTGTACTCTAAAGTATTCCACAAAATCTTTTGTTGGATGTTCGCATTGCCCGCGTGTCCACCCTCTGTGTTTTCATAGTAATAAATTTTGTGACCTTGTTCTTTCATGCGCGCAACCATCTTGCGTGCATGTCCTGGGTGAACGCGGTCATCCTTCGTGCTAGTCATGAAAAGAACTTTCGGATATTTCACGTTGGCTTTGACATTCTGGTAAGGCGAATAGCTCATAAGGACTTTGTTCATGGCAGGATCTTTGGGATCGCCATATTCTTCCATCCAACTAGCTCCGGCTAAAAGCTTGTGATAGCGAGACATATCCAACAACGGAACTTCACACAGAACTGCATTGAACAAATCAGGCCGCTTTACGAAAGTGGCGCCAGTAAGAAGCCCTCCATTCGAGCGGCCTTGAATTCCCAGATGACCTGCGTTGGTCACTTTGCGTTTTATAAGGTCTTCGCCGACAGCGATGAAGTCGTCATATACCTTCGGACGATTTTCGCGCAAGACCGCCTGATGCCATGAAGGGCCGAATTCTCCACCACCGCGAATGTTCGCAGCAACGAAGACACCGCCTTTTTCAAGCCAGACTTTGCCGATGCTATCAAGATAGAAGGGCTGAATCGGAGACTCAAAGCCGCCATATCCATAAAGGAGCGTCGGATTTTTTTCGTTCAGTTTTAGACTTTTCTTATAAACCATGAAGTAGGGAATCATGGTTCCATCAAGACTTTTTGCTTCTCTTTGCTCAACAGTCAAATTCTTGGCGCTGAATCGTGCGGGAGCTTGCTTCAACAAATTCCATTGCTCACTTCTGTCGGGAGGTGCGCCTTGATAAATGGAAGGAGGAGTTAAGAAATCAGTGTAAGCGACGAGATATTCTTCATCGAAAGGATTTGCCGAGTAAGCCCGCGCAACGCCTTTCGTGCCAAGATTGAGATCCGCTAAGTTCCAATTTTTTGTTTCTTGGCGAGTAATGCGTGCCACTTTTCCTTGGATATTGTCTAAAAGGTTCAAATAGATCGCCGATTTTCCAATCTCAACTGAGCTGAGGAATCTTTTCGCACGTGGAGTGAAGAGTACGTCTAAGTAGTCCAAAGATTTTTCATCACTTTTCACTCGGGATACTGGAAGCGCAACAAGGCTTCCCGATGGAATCATGCGGGTGTTGGTTTTGAGTTCTTCGCGCAGCAGGAATAAGAAGTTGTCGTCAAAGACACCGACAAACTCTGCGCTTAAAGGCAATGGCAGACGAGTGCGGACTCCTTGTTCATCTTCATACCAAATTTCATTTTCATAAAAAGAAGGGACGCGGAAGTGAAAGTGATATTTCTTTTTTTCGGTGGCATAGACAAAGCTGGAAGCACTCATGTCTTTAGGACTGCCTTTGAAGACTTCTTTGGCATCATCTAAAGACTGACCACGTTTCCAGATTTTTGAAATCATGGGATAACCTGAGTCCGTTAAAGAGCCAGGACCAAAATTAGTTCCTACATAAATGGTATCTTTGTCGATCCAGCTAAAGTGGCTCTTGGCTTCATGCAAGGTGAAGCCATCTTTGACAAATTCTTTTGTGACTAAATCAAACTCTCGCATGACTGAGGCATCTTTGCCTCCGCGAGAAAGAGTCAGAAGACATAGTCTGTTTTCAGGAGCGAGGCAGTTCTGCCATCCCCAAACCCAGTTTTCTTTTTCGTTCTTGGCAAGTTGATCTAAGTCCAAGATGGTTTCCCATTTTGGTTTAGATTTTTTAAACTCGCTGATGGTAGTGCGACGCCAAATCCCGCGCACGTGTTTTTTATCTTGCCAGAAATTATAAACCAAACCGTTCATCAATGTGATGCTAGGCAATTTATCATCGGCAAGGGCGATCTTGGTGAGATCCGCTTTGATCTTTTTAAATTGAGGATCGGCTTTGAAATGATCCAGTGTGCGGGTGCTTTCGGCTTTGGCGAAAGCTAACGCCTTAGGGCCTTCAACTTCTTCCAGCCATAAATAAGGATCTGCAGTTTGAGGAGTTTCCTTCTTCAGGGGTTCTTTTTTTACTTGGGTATTCTTGGTAGTGCAAGCGGTGAGTGCCAATAAAAGAATGAATAGATAACGCATTGGAGCCCCTTTTTTCCGAGGCCCCATCTTATAAAAAAAATCGGAGTGTGCAACGTCTAATCGCGTTCAAAGATATACAAATAAGTATTGTTTCCAAAATCGCCGCCACCTTCACGACAAATGCGGATGTCTTCGTCGACATAAACGTTTGCGAGTGTTCCCTTTTTGCCAACGGGGCTTGTTCCTGGTGGGAAAGGAGTTGGATTCGCATCAAAGGCGCCGAATTCCGCGAGCATGGCAAGACGTGTCGGCTCTGCAAAGCTCCATTGGGGATTGAAAACCGCTTTCGTAAATTCGATGGCAAACGAAGTGTCATTCAAGGTAAATTTGCCGCGCAAATATCCCATGCTTTGTGTTGTTCCGGTTTGTTCCCGGGCAACATTCCAATAGTACCCCTCTGGGAATACCACTTGCCAGATGGAGTCAGCCAAGGCGCCTTGTCCCTGAGGTCCCGCTGGACCATCAGACCAAACTTGGTACCATGTTCCAATCACATCAATCAGCTTTTGTTGCTCGCTTCGTTGCGGAGCCAACGAAATGAGTTCATCGACAAGAGGATCTAATTTTTGTCTCACATCGACACTGTTGTCGTCGCTGTCGTAATC
Organism: uncultured Bdellovibrio sp.; assembly: GCA_964590635.1. Taxonomy (GTDB): domain Bacteria; phylum Bdellovibrionota; class Bdellovibrionia; order Bdellovibrionales; family Bdellovibrionaceae; genus Bdellovibrio. The sequence goes on from CAZPYX010000040.1 coordinate 20,718, forward strand.
ACCCTGGGCAGTGAAGGCAGTGTCGAGTATTTCGTACTTCAGTTCTTGAATGCGTTGGCTGTTGTCATCAGCTTTTGCGAGTGGAGAGATGAGAAAAAAGGTTGCTGCAAGTGCAGCCATAAGTCGTGTCATGGAGGCCTCCCACAGTGAAGTTTTCAGCCACAAAGATACTCTTTGAGAATCTTGTTGCCATTCTGTATTTGGGCATCAGCTTGTGGTCTAGAGTTAACAAGATTCCTTAACCTGAAGATTAAAAATCCGAAAAGGTGCAAGGAGTTCTTCATTGGCATTTGTTACGCTACTGGCCTTTTTTCTAGTTGCTTTACCAAGTTATGCGATCGATTCAAATTCGCTCGGTCTAGCCATGCTCTGTTCACAAACGAAGGACTGTTCTTCTCGGCAATCTGATGTTTTAAAAAATCTCGTAAGCACCTGTGAAATTGAATTGAAGGCGCTGGATTGTGACGGGCTTTCTAAAAAGTATCCCGAGATGCAAGGGACCTTGAAGCGTTGTGATCTTAAATCCCAATGTGAGCAAAATACAGAGTATGCAAAGAGTGGAGACCTCGCTTGTTTGCGCGGTTATAAAAATGCCCTCGTTGATACGGGTATTGCGTTGAAGGACATGGCTGTTTCCCTCGGTCAATTTGTCGAAGGCAGTTGGGACAGCTTTAAAGCCAATGTAAAAAAGCGCAACGAGTTCATTCGCCAATGTGATAAGTCGATTTCTTGTAAACGTGATTTAGTAAAGGATGATCATCGCTACAATGCTTTGAGCGATGAAAAGCTAGGAAAGTACACGGCGGCGTTTTTATATGTCGAAGCGGAAGATATGAAGGCCTATCAGTCATCATTGGCAAGGGCTCCGGGAAAAGTATCAGTACGACCCGAGCCACGAGATGAAGATACTTTGACTCCTGACCAAAAAAATAAATTAAGTGATTTGATGGCCATGGTTGGTGGGCAGCTCAAAGAGCAATACCATAAATTTTCCTGCTACAAACCAATCATGCAAACCGAGATGGCTTGTTACGCCTTAGGAAACGTAGTGGATCCGACGCTTCTATTTGGATTGGCATTTAAGGGCGGAAGATTAGCCGTTGCGGCTGGAAGAGCGGTGAAGGTCGGAGAAGCTTTGGAAGTGGAAGCCGGGACCGCTAAATCAATTGGGTCACTTCGCTCGGTGCGGTTGACTCGCGAAAATTTGATGAAAGACTTTTTAACTTATTCACCAACCACGGTAGCAGAAAATGAGAAGTGGATTGCCTTGGCGGAAAAAGGCGTGAACTCGAAAGTTCGTTTTCTAGATGTAGAGAATAGCCAGCTTAAGGTTTTGAACGACACGTTAAAGGATAAAAACCTTGTGACGAGTTTGACGAATTATCACAAGAAAATATTGTTTGATAGAATCGAAGCACTGAAGAAAGATTTTCCGAATCTGAAGATTGAACAATATTCTGATTTCAAGTCTTTGCGGTTTGCGTTTAGCGGAGAAATCCCGAAGGATCTGGAGGGCAAATTGCGCAAGGTCTTCCAGGATACTAATGATGAGTTTGCCGCTTATTTAAAAACCGAAAAAATTGTTCGCGACACCGATGCACCGGCGGATTGGTTCCGTGCAGGCCTTGGGCAGTCGGCAGAGCAAGCCAACATTGCGGCTCGATATTCCCGCCAAGAAACCGCGAATGAATTGCAAAACTATGCCCAAGCAAAAATTACGACAGAGCTGACGTCCAAACTTAAAGCCGTGGAAAGCAGCCGACAAAGTCTTCGCTCCGAATTGGCGCAAACATCCATGGTCGATGGCAATACTTTACATGCAGATGTGTTTGATATCGTCAGAAAAAATGCTGGTAATGACAAAGTCTTGACGGATACGTTGAAGCAAAGATTTGGCTTGGCAACTTTACCCTCATCAACTGTCAAGAATTTGCGTACATATGTGAAAGCCTCTGATGAGTTCTCTCCGGGAATCTTTGTTCCCAAAAGAGAAGTCGCTAATTTGAATGATGCGGCGATGGGTGGTTTTTCTGCAGACGTCATCGGTTTGGGCGCTTCCAATATGAAGGGCACAGCGGAGGCCTTATCACGTTCAAAAAACATTGATCAAGTGCTGGAAGAAGCTCGTAAGGCTGAAAAAACTGTGACAGCAGAGTTTCAAGCTCAGAAAAAGTATTTTGAACAAGCGGTCAGAAAATCTGTGGCTCCCGGGAAGTTAAAAACGGTTTGTTCTGGCGACGATTGCGTGGCCATTGCCGTGAAGCCTTTGAGCGAAACGGATAAGAAAAAAATTTTAGATAATTTGGCAGACAGTGCCTATTCGGGGAAGTTCCGTTTGGCATTTATTTCCGATGGTATCGCCGATGTTTCAGCACGAAATATGCTCAGCACCCATGGCGAAAGTGTGGAAAAATTGTTGCGAGCATCGCTGAATTCTGTGATGGAGCCTCGTAAAATGCGAGGGCTTACCTTTGGTCTCGATATGAGAACGCAGACCGTCAACAGTGGTTCCGTAAAGCTAATAATCGGGGAGGCGCCGGGAGTGCATTTGACGACTCAAGAGCGCAGTCTTATTCAGAAAAAATTTGAACGGTCTTTGGGGGAATTTAACGAGAGCTTCACCAGTAAAGATATTCCTTCAAGCTATCAAGCGATGAAATAAATCACGCAACAATCTTTCCATAATCTCAGTTGTAAATTCAGGTCCGTCGCCATTTGACAATTCATTGGCATCGGAGGCTTAATAGAGATGTAAGAAAGAGGTTGTTCAATGTCGACGACAAACTCAGTAATAAGGTCATTTTTCTTATTTTCTCTAGCCGCAGTTCCGCTGGCTCTTTCATCAACAGCGCAGGCTCAAGAAGTATTGTCGTTCAATCAGTGCGTGGATCTCGTTAAAAGAAATAATGCGGATATTCGATCTTCTGAAAACAGTTTTGAAGCCACTCGTTATCAAATCGATAGTTACCGCGGATCTTATTTTCCTCAACTGACGGGAAATCTTGGTTACCTTCAATCGGGGCCGGATAATTATGGCACGGGAACTTCTGCTGGCAGTTCTTACACCGCGACTTTAAATGCCACGCAAAATTTATTTAATGGTTTTGCGGATGTTGCAAAAGTCGATCAGGCTAAAGCTCAGAACCGAGTCTCTGGGGCCTCTTTGCAAATTACTAAAGCTCAGGCCAGCTATGATTTGAAAGTTTCTTTTGCCTACTTGTTGTATGCAAAAGAGGCCGAGAAAGTGACGATCGATTTTCAAAAGCGCCGCGAAGACAACTTGCGCATGGTTGAACTGCGATTTGAAAGCGGTCGAGAGAACAAGGGCTCATTGATGCTTTCACAAGCCTATTTAAAGCAATCAAAGGTCGACGTGATGAAAGCTGGTCACAATCGCGAAACCAGTGAGAGTGATCTGCAAAAAGTGGTGGGACTTGATGGTGAGCGCGCCTTAGACATTCGCGATGATATTCCACTGCGCGAACCTTCTGAGACTGAGCCTGATTACAAATCTTTGGCGGTCGTCTCGCCAAGTCGAAAGCAATCGGAAGCGCAAGTCGATGTTTCAGACGCCAGTGTAACGGCCGCTAAATCTTCTTTTTATCCCAGCCTGAATCTAACAGGTTCAGTGGGAAAGTTGTCAGATCGATTTTTTCCTGACAATGATCGCTGGACGGTGGGCGCAAATCTTTCTTGGCCTTTGTTTGAAGGTGGCAGGGATTATTATGCGACGAAGAGTGCAACTTCGAATCTCTTTTCAGCAAAAAGCAGTTTAACGAGCATCGAACGTCAGCTTCTTTCAAATTTAAAGAAAGCTTACACCGCTTATGTGGAGGCTGTGGCAGATCTCAAAGTGAATGAAGCCTTTTTGCAGGCAGCAAAGACCCGCGCAGAAATCGCTCGATCCAAATACAACAATGGTCTTTTGACCTTTGATGATTGGGACATCATTGAGAATGATCTCATCAACAAAACAAAAAGTTACTTGCAATCCAAACGAGACCGCATCGTTGCAGAAGCAGCCTGGGAACAAGCACAGGGCGTTGGGGTGATCCAATGAGTTCAGTAAAAAGCGAGAAAAGTATGTGGAAGAATAAGAAAGTCATTGGTGCTGTCGTTGTCTTAGCTCTTGCGGGTGGCGGCTTGTATTTCTGGAAGAGAGACAAAGGTGACGAGGTCGTTTATAAATCCATGGTCATCGCAAAAGGTGACATCGAGGTTACGATTTTGGCGACGGGCACTGTGCAGCCAGAAAATCGTCTTGAGATCAAAGCGCCCGTGGCGGGGCGTATGGATCAGGTCTTAGTAAAGGAAGGCCAGAAACTTTATAAGGGACAGATCATTGCATGGATGAGTTCTTCTGAAAGAGCGGCGATGTTAGATGCGGCTCGTTCCAAGGGGGCTGATGAGTACAAACGCTGGTCCGAACTTTATTTGGCGACGCCGGTGATCGCACCCATTTCAGGAACTTTGATTTTACGAAGTGTAGAGCCGGGGCAAACGTTCACAAACACTGACGCAATTTTCACAATGTCGGATCGTTTGACGGTGAAAGCCCAAGTCGATGAAACTGATATTTCGACAATTAAGCTTAAAGAAAATGCGCAGATTGTTTTGGATGCTTACCCAGGGCAAAAAATTAAAGCCGTGGTCGACCAGATCGCTTTTGATGCAAAGACCGTTAATAGCGTGACGACCTATATCGTGGATGTTTTACCAGAGCAAACTCCAGCAACCATGCGAAGCGGGATGACAGCGAACGTGACCTTTTTTATTGAATCGAAGAAAGACATTCTCTTGGTTCCTTCAGAGGCCATTAAAGTTCAAGACGGGCGAACCATTGTCAGTGTACGCGGGCCCGATGGAACGCCTCAACCTCGAGATATTCAAGTGGGTGTGACCGACGGTAAAAACACAGAGGTCCTCGACGGACTTGAAGTAGGTGAGACTGTCATGGTAGCCCATGTGAAGTTAGGTCGTGACGGTAAGAAGGGCACGAATCCTTTCTCTCCAATGGGTGGTGCGAGAGCACCCCGAAGATAGACAAGACGCTCAAAGAACACGGCAAGCCTGAACGGAAGTTAGTATGATTGAAATTAGCGGAGTTCGAAAATCTTATCAGATGGGTGAGACCACCGTGGATGCTCTTCGCGGCGTCAGCTTGACTATTGCCGATGGCGAATTTGTTGCCATCATGGGCCCGTCTGGATCTGGTAAGTCCACCTTGATGCATATTCTGGGCTTGTTGGACGTTCCTTCTGATGGATCGTACAAGTTGCATTGCCGTGAAGTTTCTAAATTAGGAGAAGACGAACTGGCGATCCTTCGTCGTGATGAAATTGGTTTCATCTTTCAACAGTTCAATCTGTTACCAAGGATGCCAGCTTGGCAAAACGTTTCATTGCCGTTGCTGTATTCACAAAAGTTTTTTAATTTTGAAAAAGCCCAAGCCCTTTTAGAAAAAGTCGGCTTAGGTACGCGCGGTGATCATAAGCCCAATGAATTATCCGGTGGTCAGCAGCAGCGCGTTGCGATTGCCAGATCACTGATCAATAGTCCCAAGATTATTTTCGCCGATGAGCCAACAGGAAATTTGGACTCGCGCAGTGAAAAAGAAATCATGGAGATCCTCAAAGGTTTAAATGCCCAAGGGATTACCATCGTCATTGTCACCCACGAGGAAGAGATCGGCGAGCAAGCGAAACGTTTGATTCGCATGCGTGATGGTGTTGTACAAAGCGATGAGCGCAAAGAAGAACTACCAAAAAATAAATCCCATGAATCGACTCAAAGTCTATTCGCAAAGTTTCATTTCGGCGAATTGATTGAGCACTTTCATCAAGGATACAAAACACTGGCCGCCAATAAAGTTCGCTCGGCTTTATCTATGCTGGGAATTCTTATCGGTGTGGGAGCCGTGGTGGCGATGCTTGCTTTAGGAAATGGTGCCCAGAAGGCTATCGAAAATCAATTGGCATCCCTCGGTTCAAATTTACTTATTTTAAGAGCAGGCAATGTCCGCGTGGGTGGTGTGGCCCA
>CAZPYX010000041.1:0-26242 GCA_964590635.1 uncultured Bdellovibrio sp.
AAAATGAAATTCTAGATTTTGAGGAGCTTTGCTGCGGAGATTCCACGGATTCGGGTGTGAGCTCGTACATCGCAAAGGGCTCTTTAGTGAGAGTTCTAGATTCATGGAGCCAACCATGGTCTGGGTTTAATCTTTACATGCCTTCTCGCACTCAAATGCCTGCGTTCATAGATTTTTTTACATCTAAAAAAGATTTTTCTAATAAGAAGAAAAACAAAAAGCGACTATAATCTTTTTTCCATTGGAGTGATTCGGTAACAATAAGAAATGCACCATTCAGCTACATCTATTTCAAGGGAAAACTTTTGATGGAAACTCGAGAGATGATTGTTGTGCATAATATTTTGTAGCTACATCATTCGGGCTAAAAACTGACCTACGGAATGCATAATTTTAATAATTATAGAATCAGAGTGAAAGCATACTGTAGCTAGCAGAAACCTTGTCTGCCCCTACCTTTGGAGAAGAACCATCTGGTAAAGCTGCTCAAGAAAGTGGGATTTTGATTAACTTGAACCAAAAGAACGAGAAGGTCTTTAGTTCGTTTAGAGTTAAAAATGGTCGGGGCGATAGGATTCGAACCTACGACCCTCTGGTCCCAAACCAGATGCGCTACCAGACTGCGCTACGCCCCGACGAGCCCAGGAAGTTAATAATTATAGAACCTTTTGTCAAACTACTAGATTCTAACGCAGAACATAAGTATCCTTTTTTTCATCATGGAAAAACTGATCGAATCTCTTCCGAAACCAATTCTCGCATTGTTAGCTATTTTGATTGGTATTGGCGTCTTTATGATGATCAATCCGCCTCACACCGTTTGTGACACTCAAGAGGAAGCCTTGCGTGAGGCTCAAAAGGGCAATCTGTTTCCCACAGAGGTTAAGAAAAATAAAATACCTCCATCGATAGGGCGTGCTAAAGAGGCCTGCCAAATTGGGAACAGTGCGGGCTCTTGCTATGAATATTTCTCTGCTTTAAAGGGGATTGCTAACGAAGTAGGCAAAGCTTCAAGTGAATGCACGGGACAGCTTTACGGCGTGAAGGAAGTCTCTGCCGCGTTAAACGATGGCATTGAGCTGATGGCTCGTTTGGCGTGGGGTGTGAAACCACCTGAACCAGGTTTTGAACGTTTTGGATGGATGCAAGAAGCAGAGGTGGCGACCTTCTGCCGTTTAAAAAGTATTTATATTCGTGCGAATGGCGAGGACGCTTGGAATTCTTTGCGCTTGAAGATCTTTAATAAGCTTCCAGGAGAAGAGTTGCCGATTGCCACAGATCCAGGTGTTGCTGTTGTTGAGCCGAAGAAGGCCACGGCGGTATTATCAGAGTTGGATATTTTCAATCGCAGTATTTTTTCTGCTCGATGTGAAGCCTATTAGTCGAGTGAGTTCGGCGGACCAACCGCCGAACAAATCGCTGTTCTAAATTTTCCGATGTATGAATTTATAAAGAAGCAAGTTCCAAGGACTTCCAAGTGAAGCCTTGCTTTTTCTTTTTCAACCTTCCGAACAAAGAAAAGTTTTTGTCGATTTTATTCTGAATTAAATAACTTAAAGAAGACGGGCTTTGGATTTTCGCTTTGCTGACGGGATGAAGCGACCACTCGCGTGGATTGAGCCCAAATTTTTGAAGTTCAGCGTGAAGTTGGATTTGTAGCATTTCGTGTTTCATAATTTTTCCCCGGTTGGTTGGTGTTCGTTGTCACATGACCCACTGTGCAAGACAGAAACCGGATGGAAGTTCCGCCAGATCGAAACAAATGGTTGCTAAGGTGCCCCTTGTCTTGAGTTGTCCTCAATGCTGGTCTAATTTCTTAGATATGAGACGAAATGCTTTTCTTGGATATTTAATCGCTGAACTCATCGTGATCGTTGTGGTGATGTTTCTTTTTAAATTAATTGAAGATCGTCAGGTCGCGGCAACTATCGCTGGGGTTCTTTTTGTGGGGCTGCCAATCGTTATGATGGCCTTCGAGTACCGCAGGGCGGGAACTGAGGAGATCGTCTGGTATGTCGGGGTTCTGCAGTTTTGGACCTTGTTTGCGCTGCCAATTCTGGGGCTGAGGGTCTTTAATTGGGGAGTTCCTTTTGATCAGCTGTCATTTATTGGAATTCCGGGGCCTGTTTTGCATCAATGGTCGAGTAAAAGCTACATGGCGATGATGCTGGTGACGGCGTGGGCTTGGTGGAGAAGCCCGAGACGAAGGGGCTAAATCTTTATCTAATAGGTTTAAACGAAAAAAAGCCGGTCAATGACCGGCTTTTTCTTTAGCTTCCCCTAGGAAATCCTATATCAGTTCAGATCTTCTTAGATCTCGAAAGGAACTGGAGAAATAGCTTCTGCTCTGCTGAAAGTGTCGTAAGCATCAGTACCAGAAGGTAGCAAAGCTAGGTTACGAGCTTTCTTAACTGCAGCTGCAACACGTTTTTGTTGAGCAACTGAAAGTTTAGAGATTCTAGAAGGAGTGATTTTGCCACCATCGCCGATAAAACGAGTCAAAGATGCTGGATCTTTATAGTCGAAAACGTGGTCGCCGGAGAATTCTTGTCTGTATTTGCTACGAGTAGTCTTTTTCATTCTAGCCCTCTTTAATAGTTACCGAGTGATTTCCTTTTGGATAGCGAGTTAATGTGTGTACAAGAAAAAAAGGTTGCCATCAAGTGTCTTTTTACTTTATATGGTTGTTTCTTGTTTGCGGCGTCCATATTGATTTTGAGGCTAAATCCTTTAACTAGGGGGCTTCAGAGACAGGTCACCCAGACTTGTGTCCAGAACCGGAAGGTTCGTCGTTAAGTATAAAGACGAAGCCAAAAGAACAAGCCAGAGGAGCTTAGAATGAGCAAATGCGAAATTACTGGAAAAGGCCCTGTTGTAAAAAACTTGGTGTCTCACTCCAACATTAAAACTAAATCAACAGCTCAACCAAATGTTCAAAAGAAACGCATATTTAGCCGTGCTTTGAACTCTATGGTTAGATTGTCAATTGCAACTAGCGCACTTCGCGACATGGAGCACATTGGTGGTTTTGACGCTTTCATCCTTAACGCGGATGATTCAAAGCTTTCTAAAAGAGCAATGGCTGTTAAATCTAGAATCAAAAAGAAAATCAGCACTAAGAAGTAAGAGGCTTTCGTATGAAATTGAAAATCAAAAAGGGCGCAACAGTCCAAGTTATTACTGGCTCTGATAAAGGCAAAAAAGGCACTGTTTTGGCTGTAGACGCTGAAAACATGAAAGTCTTGGTTCAAGGTGTGAAAGTACAAACACACTACGATAAAAAAGACGGTCTTTTGAAAAAAGAAGGCTTCATCGACTATTCAAATGTGAAATTGGTTGAAGCGGCTGCTACTAAAGATAAAAAGACTTCTAAAAAAGCAACCAAACAAAAGTCCGCGTAGGCAATATCTTCCTAAGATAAAGTCTAAATTTGGTCTCGAGTTTGATCTCTTCGTTTTAGTCTCTAATATTGCTGTTTAAAATCAAAGTGTGGTTTATGCGCTTGCATAGACCCCAACTTGAAGAGTCTAACAAGCTACTAACTAGTAGCTTAAGACTTAAAGGAGCGGCTTTTGAAACGAGACCAAATCTCTGCAGATAAAAATAGAAAAGCACTGTTCGCGACAGCGATAACAGTGCTTTTTTTTTCGTCTTTGGCTTCAGCTGAAATCGGCGATTCCTTGGTGCTATGCAAGCACAATAAAACAGTTCGCACATTGAGAATTGAAACCTTATCGGATCAACGCTGCAAAGCGGTTTATACGAAGGTGGGAGTTGATCAAACGATCGGCTCTAGTCAGAATCGTACTTCGTGTGAGGAATACATCGCTGGCGTAAGAAAAACGTTGGAAGATGCGAAGTGGAGTTGCCGCGAGGTTAAAGAAGCTCGCACCTCCATGATTAGTCCCGAGACAGAATAGCCTGTCCTCGGGGAGGGAGCTTTTATGAATGCCGAGTTGGTCGTTGCTGCAGCACAAATGACTTCAATTGATGATGTCGACACCAACTTGATGCAGATGGAGGCTCTGTTAGAAGATATTTTTAAATCTTCTGAAAAGACCCAAGAAAAAATCAGACTTGTTGGTTTTCCTGAAAATTGCCTCTACATGAGAATCGTAGAGGGTGAGAAAATCCAAGGGTTCTCTCTTTCACATTACGCCTTTGTGCGACTTTCTGAACAAGCAAAAAAATATGATACCTACCTTCACTTGGGCTCTGTGCCTTTATATGTTGATGGACATCTCTACAACTCTTCTATTTTGATTTCTCCGCAAGGGGAAGTCACTCCAACTTATCAGAAAATGCATTTATTCGATATCCAACTTGAAGGGCAAAAGGCGATTCGTGAGTCTGATGTTTTTCGTCATGGTCAAAAGCCCAGTATCATCGAAGTGGATGGCTGGCGCATAGGCGAGACGATTTGTTATGACGTGCGGTTTGCAGAGTTGTTTTCGCAGTATGCTCGTAAAGAAGTTGATTTAATTTTGGTCCCGGCGGCGTTTCTTGTGAAAACTGGAGAGGCTCATTGGGAGGTTTTATTACGAGCCCGTGCGATTGAGAGTCAGTCTTATTTGATGGCCAGCGCGCAGGGTGGTACTCATCAAAATGCCAGTGGCGGCGTTCGTGAAACCCACGGCCATACTTTGATCATCGACCCTTGGGGAGCTGTGGTTGGGCAGGTAAATAAGAGATCTGTCGGATATACGGTGGCCAAGCTTTCCCGTGAGCGCATTGACAGCGTTCGTCGTCAAATCCCGATGAAGTTTCACCGTCGTCTTCCAGTTGCCTAAAAGCTAAAATTTCTGCACTATTTCAATGACACATTCTCATTTGGTTTTTATATTCCCGCTCGTATTGCGAGGACGGAGATTTTTATGATCCGAATTTTCTTAGTTTTACTTGTGCTATCCTTTTCTGGAATTGCGGCTTTCGCGGCAGAGGAAGTTCCGGCGGGCAGTCAGTATGATGAGGCCAAGGAAGCTGAAATTGCCAAAGCAGCAAAAAAACGTGAGTACCCAGGTGGTCGTGACGAGGGCGATTTGAAAGTTCAAAGCCAGATCACAACTCCGGTAAGAAAACTGGCTCCGCAGGCTGAAGTTAAAAACGAAGAACCCGCTGAAGAATAGTTTTTCGAGATTGATTTCGAGATTGAACTGAAGAGTTCGAAAATGCTCGCAGAAGCTAAATATTTCCAACTGCGGTTTGGTATTAGTTAAAGTTTTATTAGAAAAAGTTAGTTAGTAGGAGAATCACTCAATGTCTTATGATCAACTTCCTGAAGGTGTAACTCGTGAAACGATGGACGTTGATGTCCTTATCGTTGGTGGTGGGTCTGCAGGTCTTTCTTGTGCCCTTCATTTGCAAAATCAAATTCAAAAACATAACGAAGATGTCGCTTCAGGTAAAAAACAAGGCGAACAAATTCCTGAGCAAATGATCGTTGTACTTGAAAAAGCTTCTGAAGTTGGCGCGCACAGTTTGTCTGGCGCAGTTTTGAATCCGACGGCTTTACGTGAGTTGGTTCCGAACTTCAAAGACGAGGGCGCTCCTCTTGATACTGAAGTTAAAAAAGATGCCGTTTACTATCTAGGTTCTGATTTCTCTTTCAAACTTCCTGTGACTCCGCCTCCTTTTCACAATGAAGGCAACTACATCACTTCAATCAGCAAATTGAATCGTTGGTTGGCGACGAAGTGTGAAGAAAAAGGCATTAATATCTTCCCCGGCTTTGCCGCCGTGGAAGCTTTGTATGAAGGAAATAAAATCGTCGGTGTTCGCACGGGCGATAAAGGTCGTGATAAAAACGGCAATCCTAAAGCTAATTTTGAGCCCGGTTTAATTCTTAAATCTAAAGTAACTATTTTTGCGGAAGGAACTCGTGGTTCTTTGTTCAAAAAAGTTTCTGACAAGTTGAATCTTCGCGCTGGCAAAAATAAAGAAGTTTTTGAAGAAGGCGTGAAAGAAATTATTCAAATGCCACAGGGAACTGTAGAGGCGGGACAAGTTATCCATACAATGGGTTTCCCACTTTCTAAATCCATTGGTGGTACTTTCATCTACACAATTCCAGGGGATAAAATCATCTTGGGCCTTGTGGCTTACCTCGATACAGAAGATCCTCTTTTGGATCCACACCGTGAATTGCAAAAATTGAAAACTCATCCATTCCTACAAAGCATGCTTAAAGGCGGAAGAGTTATCGCTTACGGTGGTAAGACTTTGCCTGCGGGTGGTTGGTATTCTATGCCGAAGCTTTACGGCGATGGCTTTATGGTTTGTGGTGACTCTGCCAGCATGGTCGATGTTCAGAAGCTTAAAGGTATTCACTTGGCTATGAAGTCAGGTATGCAAGCTGCTGACACAATCATGGATGGTTTGACGAAGGGTGCTGAGTTCACTGAAGACATCACGAAGGGTTATGAAACTCGTGTTCATGGCAGCTACGTGAAGAATGAGCTCTATAAAGTTCGTAACTTCCATCAGGCTTTGAGTAAAGGCATTGTGGCTTCTATGCCGATGCTAGCTCTTCAAGAAATTACGGGTGGCCGTGGTCTTCAAGATCCTATGCCGATCAATCACGGGGATGCGGAGACGACTGAGAAAGTGGTCGACGTTTGGGGACCGAATGGTTTTGATGAGCAATTGAGCTCTCTTCCTAAGCCCGATGGTCAGCTTTTCTTTGATAAGCTTTCCAGTGTTTATTTGACGGGCACTATGCATGACGAGGATTCTCCGAACCATTTGATCTTAAAAGATGGGGATATCTGCCGTAGCGTATGTGAGCCTAATTACAAATCACCGTGTAATCACTTCTGTCCTGCCTCTGTATACGAAATGGTGCCGTCTACGAAGGAGCCAGGTAAGAAAGACCTACAAATCAACTATACGAACTGTATTCACTGTAAGACTTGTGATATTAAGTGCCCATTCGAAAATATTGAATGGACAGTCCCTGAAGGGGGCGGTGGTCCTCAATATCGCGAAGTTTAAGAGAAAGTCCTGCGACTGGGATGGGGCTTTCTTCAACAAGAAAGGAAAGCCCCAATGCCTGAATTTTTCGCCTCTACTGCCAAAGGCCTCGTAGATCCCCTCGAAACAGAATTAAAAGAACTTGGACTGAAGGTCGTTGAAAAGACCCAAGGTGGAGTATATTTCGAATCGAACTGGGAAGGCTGTTACAAAGCAAATCTTCATTCTCGATTGGCAAGCCGTATCTTGAAACCGATTTTAGATTTCACGGCTTACCAACCTGAAGAATTATATAACCAAATTCTTCGTCATGATTTCACTAAATATATTAAACCAACTCAAACGATCTCTATCGATGTGACGATTCGTGATTCTATGATGCGCGATCAGCGTTTCGTAGCAATGAAGATCAAAGACGCTATCGTGGATCAGTTCCGCGATAAATTTGGCGTTCGTCCTGACGTGGACAACGATCAACCTGCATTGCGCATCCATGTTCGCGCGGTTAAAAATCAATTCAACGTTGCCATTGATACAACGGGGGATTCTTTGTTCATGCGTGGTTATCGCAGAGAAACAGGGGAAGCTCCATTGAAGGAAAATTTGGCAGCGGGCTTGATCAAACTTTCTGAGTGGGATGGCCAGTCGCCGATCATCGACTTCATGTGTGGTTCTGGAACTTTCTTGATTGAAGCAGCGATGATGGCGATGAATGTTGCCCCTGGTATTCACCGCAAGCGTTTTGGATTTATGAGCTGGTTGAGTTATGAGCAAGACACTTGGGACAACCTCGTGCAAGAGGCGATGGATGCTGAAAAAGAAGAATTGCCGTTTTTGTTTTATGGCTATGACATCGACAACCGTGTTTTGAAAAGCGCCAAAGACAATGCGAAACGTGCGGGTGTGGATCAAGTGATTGAGTTTAAGAAAGAATCTGTTGCGACGGTGGAACCACCTGTTGAAAAAGGTTTGATCGTAATCAATCCTCCTTACGGTGCACGTATTGGTGATGAAGACAATCTTCGCGACGTTTACCGCGATTTGGGCTTTACATTGAAGCACAGATTTAAAGGTTGGGACGCTTGGGTTCTTTCTGGAAACAAAGAATTGATTGCGGACTTAAAATTGAAATCTACTCGCAAACATTTTGTATTCAATGGCAACATTGAGTGCCGTTTCTTGAAGTATTCGATGTTCTAAAGTTCAGACTGCTCTGACTTGGTCAGAGCAGTGTTCATTGTCCGGGGGGGGGATGGAATGAAAAAGTATATTTTTATTTTGGCTTTGTTGCCTTGTATGAGCTGGGCTAATGCGAAGCAAGTCACTTCTTACCAAACAGCGTCTTGCACGCTTTCTAAGGGTGATAAGACCCTTCAGGAGCAGAAGGACATCAAGCTTTTGACCTTGTCGATTGAAGATCACTTGGGACGTTTTACTCAAGTTGTATGGAACGTTGGAGATACTTCGATTCAGTATCAATTCTTGATTGAGGACGATGTGTCTTCAAAGACCTTGGATGCCTTTGTTGTTCTTCAAAATTTCAAGGTGAATGACAAGGAAATCTCCTCAGAGTTTGCGGCTAAGGATGTGAACTCAGTGAATATCTTTGATGGAACTTATAAGGTTTCTTGCACTCTTCCTCATGAATAAGAAAAAACCCTCTGGAAAGAGGTTTTTTTTGTTTTCAGCCTTTTTAGGCTTCAAGCTCTGTCAAATTAAAGAACTGAAGAGTCATATAGTAAATGGAATCTCGATCTATTTCTGTATTAGCGTCGGCCAGAAGTTCGCGGCGGAACTGGCGGATTTTTTCGAGCACCTTTTTGCTGTTTTCTTTTTTAACGGGGATAAGCAAAGCTGACATGTCCCATTGGTGTTTTCCTGCGGCGTCGATTTTGTTGCGCCCTTTGCTTGAGAGCTGATCATAATAATTGTGAGCGGCTTTAAAGTCAGAGCGGAACACAGTGGCCCGACTGTCAGAGAGAACTTCCCAGTGATCCTCTTTGTAAGAGATCATACGAACTTTCTCAAGACGTTCGAGGGCTTTTTCGACCTCATCGCTTTTTAAACCAAATTGCTTGTTTGATCTGTGTTCCATAATATTTGTGAACAATTATTTAATATGTGAGCCAAGTCACTGCAAAAGTGAGCAAGATTGTTCCATTTGCTGGGTCGGTATGTTCCATAAGACCTTTGCTGATAAAGGCTTTTAGGATCTTGGTCGAGTTTTTTGCGGAAGTCGTCCTGGTAGGGTCATTCAGTTGGTGGTTCTAAATGCCAGTTCTGACGAGTATTTGGGGAATTTCATATAGAAAATATGAGGGGCCCCGATAAGTCCATTGATGAAACATCTTTGTCTGCTCATTATGTTATTTTCTATTTTAGGGCTTCTGGGAACAGAGGTTGGGGCGGGCACAATCAATACAACTGCATATGATGCTTTTGTGGCGCAGATGCAGGCAACTTCAGCCAATTATGCAGCCGCGCAGGCAGCTCAGTTGAAAGCCGTTCAAGAGCAACAATCTAAGGCGCAGATTCTACAGTTGTTGGTTCAGTCTTGTCCTTTCTTTCATAAACAAAGTTCTCAACCCATGCCTGGGCCTGAGAAAAAAATAAAAAAGACAGCTCGTACAGTAACTGACGCTGCCTTTGAAGCCCGAGAAGAAGAGGGCTTTGTCTATGAGAAAGATTTGGATCAGAATATTTCTAAAGCAGTCGGTAAGGACGCGAGTGCGACCTTTGCGGAAGGCTGTGATCACTTTATGAATAAAGACGGGAAGATGGGACCTTGGGGGTCTTGGGCTTTTCAATTGATTAAGGACAAGCCGAAATCTTTTGGTGCGAACATTCCCGATGACATTACGAAGTGGTGTCCTAATTATCCCAACATGAGTAAAGGACAACGTGATCTGTTTTGGGTCTGGACGATGATGGCGATGTCCTCTTCGGAATCCAGCTGCAAACCTAAGAATGACAATCCCAATGCGCCGAATGGAACTGCGGTGGGCTTGTTTCAATTGGAGTCGCGTGTTTGTCCGAAGGCCTCTGATTTGCACAACCCAAATCAGAACATCACTTGCGCCGTTGATTTACTTGCCAGTGAATTGGATAGTCGAGACAACTTGATGACGCCGACTTCGAAGGGTTCTAAGGGGACTTATTGGGGACCTTTAAGAAGTGATGATTATAATAAAAAAAGAGGCGGAGATATCAAAGGGGCGCAAAAGACTCGGGCCCTGATGAAGGAATACCGTTATTGCAAAGGGAATGCAGATGCTTCGAGTGGAGTGGCTGCGAAAGATGGCAACTCAGATAAGGCCAACAAGAAAGACAAATCTGACAAGTCAGATGCAAATGATAAAACAGATGAGGTCGCAGGGGATTCAGGTAAGCCTGATAAAAAAGAATCTGCAGATAGCAAAAGAAGTCCTGCGAAGTCAGAGTCTAAAAAGATGAAACCAAAAAAGATTGAGTTACCGAAAACATACTCTATCTAAATAAAAAACCCGCTCGTTGAAGCGGGTTTTTTATTATTTGATATCGATTATAGATCTTAGAAAGGCTTGTTGATCGCAAGAACTGCCGCTGTTGTACCAAGAACAAGCAACAAGATGGCGATGGGCCAGCCGATATAGCCTTTTCTTTTTACGATTGAGATTCCAGCACCCATCAAAACCCAGATGATGATTTTACCGATGACCCAACCAGGCATATTTGCCATGATGCCCATCTTTGCTAGCATGCCGAAGCCGCCAACTAGAAGGAACAAAAGGCCCATGCCATGTGTTGCAAAGCTCATAGCGCGAGCTTGTGGTTTTAGAGCGACTCCAGAGTACGAAGCAACCAAAAGGCCTCCGAATCCGAAGAACAAACAGATAAGGCCTGCCATGTGAAGGATTTTGTAAAATTCGAAAGTCATTGTAATCTCCTACTCTTCTTTGAGGCCCAGATGTTTGATGATGCGGGCGATTTCTTTTCTCATACGTGGCAAGTTGCCATTTCCAAATGATGCAAGTGTCTTCATGTTGTCACGAAGAGGTTCAACGGGATATCCCGCATAGGCGCCGGGGTTTAGGATGTCATTAGAGACACCGCTTTTTCCACCGACCATGACCTTGTCGACAATTGTCACGTGGTCAGAGACAACGGTGTCGCCTCCGAACATACAGTGGCTACCAACTTTGCTGGAGCCCGCAATTTTAAATCCTGCGGCCATGACGTTGTGTTCTCCGATGACGACATTGTGGGCTACGTGACAGAAGTTATCCATCTTTGTGCCGTTGCCGATGCGAGTTTCTGTGAGGGCTGCGCGGTCGACGGCGCAGTTGGCTCCGATTTCAACCCAGTCTCCGATGACCACTTTACCGATTTGTGGGATTTTTTTATGCACGCCTTCACGAGTGGGTGCAAACGAGAATCCGTCGGCGCCAATGGTCGTATGGGGGTGGATTTCGCAGTGAGATCCAATTTCGCAAGATGTCCCCACGTAGACTTGTGGATGGATCAGGGTGTGATCGCCAACGGTCGCGAAAGACTCAACCACGGCATGGGCTGCGATGGTGGCATAGTCACCAATGCGGACTTGCTCGCCGATCACGGCAAAGGGGCCTACATAAACATTTTGCCCAAGGTGAGCCGTGGGGTGAATGCAAGCTGTGGGATGGATTTTCTCTGTCTGATTGAAGCGATTCATCTTGCCATCAAAGAGCGGCAGAATGGCGGCCATTGCTAGCTGTACGCTGCCGGTTTGAAAGAAGGTGGTTCCGCTGTCCTCAGGAAGACTGACGGATTTATGTGCGACCACGATGGGCGCCTGGGCCTTAAGGGCCGCTTCAAGTTGCTCCGCCTTCGAGACGAAAACAAGAACGTCTTTGTCTGCGAGTTCCGGTGGAAGAACTTTTTTTGCTATGGATTGAAGAGAGCCGGATATATAGGTTAGATCCGACGAGTGAAGATCTTTAATTACTTCTGCTGTTATCATAGTGATGCCTCGCGCTAACACTTTCCCATTATTTTTTTGCTGTCAAGACACTGTGTAATAGGTTAGATCTGGTTTATAAACACTTTTCGATCATTTCTCACCTTATTAGGAAGAGAGGAATTGAGATGGCTAAGAAAGCTCCTAAAAAGGAAGCACCTGCGGCAAAAGCAAAAAAAGTAGCAGCAAAGCCTGCTGCGAAAGCTGTTGCAAAACCGGCGGCTAAGGCTGCCCCTAAAGCGGCGGCGAAGCCTGCACCAAAAGCTGCAGCGAAGCCTGTTGCCAAACCTGCTGCGAAGTCTGTAAAGCCAGCTCCCAAGGCTGCGCCTAAAGAAGTCGTTAAACCAGCGAAGGCTGTGGCGGCAAAACCTGTAGCCAAGCCTGCAGCTAAAGCGGCTCCGGTAAAGGCACCTAAAGAAGTAAAACCAGTCAACGAAGTCAAAGCTGTGAAACCCGCTCCAGAAGTGGAAGAGGAAGTTGCAGCCGAAGAAGTTTCTGAGAAAAAAGCGGCTTCTGGCAAAAAAGAGAAAAAAGAAAAGAAGGCGACTAAAGCTGAAAAAGCTTTGAATGAAGAGCAAGCCAAATGGACAGATCTTCATGAGAAGTATAAAGCGATGAAAGCTCAGCCTTATAATATTGGTTCTCAATATGAAGCGAAAACCGCAATTGATCACAAGATCTTTGGATGGGGATTTATCCTTTCCAATGAATATGATCGACTTGAGGTCCTTTTTGAAGACGGCAAACGCATGCTGATCAGCAATAGGAAGTTGTCATAGGGCAGAATTCTATTGCAAGGTCCATCAAACTGACCTAGAAATTTACCTACATGGCAAAAGACGATTTAGTACAAATTGACGGAAAAGTGATCGACGCCCTAGCTGGGGGTCTTTATAAGATCGAACTCGAAAATAAAGCGATCATCAACGCAAAGCTTTGCGGAAAAATGAGACGCTTTAATATTCGTGTGGTTGTGGGCGACCGTGTGAGCGTAGGGGTTTCTCCTTACGACCCAACTCATGGTCTGATCATGTTCCGTCACAAATAAAGATTTAAAACTCCAATTATTCCAATAAATCTAGAGGTTCTATGGATCAGGCTCTTCAGAGTTATTTGGCTCGTATTGTCCCTACAGTTTCTGCAAGTTCTGCACAAGCAGTTATTGAACTTGCTGCTGAGGGCGCGACAGTCCCTTTCATCGCTCGTTACCGTAAAGAGAAAACAGGCAATTTGGACGAAGTTCAAATTCGCAATGTTATCGAGGGTCACGAAACTTTCAACGAAATCGTAAAGCGTAAAGCTTTCTTGATCAAAGAGATCGGGGAGCAGAACAATCTTACGGCCGACGTCCAAAAGCGTATTGAGCTTTCTTGGGACTTGGGTGAGTTGGAAGAAATCTACAAACCATTCAAAAAGAAAAAGAAAACCAAAGCTACCATCGCTCGCGAAGCTGGCTTGGAACCTTTGGCTTCTTGGATTTGGGAGATGGGCCACGGTTTGATCAAAGACGATCAAACAATGGAGATGAAGGCGAAAAACTTCCTCAACCCAACTGCCAAAATCGTAACTTACGAAGAAGCGCTTAAAGGCGCGCAAGACATCTTGGTAGAGAAAATCGCCAACGACGTTGAACTTCGTGCGATGGTTGCTAAGAACTACAACGAAAAAGGTCGCGTAGTTTCTAAAGCAGCTAAAGGTTACAAACCAAACTCTAAGTTCGAAATGTACAAAGAGTTTGAAGAGCCGGTTAAAAATCTTCTCGATTCAAAAAACAATCATCGCTATTTAGCAATGAGACGTGGTTGGACTGAGGAAGAATTGGCTATCGATGTAAAAGCTGATGACGAAGACAATTTGAAGTCTTACGAGAAATTCGCAACAACAACTCCTGATAATGCTATCGGTGAGTACTTGAAGCAATCAGCTCGCTTGGCTTTGAACGTTTACGTTCTTCCTTCTATCGTGAATGAAGTTCACCGCGTTCTTAAAGAAAAAGCGGACATGGATGCGATCACAGTATTCGCTGAAAACGTTCGTAAACTTTTGTTGGGTTCTCCATACGGTTCAAAATGCGTATTGGGCGTGGATCCTGGTTTGAGAACAGGTTGTAAAGTGGCTTTGATTGATAAATCAGGCGCTTTCATTTCGCACACAGTTCTTTACACTTTGGGTGACGATGCTGACCGTAAGGCAAAAGTATTGTTCAACGAAGTTCTAAAACAAATTCAAATTGAAGCGATCGCTGTCGGTAACGGTACTGCGGGTCGTGAGACTGAGACTTTCTTGCGTAAAGTTTTGAAGGATCTTGGCAAAAATATTCCGGTTGTGATGGTTTCTGAATCAGGTGCCTCTGTGTACTCTGCTTCTGATATCGCTCGTGAAGAGTTTCCAGATCTTGATTTGACGGTTAAAGGTGCGATCTCTATCGCGCGTCGTTTGCAAGATCCTTTGGCGGAACTTGTGAAGGTGGATCCTAAGTCTATCGGCGTGGGTCAATACCAACATGACGTGAATCAATCGCAATTGAAAAAATCATTGGAAGCAGTTGTTGAGTCTTGCGTGAATAACGTGGGTGTCGACGTGAATACGGCTTCTGCAGCGTTGCTTTCTCATGTTGCGGGCATTGGTCCGGCATTGGCGAAAGGTATCGTTGAAGCGCGTAAGAAAACTTTGTTCACAGATCGTTCTGAGCTTTTGAAAGTTCCGAAGTTTTCCGCAAAGGTTTTCGAACAAGCTGCGGGTTTCTTAAGAATTCCTTCTAGCAAACAAGTTTTGGATTCTACAGGGATCCATCCAGAGCGTTATCAAGCTGTGGCTGACATGGCAAAAGACCTTGGTGTTTCTTTGTCTGATGTTATCGGTGAAGGTGCGAAGAAGCTTGTTGCGCAAAGAACGAAATGGGCAAAACTTGTCGGTGAATTTACCTTTGACGACATCGTTAAAGAGCTAGAGAAACCGGGTCGCGATCCGCGTGATCCATTTAAAGTTTTCCAGTTCCGCGATGATATTATGGAAGTGAAAGACCTTACTGAAGGTATGATCTGCCCAGGTATCGTAACTAACGTAACGAATTTCGGTGCGTTTGTTGATATCGGTGTTCACCAAGATGGTTTGGTGCATATTTCGGCGTTGTCGCATAAATTCGTTGATGATCCTCGTAAGGTTGTGAACCCTGGTGATCATGTGACGGTTAAAGTTTTGAAAGTTGATGCTGTTAAGAATCAGATTTCATTAACTATGAAAATGGACGATGCTCCTGAAGCGTCAGGGCCTCGTGGTGAAAGACGTCCAGAACAACGTTCTGAGCAAAAGGGTGGTTACAGACCTGGTGGACCACGAAATCCTCCGGGACATGGACACGTTCCTGCTGGTGGTGCAAGACCGCAAGCAGGGGCTCCTCCTGCGAAGCCAGCAAATCCGTTCAACAATCCGTTCGCGGCTTTGATGAACACGCCGACGAAAAAGTAGGCGCTGGTCTATCTCTACTCCGATTCTGTCGGAGTAGAGTGTGTAGTGCGTGAGTTGAATATTGTTAAACTGCTCCAGCGATAGTTGGAGTGCTAAACTTAGGGGAATTAAAATGGCTGCAAAAGGTAAATCTAAAAAAGGTATCCGTCACAGAATGAAAAGAATCGCTAAGAAAAAGCGTATGTACAAAGCGAAAGTTCGCAAGTAGTTCTGAAAAGCCCCGAGAGATCGGGGCTTTTTTTTGCCTTAAATTTTCGCTAGGGCTGTTTTAAGATCTTGAATAATGTCTTGAGCGTTCTCAAGGCCAAGACTGAGGCGAATGGCTCGAGGATCGATGCCGGACTCTTCACGTTTATCATTCGGGATCGCTGAGTGAGTCATGTACCCCGGTACCTCAATAAGTGTTTTAGTAAGTCCTAGGCTGACAGCCAAGGTGATGGCGTAGGAATTCTTCGCAATATCATCGACAAACTTTTCGCACTTTTTCATATTCCCTTTGAGCTGAAACGAAATCATCGTGCCGGGGGCAAATTTTCCCTCAGGAGATTTTAAATATTTTTTTGCATCTTTGAATTGTGAGTGGCTTTTTAATCCTGGGTAAATGACACGTTCTACTTTGGGGTGCTTTTCTAGAAACTGTGCGATTTTCAAAGCGGAGTCTTGCTGTTGCTCGAAGCGAATGGCTTGGGGTGAGATGCCATCGACTAAAATATGCCAAGCAGCATAAGACTGGATGATAGTGCCGAAGTCTTTGCGGGCTAAGCGCAGAATGCTTTCATGCCCTTTAGGGGCGATGACAGCTCCACCCATTTCCGTTCCGAAGCCAGAGATATTTTTTGTTAAACTTTGAATGACAAAATCAATGTTCCATTCGATGGGACGAAGGGCCCACGGCGTGGCAAACGTATTGTCGACAACTGTGTAGATTTGGTTGTCTTTTTTGCGACCTTTATTGGCGTCTTTGACAAGCTTGGCAATTTTCTCAAGGTCGGCAATTTCTAGAATAGGGTTGGAGACGGATTCAAAATACACCACTCGTGTTGCCGGATCTTGAAGTTCTTTTTCAAGCGCTTGGAAGTTATTCACGTCAATTAATGAATGTTGAATATTAAATCGCGGAAGCCAGTTGGTGATGAGGCTGTATGTGCATCCATAGAGTGTTTTGTGAGCGACAACTTTTTGATCGCTCTTAAGTAGAGACATCAAAGTGGAGGCGATGGCACCCATGCCACTGCCAAAGGTCACTGCGCATTCGCCTTTTTCAAGAACGGCCAGCTGATCCTCAAGCATCTTGGTTGTGGGTTCTTCAAGACGATCATAGATCCATATTGGTTTTTCAGATTTATTTTGTGCTCCAAATGTACTGAAGCCTTCAGCGCCACGTTGTAGGGAGTCCAGACGGAAAGTGGTGGAGGCCGTCATTGGTGGAATCAAATGATGAGAGAACTCCCAGGACTGCGATAGAGCTTCGCCGTGGATCGCTTTAGTTCTTAGTGAACGCGATGACTTTGGCGTAGGTTTGGGCTGCGGTGAGTTTTTTTTCTTTGTCATTTGAGGACTCCTCTATTTTTTGTCAAATAAAATAGAGCACATATTCTAGGGCGAGAAAAGGGAAATGCCCTTCGGAACAGCGCGCGCGAAGGATTGCGTCGCGGAATTTGCTTAGAACTTGGTGCTGAGGCTTTCAGAAAATTAATTGTACTCGGGGGACATTTCGAAATTTGATGAAAGCTGCAGTTGAGGAAAGGATCTTGTCATGAAGTTTATGCTTTTGGTGGCAGTTCTTTTGTTCGCAAATCAGAGCTTTGCCCATGAGTTGCAACTTCTTTTCTATCGGGCTCCGAAACCTTTGGACTGGAGTACTCCTGGCAGTTTGGTCCGCAGCACTTTTCATAACACTTTCTTTAAAATTGGCCAGGAAGAGGGGGATCACTATCGCTACGATATTTATCCCCACTCGATTTCCCATGTAAATATTCGACTTCAGTGCGGGACTGAGCCGTTAGTTTATCGTGGAATGACATCGGATCGCAGCACGGCTTCTTATGCTTGGGATCTGTTAGTGCGGGGACGCTCTTTGGAAACATTTTTAATTGATGTGAAAGGGCGGTTTTATAGGAACGAAGAAGTTCTTAAATGGCTTCCTGTTTTAGAGGCTCAAGGGTATGTGCGACGTTTGAAAATCAAGTTGAATCAAGAGCAATGTTATCGCGTTAAAAACTATTTGCGACAATATGAAGAGACGCAGCTGCACAAGGTTTACGGAAGTTTACGGGCAGACCCACAATGGGGTCAGGGTGCGGGGTGTGCAGCATTTGCGGTGAGCTTTTTAAAAGTACTTAATATTTTCCCAGATGATTTGGCAAAGCATTGGCAGCGAGAGCTGAAGGTTCCTTTGCGATTGCTATCATCGCAAACCAGAAAAAGTGAAGTGGGATTTTGGGGATACCTGCGCGGAAAAGATGCCTCTTGGGCACGTCCCGGTGAGCCCGCGATCACTGTGAAGTTCTATGATCCTGAGTTGATGTATCATTGGGTGGGGACCCGAAAGCAAGTTGTCTGGGATGTCAGTGATCATGTGGTGCCAAAGGGATCCTGGTTTCGCATGCCGCTGTCCCAAATTAAAAAAAATCAAGTTTATCGAGCATCCAGACTGAATGATCTTTTGAGCGAAAAGGAACTACGCGATCCCTTTTATTTTGAATGTCGGACCTGGGGATATTGTATGTAGGGAAAGGTAAAAAGCCCCGAGGGGGATCGGGGCTTCTTGTTGGAACATCAATGGAAATAATTAACTTCCATTGATAGCGACAGTTCTGTGTCTTTAAAGTTAATAAAGGTAACAGCTCTACCGCTTTTGTTTTGTTATTTAATCCAAGTAATTTTTGAGGCCATTTTTTCCATAACTTTTGATGTGACCCAATAAGAACCCTGTTCTTTTTCGCAGATTATCCCGGGTAGATAATCGCAAGATGTGCCCCACGAATTTCTAACAAGGTAATAGCATTGGTTGGCGATTTTCTTTCTCGCAACGATAGTAGAGGCATGGCCGGCGCCGAATATTCCTCCCGCGGATGTGACATTTGAAGCGTCGTATTCAAGACCCACTAATCGATTTGCTTCCAGGGCCTGGTTAATGGCAATTATAATTGGCGAACTGTCTGGATATTTATTGTGATTGAGAACGGTTTTGTAAGCAGTTCCGTAGTTAATTTTTTGATCTTTTAAAGAAATAGAATTGTATCTGCAGCTAGAATTTAAAAAATAAAAGAGTGTGCTTTCTAAGGTCACTTTTGGGTTTGCTAGAAGATATTTCTTCACGGCTTCAGGATGCACCCCGGGAATAAAAGATTCTAAAAGACTATCGAGAGTTCCTTTGCAGATAACATCCTCGCAAGAATGAGCTCGGTAAGATTGCATGCGGGAGATCAAACGGTTGATGCCACTAAGCATATAGCCAGTTGTGCTATACCAGGCTTTTCTTAAGCCCTGGGAAGGAAGATCTTTTTCGCGACACACATATCCCAAGGAATTCATATCTTTCAATGCAGATACGATGTCGCCACCTTCTGGGATTTTTTGGTCACTGATAAAGAGGCGACCAAACTTTCCTAAGAAATTCACTTGGCTTGAGTAGTAGCTGGAAGTGTGAAGTGCTGAAACAGGAGTTCCCACAGCTTGACTCAGAAGATCCGTAGCGGCCCAGCCGAAACACCAGCCAATATCGCCTTGATTTGATGGTGTTGTCATGAAGGCTTTAACATCGGCAGGTAAGGACTCGCGCACGTCAACGGCAGAGCAATCTTCTACTGCAAAGGCAAAAGAGTGGCTTAAGATAATAAGCGCAGTGGCCATGAAGAGGTGTAATTTCATAGAAACTCCAAAGTATACGTTCAACATTTTCTTAGTACTTTGATTCCATCGCTGCACAAAGCAACGCCTGTGCCACGTAGGAGATTTGATAAAGACTCAGTCTTTTGTGGTTTATATGCAGTTGGCGAGCTGGTCGAGGGGATCATGTCTAGCTTGTCGACAGTTGGGGCGGCAAAAGTTGTCGGGATCAATCCATGATACCCATGGATTAAATATAGGACCTTTGCCGATTTTCATTGGGGGCTAATGGCGCCTAGGCTATGCTTTTTCGATAGGGAGGTCCCATGATTATTCAACCTCAAATTCTTACAAAGGCGCTGGATGCCGCCTTGTCTACTGGGGCAGATTTCGCAGATATTTTCGTTGAAGATACTTACTCTTCAAATTTAACGGTTCTTAACTCAAAAGCTGATCAAGCCATCGTCGGTCAACTTTATGGCGCGGGTATTCGCTTGTTTTTTGGTCACGAGATTGTGTATGTGACGACAAATGACTTGTCAGAAGCAGGCTTGGTCAAGGCCGCATTGAATGCGGCACAAAGTCGCGGTTCTGGTGATGCAAAAAAATCAATGCCTCTTATGCAGGTGCCTTTTGATTCAATCCATACTTTTGGTGAGAAACCTTGGGAGATGAATCGCGATAAAAAGTTTCAGTGGTTGAACTCCATCGATCAGCATGCTCGTCGTCGCAATTCTTCGGTGACTCAAGTGGAGGCGGGACTTAATGAGAAATTTCAGCGTGTGCAGATTGCGAACTCGCGCGGCGTGATGGCCTATGATGAGCGTGCGTATTCTCGCATTCGTCTTGAAACTTTTGTGGAACACATGGGCGTGAAGGAAAGTTCTGCGGATAACGAAGGTCACATGGGAACGTCTGATCTTTTTGATCGTGTTGATTTGCAGAAATTCACTCATGAGAATGTCGACCGTGCGATGCGATTGACCACGGCACAATATGCTCCAGCGGGTGAGATGCCTGTGGTGATTGATAACTCCTTTGGCGGAGTTATTTTCCATGAGGCTTGTGGGCATGGCCTAGAGACAACGAGCGTGGCTAAAGGTGCTTCTGTGTTTGCCGGAAAACTAGGACAGAAGATTGCCAATGAGTGTGTGAATGCCATTGACGATGGAACGATTGAAAATGGTTGGGGCTCTTTGAATGTCGATGATGAGGGTAATAAAACAAAGCGTACGACCTTGATTGAAAATGGCGTTTTGAAATCTTATATCGTGGATGAAATGGGTGCGATTCAAACTGGGTATGAAAAAACAGGCAGTGGTCGTCGTCAGTCCTACAAATATGCCCCGGCTTCGCGCATGAGAAATACATTTATCGGTGCCGGTAAGGATTCCTTCGAAGACATGATTCGTGATGTGGATTACGGTTTGTATGCAAAAAAAATGGGTGGCGGTTCGGTGAATCCGGGCACCGGTGACTATAATTTCCAAGTTCAAGAAGGATATATCATTCGCAATGGCCGAGTTGAGGAAGTTGTGAAGGGTGCGTGTTTGATCGGCCGCGGAATTGATACATTAGGCAAGATCACCAAAGTTTCTAAAGATCTTAAGTTGGCGACAGGTATGTGTGGCTCTGTGAGTGGAAGTATTCCGGCGGCAGTGGGCCAACCTCAGATCCTGGTCTCTAGCT
Organism: uncultured Bdellovibrio sp.; assembly: GCA_964590635.1. Taxonomy (GTDB): domain Bacteria; phylum Bdellovibrionota; class Bdellovibrionia; order Bdellovibrionales; family Bdellovibrionaceae; genus Bdellovibrio. The sequence continues at coordinate 20,933 of CAZPYX010000041.1, forward strand.
TGATGGTCGGTGGGAGAGCAAAATAATGGATACAATTAAAGAGAACTTTCAAAAGATAGTCAGTGAAGCACAGCGTGATGGCGCCAAGGTTGAAATGTTGATCTCTGGCGGGGAATCCCTGAAGTTGGGATTCCAGCAAAGAAAGCTTGAGAAGTTTGAGTCTACACAGTCGCAAATGGCAGGTCTGCGCGTGATTGTTGGCGCTAATCAAGGTTACGCTTATACAGAGAATCTTTCTTTAGAGGCTTTGTTGCGTACCTATAAAGATGCCTTGGCAAATGCGAAGACTGTGAAATCAGATGAGACCTTGGAAATTCCACTGGTGAAACCCTCAACGACTCCGTCTTTGAATTTGTTTAATCCTGAAACTGTGGCCATGGATAAAAAAATGGAAGTGGCGAAGGCTTTGGAAGAAAGTTGTTTGAATGCGGATTCACGTATTCAATCAGTTCCTTATTGTGGCTTTAGTGAAAGCACAAGTTTCAAACGTATTTTGAATTCCGAAGGCCTGGATCAAGAGTTTAAGCAAAATTACTATACGGGTTATGCTTATCCTTTAGCAAAAGAAGGGGAGTATTCAAAAATGGACGGTGAGTCCTTCTTTGCAAGATCTTTCAAAGATATCAATGCCAAGGAAACCGCCGAAGAGGGTGTGCGCAAATCCATCGCGCGTCTAGGCGCTCAGAAGTTGAAAACTGGAAACTATGCGGTGGTTATTGACCGCGAACAATTCACGACGATTCTAAGCATGCTGGCAGGATATTTTTCAGCGAAAGAGGTCCACGAAAATAAATCTTTGTTGCAGGGAAAATTGGGACAAAAGATTGCCAGCGAAAAGTTTCAACTTATTGATGATCCATTGAACGTCCGTGGGACTGCGGTTCGTCCTTTTGATTCGGAGGGGGCGCCTTCACAAAAGATTGTTCTTTTTGAAAAAGGTGTTTTGAAGAATTATCTTACGAATTTAGAGTATTCTAAAAAGATGAATCTTCCCCACACGGCCCATGCGGCGCGCAGCCCTGCTTCGGCCATGGACATTGGACCTACGAATATGATTGTTGAAAAAGGCACGAAGTCTCTGCAAGAACTGCTTTCGAAATACGATAAGGTTGTGCATTTGACAGAGTTCTCGGGCGCGCTCCATGCGGGCTTCAAAGAGTCCACTGGTGATTTTTCTATGCCTTCGGAAGGTTTCCTTTATGAGAACGGAAAATGCGTAGGCGCTGTTGATCAGTTCGTTATGTCTGGCAATGTCTTGGACTTACTTCGTGATATTGAAGAGCTTGGTAACGAGTACAATAAGGAAGGCAACAGTCTAATTGCCCCGGATGTTCTTATTAAGTCTTTGAGTTTCGCGGGCGCTTAATATCTTAAGATTCAATATTTAAATTTTTAAAAAGCCTGGTGTTGCTACCAGGCTTTTTTATTTCGGATCTATTCGACTGATTTTGAAAGAGACCGGTTATCGCTTGAAGGCGGAGACGAGGCACGCGATTTTGCCAAAATCGATGCCTTTTCAAAATCCATTTTTCTTGGAAGAAGTTCATCTGTCGTGGCCGCATTTTCAAAATCATCTGTTCGAACTGTCGACCTCGTTGAGACATTCAGCAATCGAGAAAGCTTTTATTGAATCAATTCAAAAAGCTCCGCTGTGATTGTTAAAAATGAGGATATTTGAATCTCATTGTATGCTTTGTGTTAATGCTTAAGCCTGTGAAACATTTATCTCTGGGTTTTTCCTCTTTCGAGGAGGACACTGGAAGTATTCAAAATCTTATATAGAGGTATGTTTATGAGTTCTTCTAATGAATCAATTGATGCAAAAAAGACCAGCGGCCTTGAGCGTTTGGCCTCTGCGGTTACTAATTGGGCTGAGCGCTGGTTTCCTGATTCATATATCTTTGCGGTATTGGCAATTGTCGTTGTGGGCTTGGGCGCATTGATTGCCGGTGTTGCCCCGCATGCCATCGCGACATCGTTTGGAGAGGGTTATTGGAGTTTGATTCCCTTTACAATGCAAATGGCCATCGTGGTTATTTCTGGTTATGTAGTGGCTTCTTCTCCGCCTGCGGGAAAACTAATCAATTGGTTGGCGAAGATTCCAAAGACCGAGCGAAGTGCGGTTGCTTACATTGCTTTTTTCACGATCATGGCGTCTTTACTGAATTGGGCATTTAGTTTGGTCTTTGGTGGTCTTTACGTTCGGGCTTTGGCGCGCAGAACAGATTTGCGCATGGATTATCGAGCAGCAGGGGCGGCGGGGTATTTGGGCTTGGGCGCAACCTGGGCATTGGGTTTAAGTTCTTCAGCGGCGCAGTTGCAAGCCAATGTTGATAGCATTCCGAAATCATTGTTGCCGATAACAGGTGTGATTCCTTTTGCTGAAACTATATTCTTACCTCAGTCGTTGTTCATGCTGGCAGTTTTAACTGCAGTGTCTGTGGTTATTGCGTATCTATCGGCGCCGACTAAAGAGCGTGCGGTGACGGCAAAAGACTTGGGTGTAGATGTGAGTGGTGACGTTGAAGATGTGGTAGAAAAACCAAAGCAACCGGGCGATTGGTTGGAGTACAGTCCGATCCTTACTATCTTTGTTGTGATCTTGGGCTTCTGGTGGCTGGGACAGGAATTCAAGAGTAAGAATGTTATTCTCGCGATTTCAAATTTGAATACATATAACTTCTTATTCTTGATGATGGGTATGCTTTTGACCTGGAGACCAAAACGTTTCTTGAAATCAGTCAGCAAAGCTGTTCCTTCTGTGGCAGGGATCTTAATTCAGTTTCCAATTTATGGAAGTATCGCGTTTATTTTGACGAAGGCTCCAACCGCGGATGGTCTGACACTTTCGCACCATATTTCAAACTTCTTCGTGTCGGTTTCTACGAAAGATACGTTCTCTGCTTTGATGGGCGTTTACTCGGCGGTCCTTGGATTCTTTGTGCCATCAGGCGGCGGAAAGTGGATTATCGAAGCGCCTTATCTTATGCAGGCGGCGAATGAATTAAAGGTCCATTTGGGTTGGACGGTGATGGTGTACAATGCGGCGGAAGCTTTGCCGAACTTGATCAATCCGTTCTTTATGATGGCCTTATTGGGAGTGTTAGGTTTGAAGGCTCGTGATATCGTTGGCTATACGGTCACGCAATTGGTGGTGCATGCGCCGTTGGTGATCTTTATGTTGTGGGCCCTTGGTGAAACTCTGGCTTATCATCCGCCGATCGTTCCTTAGGCGATAATGGTTTCACAAATAACAAAAAGCCACTCTGTTGAAGAGTGGCTTTTTGTTATTTAAGACATGTGAATTTATTTTTTAGCTTTATCTTTGCCTTGCAGTTCTGCGATTTCTTTTGCGACTCGTTCAGAGTCCATCACAGGATCAACATCTTTGGCGATGCTTCTGATTTTCAAAGAAGGATCAATCAAGAAAGTCCAACGCTTCGACATTTTAAGTACAGGCATTTTGCTTCCATACAGATTCACGACTTTATCGTCGGGGTCAGCAAGTAACGTGAAAGTCAGATGATGTTCTTTATGGAAAGCGGCTTGGGCTTCTACAGTATCGGCGCTGATACCAAAAACATCGGCTCCTTGGCTTCTGATTTTTTCGATATTGTCACGGAAGGCACAGGCCTGCTTGGTGCATCCTGGAGTTCCCGCTTTAGGATAGAAATAAAGAACCGTCCACTGACCTTTGCGGTCTGCGAGGTTGAAGTCTTTTCCTTCTTGAGTTTTCACAGTGAAAACCGGAGCTGTGTCGCCGACTTTAAGATCGGAGGCAGCATGCGCGAGGGGAGAGAGCAAAAGTGCAAGACTTAAGATAAATTGAAACTTCATAACTGAGACTCCTTATTTCTTATTGAGTATAACTTGAGCAATTTCCGTGAATCCTAGGCCGCCGCGCTGGTTGGTGACATAGGTAGGTTTGTTTTTAATTTGATCAATAAAGTTTTTAATATTCGCCACGGCAAAGCTGTTCGGAAAATAAGCAAACATCGGCTCATCATTGGGTGAGTCGCCGCTGAAACCGCAAACATTTTTAGCCTCTGCCGCACTTATGTCGAATTCTTTTTCAAGGAATCGCAAAGACATCGTCAGTTTGTCGTAACTTCCGAACCATCCATTGACGTGAACGGAGCTGACCTTTGCTTGGGCTCCATGGGCATTGAAGATATCAACAATCTTTTGGACCTCACTGCGTGGTAAAGCCGGGACATCTTCACAGAAATCAATGGCAAGATCCATCAAACGACAAAACTGATCACTGGCCATATCACAACCGGGTACTTTTTTAAGAATTTCACTCTCGAGGGCCTTAAGTTTTAGACGATTTTCTTGTTGAGTCTTTTCATCAAAGAAAAAGTGGCGGTGCATTTTTTTATCGTGATAACGGAAGTAGAAGCCACCGTTTTCCCCGACAACTCCACTCACTGGCCACATACGCGCAATCATTTCGCACCAACCCGCAGGACGACCAGTGATCGGAATAATATGGATACCCGCATCGTGAAGTTTCCACATCGCCGCATAAGACTCGGCACCCAACTGACCTTCGTCCGTTAACGTGTCATCAATATCTGTTAAAAGAAAACGAAGTGAAGTCGAAAATTCAGAAACGGATTTCAAAGGTACCTGCTTCCCATTGATCAAAAAAAGTACATATTTACCTTCAAAGTTTTTACCTAAATTTGCTCAAAGGGAAGCAGGTACCTCTCAAGACTTTATACGAGTTGTCAAAATTGAGACTTGCATCTTAAATCGATCGAATACATGGTTTGTCTATATATATGGGTCGGCTGCATAAGCTTTGCGTGAAAACATCTGTTGAGCGGACCTGGACTAAGGACCAAGCATGGCAAAAAAGACTGAAAGCTCGGATGGAATCAAATTAGTCATCGTGGAGTCTCCCACGAAGGCTAAGACCATTCGTAAATTCTTGGGAAGAGATTATGTAGTGGAATCTTGTATGGGTCATATCCGTGACCTGCCCCAGTCCGCAAAAGACATTCCCGAAAAAGTAAAAAAAGAAAAGTGGGCGCAATTGGGGGTGAATGTTGATCACAACTTCGAACCTCTTTATTGCATTCCTAAAGACAAACTCAAAGTCGTAAAGAATTTAAAAGACAAATTGGCCGATGCCTCAGAGCTCTATCTCGCGACCGATGAAGACCGCGAAGGGGAGTCTATCAGCTGGCATTTGCTTGAAGTTTTAAAACCAAAAGTTCCAACCAAACGAATGGTCTTCCACGAGATCACGAAGGACCAGATTCAAAACGCCCTCAAGGACACTCGTACGATCGACATACACTT